>JAIETZ010000003.1:0-338865 GCA_019744775.1 Candidatus Obscuribacterales bacterium
AGGAATAGCCCGATTTTCATTCAACGTCAAGCCCCTATTTGACTTGACGTTATTTATTACCGTACAAGATGACAAAAATGGGGTGCTCTGAATGACAAAGTGGCGGATGTTAATGACCAGCGCCTTGTCCTAAGAAATAGATGCAAGACATCATCACGAGCATCGAGCTTGTTACACCGAGCCAGAATGATGCAATAAGAATTTGCCAGACAATGAGAGCCTGGCGCGCAGTCATGCTCACGATAATGCCCATGCGATTGACCATGTAGAAAATAACGGCAGCAACCGTACATAAAAGCGGCAATAGTTTGAGACCAGCGGCAACAGGTAGTGCAACTGCGGCTACCAAGCTCAATACACAAAGCACAACGAGTCCAATTGATACGTAGTCTGAAAATCTTTGGCGAACCGACTCGGTTACCGAAGCATCATTGATAAACTTGATTGCTTCAAAGAAGTTGTTTAGGTGCCCCCGTCTTCTTGAAGCCGGGTTGCTATCGTCCCCCGGACGACTGGTTGGAATATCAGACTCTGCCATGAGACAATCTCCAGACGGGCACTAAGTAATACCAATCTATACTATCAACCCGAAGTTGTCTTGGACCTAGATTAGAAATCACGAAATGTCTATCAACAAAACCGGCAAACTTTATGTCCTGATCCTTCATTGGCAGGAGCTGCAGCATACCCTGGCGTGCCTGAATTCATTACGGGCGCTGACTTTCCGGGATTTTCGCATCCTTGTAGTCGACAATGGCTCAGAAACGGACGACGGTCAGACTATCAGTCGCCAATATCCGGAAGTTGAACTTTTACGCTTGCCGGAAAACCAAGGCTTTGCCGGAGGGTGTAACGCCGGTATCAAATATTGCTTGGACAAAGGCGCTGAATGGATCTGGCTTTTGAACAACGATACAAAGGTTGGAATGGACAGCCTGGAGTTGCTTCTCGATGCCGGAGAGAAGAATCATAAAGCAGGCGCGTTGAGCGGCATGGTGTTAACAGGCGCCGGTGAGACTTTCGCCGCTTCCGGGCGCGGCGAAATTGACTTTAAAAAAGCAAAAACATATTTGCGTCCTGACGTGCCGAATGGTGCAACCGTTGTTGACTGTGAGTGGTTATCAGGAAGCAATTTGCTTTTGCGTGCATCTGCTTTGGCTGAGTCAGGGCTTTTTGATGAAGACTACTTTCTCTATTTCGAAGATACTGATCTGTGCCACCGTATTCGCCTAGCGAATTGGAAATGTCTACTTGTACCAGCAGCGAAAGTTGAGCACGTTGGCGGAGCGTCTACCGAAGGCAAACGGCGCTTTTGGCGCGCGTATTATTACACTAGAAATCGGTTGTTGTTCTTCAGAAGGTATTTGACGGGTACTTCGAGGTGGCCGGCGCAACTTTCCATTGCAGGACATTTACTTCGTCATGCGTTGGTTTTGCCGTTTAGAGGGCCAATTGGACGGAAGCAACTGAAGGCGGAATATTTGGGATTCACCGACTACGTGAACGGCCGATTAGGACGCGCGAAGTGTCTTGATTGGTGTGATTAAGGGCGCATGCAATGCGCGTACAGAGAACATAGGGCAAAGGGACAGTGGTTCCGTTTGACAAAAGCGGGAGAATTATTCTTCCCCGTTTAATTCGGCTTCCGACTCATCGGCGTGGAAGTCGTCTTCTTCTACTGGTTGTTCGCGGACTTCGCCTTCGGCGGGTTCGCCGGAGTAGCTGATGACGATGTGTCTGTTTGGACCCATGCCGCGGCTGTGCGAGGCGAGATCGGGGAAGTGTTCTTGCAAATAGTTGTGGACGAGGCGTCTTTCAAATGCGCTCATCGGCTGTAATTCGTATTCTTCGTATTCGCCGTTCAAGACTGCAACGGCTCCGCGCTTGGCGCGATCGACAATTGATTGTTCACGTCTTGAGCGATAGTCCATTACATCAATAATGATATGAGCTTCTTCTGCCGCGCCCGTGCGACACATTTGACGGAGCAAGAATTGCAGAGCTTCCAGCGCCTGTCCCTTGCGGCCGATTAAGAGTTTGGCGTCTGTATCCTGACAATCAATGTGGTAGCAGGTTGTTGATTCGTCGACAGGCTTTTCGCTGACTGTAGCCTGGATTTCCAATATCGAAAGTATTTTCTCTAGATGTTCTTTGGGGTTTTCTTGGGCAACTTCTGACATCACTAAATTTCCTTATCAGGTTTGCTTAGTTTACTTGGTTAGAGCTGGCTTTAGCCACCTTCTTTCTTCGGTGACTTTTTCTTTTTGCTCTTCTTCTTGCCTTCTCCGGTTTCGCCATTGGTCTCGATGACATCAATGACAGTGCCTTCCATGTTCTCGGACGACTTCGCCGGCGGGCCGTCGGACAAGACATCTACTATCGCAGGAGCAGGCTTGCGCATGATGAGCCATGTCTGCAAACTCTGAATGATGTTGGATATGACCATGTAAAGAAACACGCCTGAGGGCAGCGGTATAAAGAAGAACATACCGGTCAATGCAATAGGCATTGTTCTTTGTGTTTGCTTTTGAATCATTACTTGTTCGGGATCAGCATTTGCCGGTTGCGGTTGCACCATCAACTTCTGCGAGAGGTACATGGTGGCTCCGAACATCAAAATCAAGAATAGGTTATCCCAGTTAGCCGGCTTCAATAGATCCAGTCCTTTGGCGACTTTGCCCAGACTGCTGATGAAACCAAAGCTTTCGGATTTGGCAATGCCTGGAACCATTGCTTCAACAGTCACATCGCCTGTTTGCGGAAATACTGCCGTACCGTCACTGTTGACAGTTGCTCCGTGAGCATCGCCTGTAATTTTCCATTCGACCTTGAAGTCGTTAGGCAAAGTACCATCAACGGCTCTTGTGCCGAATACTATTTGATCACCGGCAACTACCGTTGAGTCGCCCGGGAAAACAATTACTTTAGCCAGGTTGCCTTCCCGACTAACATAAGCGCTATTGCCGCCGGAGACTTCCGCTTTTTTTACTTGTGCTGCATCTTGCTGCGAGACAACGTGAATTTTTACTGGGATTGCTTTGTCACCAAACGGCGGTCCGGTGAATGCTGCAAAGAGCGCAAAGAGAATTGGAAGTTGTACCAATGTTGGCAAACAACCACCAACTGGGTTAATTTGATTCTTTTGGTAGAACTCTGCGGCTTTCTTCTGGAACTTTTCCGGGTCGTTTTTATAGCGGTCCTGAATTATTTTCAATTGCGGCTGCAATTGCGACATGCGCTGCATTGAGCGAGTCGAGCTTGCAACAAGCGGATAAACAAGAATGCGCACTAGAATCGTCAGAAAGACAATTGCCCAGCCATAGCTATGGCAGAATTTGGCAATTTCCTCCAAGACAGGCAACATGAATGAGTATGTAATATCCACTATGGATTCCCCACTGTTTCGGTCAACAACTTGTGTGCGGTCACATTGAACGGGCGCATGCAATGCGCCCCTACGCCAACGGTACGTGTCGGCGGAAAGTCTGTGCCGCCTTTACAAAAAGGCTGGCAGCGCAAGAGTCTAAATACGGCTAGCGTTGCGCCTTTGAGGACGCCGTGCATTTCGATACTTTGCTTGGCGTAATCAGAACAACTCGGATAAAAGCGACACGCCGGCAGTCTCATCAAGCGCGTTGCTTGATAAAAACGAATTGCCAGCAAAAATAGTTCTTTCATCGTTTCGTTTTACCGAAGGACTTGTCTGCTTTATCAACTGCTTCACTCATTGTTTTAACGAGTTCATCGAAGCCGGCACTTACTGCTTGTTCGTTGATCAGCCAGACTACTGCGTACCATTGCTTGAGACTTTGTTTCTCCAGCCGTACTCTTCTGTATGCTTCACGCACCCTACGTTTTGATCTGTTGCGTTCTGTTGCTTTGCTGTGAACTTTTTTGCTAACTACAAAACCGGCAAACGGCAATCTTTCGTGGCTGCGTTCTTGCCGAGGCAAGACATACAACGTCACTGCCGGAGAAGCTACGAATTTTCTTGCTGCATAGGCACGCTTAAACAAGCTTGCTCGCCGCAACCGCTCTTCTTCCGGCAGCACAAAAACCTAGACGGAGAGTTTGTAGCGGCCTTTGGCGCGGCGCGCTTTGAGTACCTTTTTGCCTGCTTTGGTGGTCATGCGCTTCAGGAAGCCGCTATCTTTTTTGGCTTTGGTTTTTGAGCCTCTGAGAGTTCTTTTCATTACAGTGTCCTTTGTACTAGTTGCCAAATACTGGCAGAGCTATTGCTTAAATATATTAGTGATCTACAAGTTAGTCACTTATGCTATCATCTCAGGCAACATTGTTCTTGGCAGTCCTATAAGGACTCGGTTAAATATTTCCGAGACACAGCCTTAGTTTAAAGGCTTACTCTGTTATCTGATCGAGTTGCCGTCAAATGCCTTTTGATTAAGGAAAACATAAAGTTTGAGCGGGAAAGTCCAACTATCAGCGCCTGAGATCTGGGAATTGGCCAAGAAATCTCTTGCTCAAAAGCTCAGTCACCCGTCATTCAAGATGGGCGTAGATGTGGCACAGCTTCAGGACTTAACCGAAGATGAAGCTATCTTGGGCGTTCCAAATGACGGCACAAAAACTTTTGTCTGCTCTGGATACATCGAAATAATCGTGAACGCCATTGCTGAAATAGTCGGCAAAAAAGTTGCACTCAAGGTTGTTATTGATCCAAGCCTCGAGCAAGATTCTTATAATGGTTCTATTGCTTCGCTGTCTGCATCCAGCTCTGCGCCTGCGCTGAAAGCCGCTCCACCGGCTGATTTCATCGTTCCGGCGCAACCGCAATTTAACGCGCGTGTAACTTCGTCAAATCTTTCAGCTAAGTACACATTCGATAGTTTTGTTATCGGATCCCACAATCGCTTTCTACATTCTGCAGCACTTTCTGTTGCCGAAAGACCAGGTCAGTCATATAACCCGCTTTTCATATACGGGGGAGTTGGTCTTGGAAAAACGCACATCATGCAAGCAATCGGCAATCAATTGCTGAGATCCAACCCGCAATTGGTCGTGCGCTATTTGAGTTGCGAGACTTTTACAAACGAACTCATCAGTTACATTCGCGACGACAGAATGAAAGAATTTCGCAAACGTTATCGACAGATTGATGTCTTGCTTATAGATGATATTCAATTCATAGAAGGCAAAGAAGCGACGCAAGAAGAGTTTTTCCATACTTTCAATGCGTTGAAAGACAACGACAAGCAAATTGTTCTTTCTTGTGACAGACCGCCTAAAGCGCTTGCTCGTCTTGAAGACCGCTTGAAGAGCCGCTTTGAATGGGGTCTAATTGCTGATATTCAAACTCCGGATTTAGAAACGCGCTTGGCCATCTTGAGCAAGAAAGCACAGCTGGAAAAACTGGCTGTACCTGCTGATGTGCTTGAGTTTATTGCCAGCTCCTACACAACAAATATTCGTGAATTAGAAGGAGCACTGCTGCGCATTACCGCTTATTCGCGCATGACCGGTGCACCGATAAACATCGGCATGGCCGGACAAGTACTTGAGCCATCCGGTCCGCCAAAGTCCAAGAAAATTATTACTCTCGATCAAATACTTGAGGCAACCGCATCGCACTATCGCCTTGAAGTAAGTGAATTGCGTTCAACAAACAGATCACAACACCTTGCTCTACCAAGACATATCGCCATGTACCTCGCGCATGAACTTCTCGACATGAGCTTTCCAAGGATCGGCGAAGCTTTCAGTAATCGCAAACATACATCTGCTCTATATGCGCACAAGCGCATAAAAGAAGAATCTTCGAAAGATGCCGCCCTGTCACAAGACATCAAGCAAATCAGGCACCAGTTGAGCCTTTGAGTGCTTGTCGAAAACTTGTAGAAAACCTGTGTTTTGACTGTCAGCTTCTTGTCGGCCGAGGATTTTGCCAAAGAAGACAAGATTGGCAGATCGATCTCTTGGCCAACTGTTTTTCTACAGGGGTGATCCAATACTGGCTTGTCGTCCATCGGTTATCTACAGAAATCGGCTTCCCCTCTTACTCCTATTTATAGAGATCTAGTAACCTCGTCCAGAACCGTTTCACCAAAGAAGGCACCCTGCCTTGAAATTAGCTTCCCAAAGGAGTAACCTTTCAGGCATAGAGTTCTTGCCGAGGATATAGCTATGCATTTTGCTATCCAGAAGGACGCATTGGTTAAAGCGCTGAAGGACGTCAGCAGCGCAATCGCCACTCGTGTTGTTCAGCCGATTTTAAGCAATGTTCTTATCGAATCAATCGATGATGTGACATTGCGCTTTACCGCAACAGACCTGGATTTAGCTATTCAGACCAAGTGCCCCGCTGTTGTCTATAAGCCAGGCGCCGTTACTTTGCCGGGCAAGAAACTTCTGGAAGTTGTAGCAAAGTTGCCCAATGACCTGGTCACAATTCAAGTCACGCCCGAACATGAGACAGCTGTCACCTGCCAGCGTTCAAAGTTCAACATCTCCGGTTTGGCTGCAGAAGATTTTCCAAAAGTGCTTGATTCACGCTCATCAGACGGGCTTGTTATGCCGTCCGAAGTTTTGAAAAGAGCGATTGCTCAAACTGCCTTTGCTGCTGCCGGTTATGACGCTGCCAGCATTTTAGGCGGTGTCTACTTGTTGCTTTCCGATGGTTCTTTTGAAGCCACAGCAACTGACGCATCCAGACTCGCGCATAGAAAAGACACACTCAATGTCTCAAGTCCGGCCGCTCGCAGAGAAAGCGAGAAAGAAGCTGAAGGCGGTGTTACATCGACAACTGCCACGATGGATCGTCCAGTCACCTTGAAGGCAATTGTTCCAGCCAGAGCTTGTGCTGAACTGACAAAATTACTCGACGTTAAGGAATCACCGGAAGTGCGCATCGCGATGCTGAGCGGGCAAATCACTTTCGAAACGGATTCGCATTACCTGAGCACACGCCTAATTGGCGGCGAGTACCCGCGCTATCAGGAGCTTTTCCCGGCTAACTACACTCACCTAGCCCACTTCGAGCGCGAAGCCTTGATGTCGGTTGTAGAGCGCGTTGCTGTTATGTCTGATGAGCGCACACACCTGATCAACTTGCACTTTGATGGCGAGACTTTGAAAGTGTCTTCCAACACACCTGATGTTGGACGCGCACAAGACGAAGTGCCGATGCGTTATGAAGGCGAAGCTTTGGATGTCGCTGTTAACGTTCGCTATGTAGTGGAAGTTTTGCAGAAACTGACAAGCGCCGAAGTGCGTTTGGAAATGACCGGATCTTTGAAGCCGCTAATCTTCAAAGGTGACAACGATGAAAACTACCGTTACTTGTTGATGCCGGTTCAGTCAAAGACTAAATAGTCATGTGATATACTTCCTCCCCTGCTCAGAATCTATTCTGGGATCGTAGCTCAGCTGGTTAGAGCGCCTGCCTGTCACGCAGGAGGTCGCGGGTTCGAGTCCCGTCGGTCCCGAATTTTTTTACCCCTAGGCTGCCAAGATAGGCCAGCTAGGCCAGTAGCGAAGCCAGTTTGAGGCTTTGAGTGGCTCTCCAAAAAATCGCGAAAATGGCCCATTTTTGGGTTTCAAGCAGAAAAAGCTCTCTATCGGTGGGAAAATTCCTGGGCCGTAAGGTGGGCCTAGAAAACTGCAATTTGCTCGTTGCGAAAAAACGGAAAAGAAACACGAAAAAGCCAAGAGAGATCAAGAATGATACCACTCTCATAATGTGGTGCTAGCGTGAGTTATCGCGAACCTTTTTACTTCTAGATAATTGGAATTTCAATTGAAGTAAAGAGTTTCTATTTAGTAGGGTGGAAAATGCGATTTAGTTTCAAATTCTATTTGTAGTTCTTATTGAAGTAACCCCACCTAACCCAAACAGTCATTCAAAGCATTTGACCATTCAAGACGATGGCGCGACCAAGACTCCAGTTTGAGCCTGGTTCGTAGCTGACGGAAAATCGCACGCTGGCAGAAGCTAGCACAACGTAAGCCGGAACACGTAGCGCACCGAACAACGGTGCTCTTAGTGCTCCGGCTTTTTCTTTATCTCCACTTACTTAGCTCACCAACGTGCGTGAGCCAGGAGGCTAACTATGAGCAACTATCTGAACGGATTTATACCTGAGTTCATGCTCAACACCTTGACCTACAGCTCCCCGGAGAACCCAGCATTCGCCGACTTGCTCACAGCGGACAAGGAAACTGAGTACGCTCAAACATTTGAAATGCTTCAGCAACCATTCAAGCGTCGCAAGAGTCGCTTCTCGCTTGCCCTAGACAAGTTCATCGGCAAAGTCGATTCGCAAACTCTGGCGGCCTATGAACAGGCTGAGGCAATGCGCAAAGAAATGGAACTTGGCATGAAGTTCTACAAGCGCGTTTATAAACCAAGTGAGTTGGGCTTCATCGACGGCGTTATCGCCGGACTGCAATTCGTGATTCTGACCGGTCGTGCGCCTAGCCAAGAAAAGGGCAATGGCACCGGCGAGAGATTTATCTACGATGCAGTTTGCGACTCCGACTTGCCTGGAAAGGAATACTGCAGCGAGACTAAAACGCCAACCAAGGCCGATGAAGACCTGGACTCCTTGTTCAAGTTTTCCGGACAAGTGCGCAAAGTCTTTCTGGATGTCTTCGGCAAAAACTCCCTTGACGGCAAGGGCATGAGAATCAAAGCCTCAGGACACTACTCAAACACCGGCGACAAACGCAAGTGTGAATATGACAACGCGTTCTGGAATGGCTACATGTTTGTTTGCGGTAACGCCAGCAAGAAGATCTTCAAGACCTTCATCCTGCTAAGCGTTGTAGCTCACGAAATGGGCCACGGCTTTGAAAACATGACACTTCCCTCATGGAACAACGACTACTACGGCGAGCAAGGCGGACGAATGGAAGCATTCGGCGACTTTATCTCGGCAGTGGTAACGCTTGTTTCCAACAACTGGACCATTGAACATGGCGCCACGAAGGAGGTTGGTGGTTTCCAAATCGGTAAAGGCATCTTCATGCCTCAGATTCAGGGCTACTGCTTGCGCGATCCATTCCTGGAAATCGGCGAGTACGAGTACAAGGATCCCGTCATCGGCAAGTCTCACCAAACTCGCCACATGAAGGAAATCTACAACGGTGAATCCGATAGAGGCGGCGTGCACTGGAATGCCACAATCTTCTACGGAGCGTTTGCTCGCTGGTGCAGACGTGGCGGTGGCGACATCACCAAGTATGCACGTGTCTGGTACAACGGACACCAAAGAATCAAGAGCTCGCACAACTTCCAGCAGGGCATTGAGGCTATCGGCAGCGTTTGCCAAAGCGCAGAACCGAGTCTCTATCCGCATCTGCGCGAAGGCGCCAACGAAGTTGGCTTGATTCTGCCGGGTAACGTGCAGATTATAGTGCCGTGATGCAGTCATTGTGAGCGTAGGGGCGCATTGCATGCGCCCTTTTGCGAAGAATCTCACGTGTTAAAGCCGTGAGATTCTTCGCTTTGCTCAGAATGACGCAAAGGAGAAGACAATGGTTGATAACAACGAAAAGAGTCTTGCAGAAGATATGTTGCGGATTGGCGGGAAATCCGAAGAGGAAGCCAAACGCACAGGTGCCGTCGATCGCGCAGACGACGACGTAGAAAAGTTTTTTGCCGAACAATATCGCACTGCCAACAGCCCGGTTCATAGGGCGGTTTGGCGTCGGATAAAAGGCAGTAAGTTTAATTCCACTCCCGTAGAAAACAAGTACATCAACGAGGCATTTAGTCGCTCGATTGTCACTGTGCAGAATTACAAACAGCGCGGTGCTCTTTATAACGAGCAAGACAAACTCAGCGATAGCCTAATCGACGAGCTTGGCAAAGCCGGCTATTGGGGCTTGTTAATCGACAAAGAGTTTGGCGGACAAGGACTGAGTGTTCGCGAATTTATGGATTATCTCAAGCGGATGTCCGCATACGGCGAGCCCACACTTGCCGGAATGTCCTCTGTTCATGGTTGCATCGGCGCAGTAGACCCAGTGCGCACATTTGGCAACGAAGAACAGAAGCAAAGATTTTTGACAAAGCTGGCTAGCGGCGAAGCGCTTTCCGGTTTTGCTTTGACCGAGCCCGGCGCAGGTTCAGACCTGACAGCAATTAAGACGACAGCCGTTTTAGATGGCGACAATTATTTGCTCACCGGCGAAAAGCTGTTTATTACAAACGCACTGCCGGGACGAACAATAGGCGTTGTCTGTCTTGTCGACGGCAAGCCGGCTGTTTTGATTGTCGAGTTGCCCAATGAACACAACGAGAATTTCGAAGTTGTTCATTACGGATTGCATGCCTTGAGGCGCGCCCACAACAACGGTCTGCGTTTCAGGAACTTCCCTGTGCCGAAAGAAAATCTTCTTGTCCCGCCGCACGGCGATGGCCTTACCATTGCGTATCACGGATTGAACAGAGGGCGTGTTGCTCTGTGCGCAAATGCATCAGGCGTATTGCGCAAGATGTTGAAGAGCATCATGCCCTGGGCGAAATATCGTGAAACATATGGCGCTGCCATCGAAACACGCGAGTTGGTCAAGAGAAGAATTGCTCGCACGGCTGCTTTGATAATTGGTTGCGATGCGCTTGAAACCTGGTGTTCAACACTGTTGGACGAAGGATATCGAGGCGAACTCGAGTGCATCATTGCCAAGATCTTTGGCAGCGAAGCACAGAAGGAAGTCGCAATTGAATATGTGATGAAGACTCACGGCGGCAGATCTTTCCTTGTTGGTCACGAATTTGGCGATAACCTGCACGACTTTCTTGCGCCCTGTATTTACGAGGGTGAGGGCGAAATGTTGTGCATGGCTTTCTTCAAAGGGCTGGTAAAGGAGCATGGTTTGTCGTTTATGGCGCCTATTGCTAAACGCCTGGAAATTTGCCGACTGAAGACATTCAATCCAATAAATCCTGTGCACGTGTTTAAGCTGCGTCGCGAGATTTTCAATTACAGCTTCTGGTTTTTGGGACAGCTGTTCAAGTTGCCAGAGCGAGCCAAAAATATGGACAAGCGTTTGGTTAAGCACGCTCAATTTGCCAACGACCAATTGAGCAAAGCTGCACTGGAGCTTAGTTTGATCATGGTCAAACATCAACTCAAGCTCGCTGATAGACAAGTGAGAATGGTTGAACTGTCGCAGCGGATTCAAGATTTGATCGTCATATACGTCACTTGCCAGTACGCCAATCAAACTCCATATGACGGTGTGAAGATGGCTGCCGCAGACGTACTTTGCCGCGACCTGACGAGAAAGCTCACAGGCAAGCGGATATCCGACAGTGACATTGCGGCAATGAGAAAACTTGCCGACTACGTCATCGACGGACACTTCAAAGAAATAGACGGCGTTGAAGAGACAGAAATTCTTAGACGCTACAAGTAATCACAACTAAATAGAAGAGTTTCCCCCTCAAGCCCGACTGGATTTTTCCGGTCGGGCTTTTTTCTTTGCAAGGTAACCAAACATGACCAACAGAAACACAATTTCTAATAACCCCCTGTTGTTGGCACTTAATGGCCAACTCAAGGCACAAGGCGGTTCGAGCGAACAACCCAGCAAAGAGTGGCGCCAGAATCTGACCGGAATCATCAAAGTTGATCTGGAAAGACGTGCCCGAGAAAAGAAAAGCGCTCGCGGCCCGGCAATCAAGCTGAAAAAGGCGAAAGGCAAAGTGCCGGTTGCGCTGAAGATGGAACGCCAGAAGGCTCTCGATATCTATCAAGAAATTCGTGAGGTTTTTCCAGGCTACGGCAGACTGGGAGCGGATGCTCGCAGATCAGGACAGAACTTGATTCAGGTTCCTGGTACAGGTGAAGAAAACTTCCCGTATCCGACACCACATGCTTTGAAAGCAGCAGCCAAGCGTCGTTTGTTCAGCTGGATGGAAGAAGTTGATCAGCAGATTGCCATCATCGAAGCAATCGCCGGCGGCAACGTCAGTGAGCCGAATCCAACCCCTTCGAGTGTTCACACGGATGGAATGAAATCCGCTCGTCGTTCCAACGAGGAAGAACTCGGCGCTACGCTTTTTGAACAAGCGCGCGGAGTTGAGTCCAAGCTGGCCGATGGCAAACTTGAGCCTGCGTTGGCGCGAAGATTTGCTTATCCGAAAGGTGAGTTTCAGTATGTCGCTAAGATTGGCAGCAATCAAGAACAGCTGAAAAAGTGTCTTGAAGAAGCCGGTACCAATGAAGTCCTCAAGAATGCAATTCTCGAATTGGACAAAGAGCCAATTGAGGACTTCAAGCGCATGGGCAAATTGCAGCCTGCTGCGCTTAGCTTGGAGCTGCAGAGACGAACTGCCGAAGAACTCTATCGAGAAGTTCTTCCCGGCTTGTTGCTCATGCTGGAAGGCATGTATCCTCAACTGCCGGAAGAAATGCTCATCGAAGTTGCGGCACAAGCGATTGACCAAGAGTTGATGCTCATTCACTACGTAATGTGGGTATGGGCTGATATCTTCTCGCAAGATCGCAATCGTTTCTTCGTCAAGGAAAGAGCTTCAATCGATGAATTCATCGATGGTTGCTTTGATCAGTTCATCAGCAAGGAATGTGGTAAGTGCGGCGATACATGTCGCAACTTGCTGGCCACGATGACCGTGGGCGGCAAGTTCAAATGCCGCTTTGAAGCTGATGGTCCGTCGACTCTTCCTGCGCAAGCCATTCAGGCTCGTGGTCCTAGCGGAGCGGATGCGGCGCACGCAGTGAACATTCCATTCAACATGGAAAAGATCACGGCGTTTGTCAAAGTTATCTTCGCTCACGAATTTATGCATGACATTTTTGCAGACATTCAGGGCAAGGATGGCGGCCCGTCTCTGGAACAAGAGTTGCTTGACGTTGTCGACAGAGCACTCGTGACCGCCTCCAAAAAGGCAGAAGGCGAAAGAGGTCGTCTGAAACTCTCCACTCCGCACATCATGGTGGGCGAGCAGAAAGTGAAGACGATAACCGTTCTGCGCAAGGTGTTTGCCGACACGCTCAATGAAATGAACGCCGATATTTCCGGCGGCATTTTGCTGACTGGTCCAGCATTCCTCGACTGTATGATTGTGACTTTCAAGGCGCTCTATGGACCAATTCTTAGACGCTACGGTCGGGATAACAAATTCCCGAATGAAACAATCTACACCGCCGACGAAGAAGGTCGCATCGAGATGGAAGCTCACTTGCCTCCATACATTAGAGCGAAGATCGTGCGGTTTGCGCTGGAAAATCTTGGTTTCAAGAAAGAAGCTAAGAAGTACGGCAAACTGACTGATCAAGCGACGGAATTGGATGAACTGCCGAAGTTCGCCACCTGGTTTGATGCAGAGGGCGCATTCCCGAACATCGACATTCCGTGTGTTGATTTGGAAGCGGCTGGTCGCTTTGTGGTGAAAGCCATTATGTCGACCAAGCTGCAGTCACTCAATGGACGCTCGATGAGACAGCTGATGAACTACACGCGCGAATCTCAAGACAGAGTCGATGTGCTGGTCAAAATCATGATCGGTGAGTTGACGATGGATGATGTGCCAACGGGTAGCATTCTTGTGACCGACGTCGCCGCCGCAGCGGTTCTTGCGCACAGACGCTTGGTTGAGAAGAATGAAACCGGACGCAAGGCGCTGGAGCATCTGCAACAGGTAGAGCCGCTGCTTCACGACGTCGCAGTGAAAAGAAGCCGCGAAGCGAAGAAGCGCGAGCGCTGCGAGGATAAGGAGTAAGAACGAGAGGGGTGGAGGAATTCACCCCTCTTTTTTTTGTCGTTGTCTACTAGCGCCAATAGTAAAGAAGGTTTAAAAATTAAGCGCGTCCCGATCTTGGTCGTGTAGACATACCGGTTGCCCCACCAAAGCCACCAGAGCCAACAGGTATCTGTAGGAGCCCAGTTGTGGCAAACACAAATCAGGGCGGTGTCTTTCAGGACAAGAAGGGAACGCGCTAAAAACTAAAACGAAAGAACTCCTTGTGACTATTTCCATCATAGCACCGGATGCTAAGGGTGGACTCAGTAGTTAAGCACAAGGAGTTCTTTAACGGGGCCGCGGCGGTTGCCTTTGCAGTTGATGGCCCGGTTGGCTAGGACTGTTTCTTGGCGGAAGTCGGAGTATAAGTCGCGGATGAAATCGTTGTCGGAATTGCTCAACATAAGCAGGCAGCCGCGTTTGGACAATTTGGTGAATACTTCGGCCAGGCGTTCTTGGTCTTCTTCGCGGAAGGAGCCTTTTGTGTAACTCGTGAAATATGCGGTTGTGCTTACTGGTTGATACGGCGGATCTAAATAAATGAAATCGCCTTTTTTGGCGGTTTTCAGCGCCGTTTCAAATGGAGCGCAGATTACATTTACTTGTTTGAGCAATTTGCTTGTGGCGCGTAAATTGTCCGCATCGCAAATGCGCGGGTTTTTATATTTGCCGAAAGGCACATTGAATTTGCCGCTGCTGTTGACACGGTACAAGCCGTTGAAGCAAGTTCTGTTTAAAAAGATCATGCGCGCTGCACGCTGCGCTGCTGTTAATTTGTCCGGATTTAAATCCCGAACCTTATAGTAGTGATCATAATTGTTAGTGTGTTTATGGAGGGCTCTGATCACCGATTCTACGTCGTCACGAATCACCTGGTAGCAATTCGTAAGTTCAGGATTCAAATCCGAAATTGTGGCCTTTCCTGGCTGCAAGTGAAAGAAGACAGCACCGCCGCCAATAAATGGTTCAAAATATGAGTTAAACGCTTTTGGAAAATATTGTTCGTAAGATGCAAGCAATTGTGATTTTCCGCCGGCCCATTTTAAAAATGGTCGGGCAATTGTTTTTCCTGCCGGGAGGGATGTTATCCCCAGGGCAGGCTTGTAAGCGTTGACTGCCGTGTTCACTTATTTGGCTTTCTAGTTTTTATTTGCTGTTGCAACTAAAGGTCTAGAATCCATTATATATAGAAAATGAAACACAGTTAAGAATATCAGCAACCAGCTCGATTAAGCATGTGTTTCACGGCGAAGTAGTGGACTTCCCAGACGTGTGGACCGTAGCCGCCGGCAAAAACCATAGCTAATGGAATTTGTTTATCAGCAAATTTGTCTATTACGTACTTGTCGCGCTTGTTCATTTCATCGAGCGTTAGTTGCATGAATTTGGTTCCCGCCAAAACATCCTTCTCGTATGGATCGCTACCGCCGATGTAAATAACGAGGTCGGGCGTGAACATGCTCAACGCTTTGTCGACGGCGTTTTCCACATGCTGCTGATAGTCTTTCATTTGATTTTCGTAGAGACCAACATCAAGCGTGCTTTGTTGTTTTTCTTCCGGCCAACCTTCTTCTGAATGCACCGACAAAGTAAACACGGTCGGATCGTTTTTGAAAATCAATGCAGTGCCGTCGCCCTGGTGGAAATCAAGATCGACAATCAACACATTTTTGACGAGCCTGCGTTTTTGCAGCGAACGAATTGAAACAGCAATGTCGTTTAAAACGCAAAAGCCACGGCCCTTATCGGGAAATGCATGATGATAGCCGCCACCCAGGTTTGCTGCCAGTCCATGTTTCAGCGCAAGTTCAGCGGCAAGAAGTGTGCCGCCGCATTTAAGGCGAATATCGTCGAAAAGATCGCTCAGTGGCAAATTCTTGGGGCTGGCGAAAAACTCTTTGTGACGGAGTTCGAAAATTTGCTTCCAAACTTCTGAATCCTTGAGTGTCTCTAAATACTTTCTGGTGTGCACAAGTTCGAGATCTTCAACAGAGATGAGATCCGGTTCAACACGCGCGACGGACTTGTCACGATCTTTTTCTAGTTGATCTAAAACCATTTGACCCCTGTCAAGGGCAAAAGGCTTTGACACACCGAAAATTGAAAGATCGGTGTTGTACTTAGGTGAATACACCAAGATGGTTTTGCTCATTGCCATAGTTTATCGCGCTTATTGGCGTCGTTTACTTCGCGCGCGGCTCGGCCAGCTTGCGCTAGAGTCTGTTAATAAATCGTGAAGCCCCCATGGAAACCAGGCTGGCGCATCGGCCGGCGCGGGTTCTGTTTTTCACGAGTGCGCTACTGCACGCGCTAAGTACAAGTTGTCTTTGGTAGTCGAAATTTCATAAGCTAAGTTACTTGTCTAAATATCAATTGCACACCAAGAAAACCTCACTGCACCAAGCATAAACCCGAATTAGAAACTAATTGAAGCGAGCATGTTCCATGTCTGATGAACATGTGCTTTTTTGTGTTTGCCGGTGGTGTTGCATTGCTGTGTTGTTGATGGACATATTTAGCCCATTTGTTTTTCTTTGGAGAAAACAATGAACGGAATCATGAACGCTTTTAAGGCTGTCCAAAACTTCGCGAGCGTACTTGTGCGCTCTATGTTCAACGTCAAGGGATTGTTTAGCATTGCGATGATCTCCTTGCTTGTTGCCGCATCTTCGCAATTTAGCGGAGTAGCTGGCGACATTCTTGGCGCCGCTGTTGCTGCTGTGCTTGCCGGCTTTAGTCTCGGCATCATGCGCAAGCAAGCGACCAGCGACCAAGCCAGTTTGCCGCAATTCAATCTCAAGAACTTGCTGAAGTTCCTGACTGACGGCACGATTGCTATCGCAATCAAGTCGACCTTGACGCTCGGCATGATGGTTGCAGGTGGCGCGTTGGCTGGAATACCAGGTGCTTTGATTGGCTTTATCTATAGCCAATTGGCGCTAGTTCACTACGCGGCTTCTGAGGAAACTCTGCCCAAGGCAGAAAACCAAAGCGACCGCTTGAGCAGAGGCATTAAGGCCATTTCGTCTATCGCTGATCTGAGAACGATTATCGGTACCGTATTTGCCAAGCCGCTGAACACCATTGCTGCTCTCGCTGCAACGTTCGGCATCGGTCTTGCTGCTAGCTCTGCTGCCAGCGCTGCTCCTTTCCTGGCTGCTGTTGCTGCCGTGGTAGCTCTTGTGACTAATGCTCACGTATGGTCCAAGGTTTATCGCTCGGCAAATTGCGACAGCGATTGCCACTAAAGCCTAGTCTCCCTCGTGAAATGTGCGGGGCTTTCGGAAACGGAAGCCCTGTTCTTTTCTTGCAACACAAAAGGAGATTGGCATGGAAGAAGCGGAAGACACAGCAGATGTTGTAACTACTTACGAAACGAACTTTGTTGATGACATTGAAACGAAGGCGTTTCTGCTGGCCCGCTGGCTTGATACCGGCTAGCGTCGGTGTCTTACCTATTCGTTAGCAAATTTGGAGACAGAGTATGAAAGGAAAAATCGCACTCGCTACTTTGGCGTTGATGGTGGGACTTACTGTCGCGCCGAATGCCGCATTGGCTAAACCGTCCGTGAAGGATGGTGGTCAAACTTTGATTGCATGCCCCTGGGCGAAATGGTTTATGGATGAGCGTCGGTGGGAATACGGCCATCGAAATCATGATCATGATTTCGATTTTCATTCGAGCATGATCCACGACGACGACATGGACATGATTGCAGATCCGCCTCCGATGAAGACCGTTGAGGTATGGAAGGGCAATAAGAAAGAGATTCACATTGTACCGAGCGATAAGCAACCGTCGGTTGTTATCTTTGGTGGTGGAAAGACGGAGATCGTTGACCCGCAATAGATTTTTGCTTTGGAAAGTACTGCCGCGATGGGAACACGGGGCAGTACTTTCCGGCGATTTTTGTTTTTGTGGTGGTTATACTAGATGTAATAGTAAAATGCTTGAAATGAAAAACTAGTCCACGTTGATGAACGCCCGCAGTTGATGCGAATTCACAAGTTTCACTCCCAGCTCCTCAAGCTCCTTAAGTGTAGCCTCGCGCTTCTCCGGTCTCGCTGGTTTCGTGGCATCTGTCACGACGTAGGTCGGAATGCGCAGAAGCTTCACGGAATCAAGCGCCGTGTACTTGACGCAGACGTCTAAAGCCAGACCCATGACGAACACTGCTTTTATTCGGCGGTCAGTTAAGAAGCCGGCTAACTCCGTTTGCGTGCGGCCGATGTCGTCTTGGAAGGCGGACAGGCTGTCTAATTCAGGGTCTTGTCCCTTAAGAATAACAAGGTCGGCGGTCTTTGTGTTTAAGTCTGAATGCAACTCCGCATCCAGGGTGCCTATGATGGCGTGTTTTGGCCAGAGTATCTGTTGCACGCCACAGGCGAAGACTTCCACGTAAGGCTTGGCGCCGCGATGATTGTCGGCGAAGCTAATGTGATTTTCCGGGTGCCAGTCTTTTGTGAAAACTACCGTCCCAAAAAGCGGCAAGATGGAATTGATTATCGGAACAATTTGGTCGCCGTCAGGCACAGGAAGGCTGCCTGTCGGCATAAATGCGTTTTGCACATCCACCACAATGGCGGCGATTTGGTCTTTGTTAAACATAGTGGTTTCTCTCTTTTCTGTAATTCCCAGAAACATGACGTCTGAGGCGCATTGTTACGGGGTAAGACTTGCCTAGGAAAAAACATGACGCGCAAGATTCTTAAGAAACTAGCCGATACGGTTGCGACCAGTAGCAGCCCGATTAAAGGCGTCTTGTTGGAGCAACTTACCTGGCAGGAAGCCGAGGTTGTGCTGACGCCGGACACCGTTGTTGTGATTCCGCTGGGGGCGGCATTAAAAGAACATGGACCGCATCTGCGGCTAAACAACGACTATGTGATGGCGGAGTATTTGAAGAATCGCATTGTTTCGGATACGCCGGCTGTTTTTACGGCGACGGTTGGATATCACTATTACCCGGCGTTTATTGAATATCCAGGGTCGGTTTGTTTGTTGGAAGAAACCGCGCGGGATTGTATTGTTGATATTTGCAATAGTTTGGCTCGATTTGGACCGAAGCGTTTTTATGTTTTGAACACTGGTGTGTCGACGATGAAGCCATTGGCGTTGGCGGCGCAGATACTTTCGCTTGATGGTATTGCGTTGGAGTATACGGATCTTGGGAAGATTCTTGCACCTGTCGTGGATAAGGTGGGGCAGCAGGAAGGTGGAACGCATGCGGACGAGATTGAGACGTCGATGATGTTGTTTATTGATCCGACTTGCGTTGATATGACTAAAGCTGTGAAGGACTACGATACGTCGGGGAAGGGCCGCCTTACGCGCATTGAAGGTGGACAAGGGACGTATTCGCCGACGGGCGTCTGGGGTGACGCGACACTTGCGACGGCGAAGAAAGGGAAGAAGCTCGTTGACGCGCTGGTGACGGGGATAGTGAAAGACATCGAGAAACTCCGCGGACATGCTATAGAGAGTCGTAGCAGGGGGTAAAATTTTTTCTTTTGTCAACCTGAGGCAAGGGCGCATGCAATGCGCCCCTACAGTCAGGATGAGAGATAACATTAGTCCTTCCGCAGGAGCAGAAGAACCGACTTAACGTGGGTTTCCGGCTTTTTTCCGCAAGCTGTTACGCCGTAGGAGTCGCCGATGGGATGCACGAACATCGTGGTCGATGTGCCACCATCGAAGTTGAGGGCTTGGACGCAGCCAAGTTGTTTCATCACGTTGGCAAGTTCGCGGAGAGTCATGCCGGGTGATGATGAGTCTTGGGGTTGTCCAGCTACTGCTACGAAGATGACGGTTCCATCCGGGCGGATGCCGATAGCAGTGCGAGCTGCGTTGCGGCGGGAGCCGATGGAGTCGACTGTGTGTCCGTCGTCAGGATCTTGTCGCACGAAGGCTTCTTCTTCGTCTGTCACTGTCGGCAGGAGCTGTGGTCCGGCTTGTAGTGAGTGGACTAGTTGATCGCCTTCGGCGAGTTCAGCATCGTGGGAGGTGATGGCGAATTTGGTTTCGCCGCGCGAGTCCTTGAGGATGCGGAATTCGCTGCGGTTGAAGATCTTGTCTAGATGGGGTTGAAGTTTGGGGTTGTTGACGAGAGCTTCGTTCTTGGTGGGATCGCCGACGACTTCGCCGTCTACGATTACGTAACTCGTGCTCTTGCCGTCTTTCAGGTTGAAGTAGCCGCCGTTGATAGCAGCGACGGCTTTTTCCGACTTGGCGGTTTCTGAAGTTGGGCGGGTAGATTCGGTGAGGAAAGGTGCGAGCTTCCAGGTGTTGGTGGTGTCGGTTGTGATGACGTGCACCAGGCTGTTATTTGTGGAACGGAAGTGGGCGTAGAATTGGGTCGGGCCTTGTTGGAGTGTCGGCGCGGGAGTGGGTGAGAAGTTGCAGGTGGCTGCGATGAGGGCGAACAAGGAGAATGCGACGACGGAGCCCAGGATTAGGTAGGCGATTTTTTGAAGCATGAGGGACCTCGCTTTTGGGGAGTGCGGAGAGGTTGGTAAAGCATGAGAAGGTAGGGGCGCATTGCATGCGCCCTTTGTGTAAGGACTGCCGGAAGGCAGTCCTCAGGGGGGTGCGTGTTTAGTTGGACCTTGTCTTACGACTTGAACTTCGGTGAGTCGCGGCAGATTCCTCCATGCGCTGCGCTTACAGCGCGCAGCTTGGTCGGAATGACAAAACAAAGAAGCTCAGAATGACGTTAGGAGTTGGCGTTGAACAGCGCGAGCAACTGCTCCGCTGGTTCTTGGACGTTGGGCATCAGGCTGGTTTCGGCGATTTTTCGGATGAGTTTTTCGCCGTGGGATTTGATGTATTGGCGGTCCAGGAAGGCGGAGGCTTTGGCGATGGAGAGCAAGCAGTAAATTGCTTTGTTGCGGTCGTAGTGAGAGGGGCGATCTAATTGCTTGAGTAGGTTTTTGATCAAGGGGTGCTTGATGTAGGCGCCGTAGATGCGGGCAACGTAAGGCAACATGAAGCGGCTTATGTTGTTGCGCACGGATGACGATGGGTCGTCCAGGAGGTGGTGTACTTGGGCAATTGTGCCTTCGAGGTCGGACTTGGTCCAACAAAGGAGATTGGCCGCGGTTGATCGCATGTCTTCGTCGGGGTGGAACTCGATGACTTCTAGGATGTTTTGTTTGAATGACGGAACAAGCTCGGCGAGTTGTACGCAGAGTTTGTGACATTCGGGATCGTCAGGAATATCCAGGAAGTTTTGGTCGTAGTTTTCTCTAACGGCAACGCCTTCTTCGAATAGGTTGAAGATTCGTGTGTACAACTGTTGTTGCAGCTCGAGGATTTCCTCGTTTGCAAGAGTGATTTCTCGATCATTGATTGCGCGGTAGGTGCAACGATGTTCGTCGCCTTTTTCGACTACGTCGATTACGCCTATGGCGGTGAATTTGTTGTCCTGTCCGATGAAGCGGAAAAGCACGCCGCCGGAAAAGGGCAGCGTGTATTTTTCCTGGAGCTTATTGCCGGCTTCTTCAACGACGGACTTCATGGTGCTGTCGATACGCCTGCCGAAGCGGCGCTTTGGCAGATTGCGAAGTATCGTCTTGGTGTCGATCTGGTGATTGCCATGGATTTCATAGCCATACCAGGTCCAGTTGGGGACCGATTTCTTTTTCTTAGAGCTTTTTGGCATGGTTGATTCCTTGAGGTGAAAATGGAGTTAGTTGAGTTGACCGAACTGCACCCAGAGATCGAAGTTGTCGATCAGTAGTTGTGAGTCGGGCAGCTTCGTGTCGGAGTAGAGTTGGGATACTTTGCCGTCTACGTCGTAGATGGCAAGTTGTATAAGGCAGGAATCGCCGGATGCGTCGCGTGTGAACGTGAGCGTGGCGGTTGGTTTGCCTTCGTTGGTGTAGGTTTTGGCGGAGACGAGTTGTTTCACGCCGCTGACTACTTCGTATTGATACGTCGTGCGCCTTGTGAATTTGCCGGAGCTGTCGGCTTGAGCGACTGTTATTGCTCCGTCGTTTGGTGCCACGATTTGGTGCGCACAGGCTGCTGGAGATGGTTTTGGCAGGTCGGTGAAGTAGTGACCTAGTCCAAACACAGAAGCTAGCCCACAGATGACGGCAAGCAGTTTCCATGGAAAGCTCAATTGGCTAAACCAATTTCCTTTTTTCTGTGGAGGAAGCTCAACCGGCTTTTTCGTTTTGGGCTTCTTTGAGTCGCGCTTCTTTGGTTGGTTGACTGCTTGTTGTTGCGGATGTTCATCGGCGCAATAAAAGCAGGGCTCTCCCACATCTTGGGGAATGTCGAGAATCTCTGCGGCACAGGAATTTTCTTGAGACTGTGCGTCTTGGTCGTTGGGTTTTTCGGTCATAGGGATTCCTCCGGTAAAAAGCGAGAGCCCCAATGCCTGCAGTAATCTGCGCAGGAAAATCATTGGAGCCCTAATGGGTGTTGGTATTTGCGGGGTTGTTCGGTTTTGCTTTAATTTAAATAGCTAGTGCTTATCAAAGACCAACTTACATAAAATCTAGTATTAAAGGCAAGAAAAAGAGCTAAGTTTTAGCGTAATGTGTTCACGCAATTGCGCTACGCCTTGAAAATGCTGTTGTATGAGCTATTTGTTGATCTGAAAACGATCGAGTTCAACACCATCTTCTGAGATCTGTTTCACTATTAGATGGCGGCCATTTACTTCGCAGTTGGTAAACGAGTGGGTGTTGGCGACGAAGACTTTGGTGAAGTTTTGCCAGCGCTCCGGGTGCGCGGCGATTGGATTGCCGGTTAGATTGGCACCGCCGCCGCCAGTGATGAGATAGACCACACCATTTGGTTTGGCTGTCACTTTTGGATTGTTGTCTTGAAATTGTTTATCGCACAATGCATCGCCTGTGACGGTGCCGTTAAAAGGATTGGGGAAAACATTGGTGAGATTCTTGGACAACTTGAAACGTAGAGGATAAGTTCGCTGATAGTTGTGAACGTGTCCGCCAAAGGCTACGTCCACGCCGTATTTCTCGAAGAGATCGCATAGCAAGCGAATACGCTGATCGTAAAAGTGTTTTCTATCGGAATTAAACGGTGGTTGGTGAAATGCGACAAACTTCCATGTTGCTTTGCTTGCGGCCTTGAGATCTTGTTCTACCCATTTGCGCAGTCTTGGATTTGCCCAGTCCATGTAATTGTTTGCGTCGAGAATTAGCCAGTGAGAGTTGCCCCAATCGAAAGAATAATTGGCCATTACTGGATATTTGGATCCTGTTTCAGCAAGAAAGACACGTTTTCTTTCTGCTGATCCAATGAGAATTGGGGTATTTGGATTCCCTTGAAGTTTTATTGGTCCATTCAAAGGCAAGTCCCAGACTGCGAAGTACGCAAGTCCGTCCGGAAAGAAATCTAGATTTCTCGCATAAGTTGAATGGGCCAAATCGACATCGTGGTTGCCGGGTGCGGGAATAATCGGCACTGAGCGCATTAGCGGAGCGCCTGTTTCAGGAGAGGCTACGTCGTTGTTGTATGCAGGGTAAAAATTTGTCCGGTATTCAGATAGGCGTCCGTGCTTGTAAGTGATATCGCCTGTGATGACGATGAATTCCGGTTTGCTCAAATATGTCTGATAGGCGACTTTCCTTTGCGCGGCACTGCCGTAGCCGCCATCGCCAAAAACCGCAAAGTGATAATTGGTGCTGTTGTCTTCCGGGGTTTTTGATTCGCCCTCAAAGCGAAGTTCCTGATCGTCGTAGAGGCGGTATTTAAAAGGCTGACCTGGTGTCAAACCTGTGATGTCTGCCGCGTACAATCGTGATGGAGCGAGCAGCTCTGGTCTTGCGTATTTGTAGACAATGGCGTCGCTTGTTGTCCATTTGTCATTTTGTGAATATTGAAGAGACCAATTTCTATTTACGTCTGTTGTTTGCCAGAGGATTACGGCTGATTTGTGATCTTGGTTGTTGCCGATCTGCACATATGGTTTGACCAATAAAACATCGGTGACTTTTGGTGGCACAAACAGGATTTGAAACAAATTGACAACAGGCACTAATGCCAGTGCAGTCAAAATGATAATCAGGGCTATCCAGCGTTTGTTCATCTATTGATGCAGTCTGAGTTGGTATGTACTGTCAACCCAAAAGCCGATTATCAGGGCAATCAACATTAGGATGAAAAGGAAGAATGCCAAGGTCAGGGCGCTCATTTCTTCGGGTTGTGACACGTCAAATCCTCGCGGCTCGAATCAATTATAATTTGTGCTTGTATTGATGACAAAGGTCGGCACAAATTGGCGAAACAACAAGTTATTGGCATCATCCTTTGTGAGCGTGTACTGCAGGATGTTTTGCGGCGCGATCACATTTCTTGCATAAACATTCACAATGGCATTCCAGTGCAGGGATTTCCGGCAACGATTCCATTGATATATGCCTTTGCGCAACTAACAGGCTCGCACCAGGAATTTACGTATCAATTTAAGATAGTCGACAGGCAGAACAACATCATTACGTCGTCACCGGTGGCGAAAGTTGAGCCACTGCCTAATAGATTTATGACGCACAAGATTATCAGCGCATTCAGCGGTCTTACATTTAATGAAGAAGGAATGTACAACGTCGTCCTGACGCTGGAAGGCGAAGAGTGTGGCACATTGCCGTTTCAGGTCATGCAAATTAGTCCCGACGGGCAAGGTTAAATCGGCTATGCTGGATTTAGGCAGCCGAGGAGACTCTGTATATGGAAGCAGTTCTATGGAATGTAGAAGGCAGACAGGCGGAGAATTGCTTCGATAGGCTACAACATCTTTGTCACCAAATGGACAGCTCGGGCGGCTTGATTAAGGCGGTAGCCGGCGCTGAAGAAGGTCGCGGTGATAGGTTTGTGCTTGTTACATTTTGGAAGTCTTGGGATAACGTCTCGCGCTTTCTAGGCGGGGCGAAGTCCGACTTGTTGCCGAAATTGGGCAGTCCGCATTCTTTTGAAGTCGTCTGGCAATTCCCTGTAGAGGAAGTAAGTGTTACTCGGAGCGGGAATTACTTGGTTGCGTATGACGTGTACGCAGGTGAGTCCTCGGATGCGGTGCTCGAGCATCTGCGGTCGGGAGTCGGCCGGTTGAGTCACGAGACGGGTTTTGAAAGCGCTGCTATTTGGATAGACAGGAATAATCCACAACACTTGTTGCTCGCCGCGCATTGGGGAAGTGAGCCGTGTCCCGACGCGGGGCGCGTTGAGGAATGCTTGATGCTGGAGAGTGACCACGTGCGCGTTGCGGAGAAACGGGTTGGCGTGTATCGCGTGAAGGCGCTTGATCCGCTTGCGCGGGTGTAACATGTCATTTCGAGCGAAGCAGCAAAAGGCTGCGTAGTCGAGAAATCTTCTACAGGTGTTGGGCGGGGCAGGTGATCACCAGCTTCTTCTTCTCGTCGTAGCAGATTTCTCCACTCCCTCGCCAAGGCTCAGTCGGTCGAAATGACAAAGAACTAGCGTTTACGCGTGGGTTTCGAGGCACCGGGTTTTGCGTTTACAGGTTTCGTCGTTGCCGCCGGCTTCGCAGGCGATTTTCCCTGCAACGCAAGAACATCCGGCACGTCGGGGTAATACCGCTTTAGTTGATTCGCGATAAGTTGCTGCGACGCAGTGTCCCCGCTTTTCTTTGCTAATTCGTACTTGCCCCAAAGCGCGGTCCAATTCACCGGATCCAGCATGAGGGCTTGATCCCACACAGTACCAACCATGTCGGTGCGGCCGATTTTTAGAAGGAGCAATCCCATCTCTGCATACGGCTGTGACTCGGTCGGACACAGAGTTGATGCTTTAGCGATGAGTGATTGTGCGCTTGATAAAGTCTGTGGCGAGTCAGCGGATCTTATAAATAAGTCCGCCCAGTACGCCAACACGCGTGCCTCAATTTGCTTGTCGCCGGATTTTCTAGCGGCATCAACAGCTTTCTGGAATTGTCGTGTTGCCTGTGTGGTGTATTCGACGTTGTGAGTTGCGACATATGCAGCCGAGTAACACACACCCATTTGCATCAGTGCTAGTGCTTCCGTGGGAAAATCTCCAGATTCATGCGATGCCTGCGCAAGCTCTGTGTACTGCGCAATCGCCAAGTTGTAATTCTTAGTCTTCAAATACTCATTGCCGATTTGCTTATAGCGCTGCATGTGTTGCTCAGCACCTTGCTTCCCGCCATTGGGCTCAAGTATCAAACGCTCGTTGCGATAATCCAATGTAGTGCGGAATTGTCGCCAAATAGGATTGCCTAAAATCCCAAGTGCGCTCGCCGTGAATAAACCTGACGGACTTGTTGCAGCCATCTGCGGAGAGACAGCAAATACAGGATCATTCACAACCAAGTTGTCCAACTTCAATGTCTTGAAGCGCACAGCACCCATGCTGACTTTCTGCCCGTCGAGTCCTGATGCTTTTGCCACCGGCAATACAGGCGCGTTGAGCAAACTCTTCGCCAGACCAACAGGTAAGTTATTGAATGGTGCGCCCGTATCCAAAAGAAAATTCGCGCTCAACTTATCATCAAGCGTTGCTTTTACAACAGGCACGGCGGCACTGAACACAGGCGTAATTGGCAACACGGTTGCTCCCTTAGGAATAACAACACTGCGCGGATTAGCCAGAATAAGAACTTTGTCGCGATAGTCAATTGTGACCAAGAAGCGACGCAACACATTTGCACCAAGCAAGCCACCAATGCGAGAACCAGGCGCAAGACTCAAAGACGAAATGTCGTAGACCATCGCTGTGACGTTGTCGATGCTCACATCACCCACGGACAAGCTCGACAACGTCATGTAATTTACGTCGAGCGCCTTACCACCGGTTGTAATCGAATAACTACCGGCAGCATACGGACCAAGCTTCTGCGCAACAGCTTTATCGAGCACCGTCTGGCTGGCGCCTGTGTCAACGATGAACTTCTCTTCCGTTTTGTTATTGAGTCGTACTCTAGCGATGATGTAATCGCCGATGAAATCAAACGGGATTGTTATTGGATTGACATTGACTTGCGAGACTTCTGACTCTCTCGGCATTTGGAAAAGATCATCAGTTACGGCAAAGTTGAAATCCACTTCGCTCATAACTGTGTCGGACACTTTCTTCCCATTTAAATACTCAACCGTTTTAAACGGCAGTAGACTTCCGGAAACCGGGCGATAGTCTAAGTAATCAACCGCCTTCAATCCCATTACGCCTTGTTCGCGATCAATGCCCATGTACTCAGCGCGCAACACAAGATGATTTTGCGGGTCGGAATAAATTGTTGTCGGCGTCTGCCCCAGAGGGGTAATTTTGATAGCGTCGCACAACTTACCTTCTATAGGCTTTGCAGGCAATAACTCCAATTTGGTAGTCGGTAACGTTACAGCCAGAATCACCTTCATGCTGTGCTCTATCTCGTCATGCACTTCTTTGGTCGGCGTCGCAGTGTCCTTGGATATCCAGTCGCCGAATTGACTCCAGCTATTCTGCCCGTCGTAGCCGGCGACGACATTTTCACCCAAGACTTTTGTCTCAACGCGATATTTGTCTCCGCTGCCGTAGACGACAAGATCAAGAGCATTGGACGCACCGGACATTGCCGCGCTTATCGACTTTTGTGCTTTGCCTTTGAATGGCGCGTCGTTCATTTTCTTGAACGCGTCAGCGCCGCCATATGCCGCAAGAATTTGTTGTGCGACGTCGCGAGCTGTTCTTGTGGAAGCGACTGCCGTCTTGGTCGGTGCTGAAATTACCGGCAACGGAGATGATCCCGCAATTAGGAAAACTGACAAAAGGATGGCAATCTTGTACTTGCTGTGCAGGCTGCGCGACATAAAATCTCCGATCAAAATGATTCAAGAATTGTACTATTGCAGGCTCTCATGACAACCAAGAGATCTTTGCAGGTTGATCGATCTCGCGCGAGGACTTAGAAGTCAATATTACAGAAGCGCGAAATATACGGCAGAATCAAGGTTTCCAATATATTGCGCGATCTCTTGATAATGCCTAAAGTTGTAGTTATCAAGTCATATAAAAAGGATCCTTCTAAATAGTAGTTTGAATTGTTCAATAACTCAGAAACAGATCGAGTAACCCCAAGTCCCAAAACAGCTCTAAGCAAAGCAGCTATTTAGTTTGAGCAGATCTCCCTCGGAAATTATCGAGGCTGAGTTTTTCTACTCTAAATTCACAACGTAGAACACGTCAGGTGTAGAGGCGAAGCAGCGAATTCGCTTCCACACCGATGTGTGACTGCGCACACAAAGGAGGTCGATGACATGCGTGGACTAACCAGAAAACAAATCAATCACTACCTCGGCGTTCAACCGATTGCGCTGGTTGATGACAAAGACATTTGGCGCTATCTAGTGTCGCCCATTACGAAAAAGATACTGGGCGATATTAAATACGCTGAACCGAATGTGACGATGATTGACACCGTGCAAGGTGATTTCCCCGGCGATGAAGTGAGCAATCTCAATGGGCACCGCATCAACGGCGAAAGCCGGCACATCAGATTCCCGTATCTGAAGTCGACATTCGTGACCGAATCGGGTCAGCTCATCATCAAGCGCGACCAAACAAAATTCGTCGTGCTTGGCTGGTATGGCAGACCCGGCAAAGGACAGCTTATCTACAAAGTTGCCTTTAGAGATCGTTGCTTCGACGGCACGCCTTATGCAAATGACTGCTCGCTGCAGGATTTCCCGCGGCACGATCCGGTCTTGCACAAGAAAATGGACGTCGATGCGCTGTCGGTTGAACTTTCAACCTACGGCTTCTTGCCCGGATCGCGGGTGCGAGATGTAACTGGTGACGCTGAATACGAAGCTTTCATCGCAAAGCCTTTCCAATTCATCGAACAACCGGAAGTATTCTTGAAGCACTTCGAGCGCGCGTTCAAGAGCGCAATGGCTCCTGGACAAATCGCTGCTCCAATTCCGGACATGGCGCGCTTCATGGGACCTAACGTAGACAGCGTTGCTCTTGCACGCGGCTACGAAGTCGCAGAAGGCGCCGCAAGTCACTATCACGTCTACCGTTGGGGACAATCCTTCGGCTGGCGTGTAACTGATCCCGAGAAGGCGGCAATTCTCGCTGAGCTGACAAAAGGACTTGCATCCCTCAAAGAAAAGGGCGTGCGACTGACCCGTTCGCAAGAATCTTGGGTCTGTGTCCTGCAGAGCCTGCCGAGGAAGTACATCCCGGATAACTTGTACCTTGGTGGTGCCACATGGCAGCACGATGGTCTCAATAAGAATTATCTCTGGATGCACAAGCCGCTATCAGAAAGAGCAAGAGGGCTCCTGCTTTAAGCAGGGCCCTTCTTTTTCAACCTTGAATTTTTCACTGGGTGGAAATTATGTCTAAAGAAATCAAAGGACCGAATGAGGCTTATACCAAAGACGACGCTGCAAAATTGGAGCAGCATCTCAAACTTCGTAAACTCGAAGCCGACACTCGCGAGAGTGAATTGCGTGTGCAAAAACTTGAGCGTGACGCAAAAACTACCGAGCGCCAAGAGAAAGACGCCGAGTACAAAACCCGCGAAGCGCAAGCAAAAGCAGAAATCGCCGAGCTGCAACGCGACCAAATGAAGCGCCAAGAAGAAAACGCAAAAGCAGATGCCTCCGAGCATTTGGTTTACACCTTCTACGCCGCAGTTGACGAAACAAGCATCAAGCCTGCCATGGACACCATCGGCAAATGGGCAAGACGCTTCCCCGGAGAAAAGATAACCATCATCCTCAATTCTCCCGGCGGCTCCGTCCTTGACGGACTCGCTCTCTACGACTACCTGCGTCACCTGAGCGCCAATGGACACTTCATCACCGTCAAAGTGTACGGAATGGCAGCTTCAATGGGCGGCATCCTGCTACAAGCCGGCGACAAACGCATCATGGGCCCCGAAGCAGAATTGCTCATCCACGAAGTAAGCTCCGGTACCAGAGGTAAAGTCAGCGTCCAACAAGACAGCCTTGATTTTGCCAAACGCCTTTGGGACAAACTAGCGAACATCCTCGCCAAGCGTTCCAAGTACACCAAAACCCAAGTCAAACGCAAAGCCCACAAATTCGATTGGTGGCTCACCGCCAAAGAAGCAGTCCGCGACGGCTTCGCCGACGAAGTAGAAAAAGGCTAACGCCAAAAAGATAGAGCAGCGACCTGCTGCTCTTCTTGTTGTTTGTATATACTAAATGCAGTAGTATAAAATTTGTCATTCTGAGTGTGAGCGTGAAAAGTCAGTTATTTGGTGAGTGCCAACAAAAGAGAATTCCCAAGTTGGGCTTCTTCGTCTGTCTCAAAATCAATTAGGAATAGCCCGCCTGTCTGGTCTCCCTCGTGTACGCCGATGTATGCGCTTTCATTCCGAATAGCCAGAATACACAGATTTTTCTCTTCTTGTACGACGATGCGTGTATTTATTGGTGCCAACACCTGCCAACCATTGATAGTGGTGTCACCATTTCGTACTAGATCAAGATAATCTTGCGGTAGGACAAAGTCCTTGAGGTGATCTGTTGATGACTCTCCAGAACTTAAATCTGTTAGGAGTTTGGCTTTTGAAACTGAAATATTCCTGCTGAGCGAATTTGGTGATTTATCAAAGTTGATTGAGAAGATCCTGCGGGTTGCTACCCATACGATAGCTTTAATCTCCACATTGGTTTGTGAATCTACTATTGAGACGGATGCCAGAGGATATTCCGTTTTGATATTTGGAAGCATATCGGATTCGGGCAGTGGCACAACTTTGCCGAATTCGACGCAATAAAGATTGACTTCTTTGTCATTTGCGTGACGCTGTATTTTATTTACTCGACTCAACTGGTAGTCGTATATTTCTTTCCAGGTAATTGTGAGGAGCCCACCAACCGCTTCCAGTACCAGTGTCTCGACCGCCGAAAATTTGTGCCCGAATAATTTAGACCAAATACTCACTTTCTTGTTGAGCCTCGCTTTTTCTTTATCGATTAACTCACGGGGAAACCAGTGCCATTCAATCGTTAATAACGGTTTATTGCCAAATTCCTTTTGTGCCATTGTGAATGATTCTTCTAGGATGATCTCGAAGGTATTTGCGAGTTTGCGTACCTCATTCAGTCCGCCACACGCTTTGCCGACGAAGTTAAACCACCCGCTCATGGGAATTTGACCCGGCTCTCCAAACGTGACAACTTCAGCCTCTTTCTTGTGGTCTATTCCAAGCTGTTCAAGAATGTTTCGAAACTCTTGTGGGTAAACCTCGTCTCTAATTTGAGAAAATCGTCGGCATCCCGCACAGGTACATATATCGGCATCGCTTCCCGCAATTTGTTGGTAAATTTCTCGATTTTCGTCAGGATCACAGAGGATTTGCCAACTACCTAATGTTATTAACTGTTCCATATTTAAAAACCCATCGTTCTAATTCAGAATCAAATTGAATGATTAATAACCAATTCTCTCGACGAAGCAGCGAAGGCTCTCTTTGTCGCGCGTGCAAAGCCACTCACATACTTCTTCCTCATTCTCAAATGTTTGCTCAATTCTACGATGGTGACGCCATGTGTCATCTAATTCGGAAATTGTGAAAGGCATGAACTTTCGCAATGATCCACCAGCCAAAACGGTCACCTGCCCTTGCAAATGCATTGGTCTATGCACTCTGTATTGTGGTGGCTTTTGTAATCCCAAAGCTTTCGGATTACATATGATGTGCGGGTGAAATGTGAATTCGCGAAAATAGTCTCGAATCGACGCTATCGATGACAAAGAGTATAGCCATGGAAGCACAACAGTTCTAAGGCTTTCGGACAAAAGTAATTCTCGTTCTGCTAAGGGGAGCTCGTTGCGCTGGTCCCACACTAGGGAATTGTGTATATCCTTGCCATCGAATCTGTCCCAAATATGGAAGTTGTCGTAATGCAATCCCGAGTCGGGAAACCGTAGTGGTAGGAGTTTAGTGATGCAGCCGACATTCAGGAATGCTTCGCTACCGTGCCGGCCTCCCTGAAAGTTGATTAAGAGGTGGCATTCTTCAGTCTCTTTTATCCAATATACAGAACCACGCTTTTTGAAACCCTCTGGTTTGAGAGTTTTCCACATGATTTTGAGTACGTCTTCTCTTATAGAACTCAATATTCATTTTCCTGAATTGGGGGTGGGTAGCAACCTGCTAGGAATTAGCGGCGTGAGCGATTAGTGAGATTTGGCCAAAAACCAGTGGAAGCAGCCTCTTCAAGGTCTTGAATGGTTACAGGTATTTTGGTGTTGAGTATCTTAGTAAGCAGTGTCATGCAAAGTGGCTCAATTATGTTTGCCTAGCCAGGGATCGTGTTGTTTGTTTGAAATGCTAATGGGCAAAACAATAGCATTCATTTTGTAGTTTGGTATATTTCTATGTTGATGCGGGATTGCCAGCTGCCAAGTTGATGTAATCAATTTCGGTTCAGCGAGTTGGATTCCCAAGCTGATGGTGAAGCTATCAACTTCTGGGTTCAAATCCCATAGCATTTGTCTCTCGGGGTCGGCTTAAGTGCAGCCGACGATCTGCTTTGAAGGTTAAATCCTCCGCTGTTTGTTGGTGATCCCGTGAGACCTATGCACTATACAAGGAGCAAGACATTGTTGGGAGTCGTTATAGGTCTATTTTTGTTTTTCGTCTTTTGGCTTGCTGTTTTGAGTTTAAGGCGAATAACTGTATTTGAGTATGAGCGTGGCTTGCTTTATTCGAACGGTCAGTTTAGTCGCGTTCTGGAACCTGGATTGCACAAGGTTTTCGGTTTTGGTAAGACGGTTAAGACTGTTGATATGCGCGCAGTCATGTTGACGATTGCAGGACAGGAAGTCTTGACGGGCGACAACGTCGGGTTGAAGGTAAGTTTGGCCGTCAACTATCGAGTAAGCGACCCGGTGAAGGCTATGAATTCACTGCAGTCGTACGCAACGACGCTCCATACTATTGCCCAAATTGCGCTGAGAGATACAGTCGGCTCCTTGAATGTTGACGATCTCTTGAAGAATCGTTCTGGCTTGGGCAAAGAAATGCTGAGCAAAGTGGCACCGGTTGCACAGAGGCATGGTTTGGTTGTCGACATGGTCGAAATCAAGGATGTGATATTTCCGACCGAACTCAGAAAGATTTTCGCGGAAGTAATAAAGGCTCAGAAAGAAGGTCTAGCTGCGCTTGAAAGAGCGCGCGGCGAGACGGCTTCACTTAGAAATCTGGCGAACGCTGCGAAACTTATGGAAGACAATCCGGCGCTGCTCAATCTGAGAATGCTACAGTCGGTTGCTCAAGGGAATGCCACAGTTGTTTTAGGATCAACCAATGGACTAGTGGCGACTTCCGCTAAACATCAAGGGAAAGATTCAACTGAAAAGTAGTGAGGGATTTCTATTTGTTGTAATCTTTGTCTGAGAAGGGGTTGCGATAGAAAGATATGACAGATGAATTTTGGAAAGAAATTAACCGATCCCAGGCAACTGCAAAAAGTATTGATGAACAACTTGAAATGCTAAGAGGCTATTTGCAGCGCGCTGGTGATGCCCAAGTACAAGCCTTTCAACAAAGCCTTATTGAAGCATTGAACCAGTCCAACCGGTTTACGCTTGCTTGGGGATTTTGCGGTGTCGTGCCCCGCGATGGTTGGACCGGCGAGATGTCGTTTCACTATTACTGTTGTTGGTTAGTTCTTCAAGGAAAAGACGTTTTTGTCAATATCGTAGCTAATCCTGATTTGCTGTCAAACTATGACGATGTTGTACCATGTTCAGAATTGTTTGATTTAGCAATTGATGAATGGCAGCGTCGGCATGGGAAGCCATTACAATCTAAATTGCAATTCGGAGATCAATCGGATGAACCTAAGACGGTTGAAGAGTACAGAAAATTCCTATTTGATGACTTGAAGTCAATTTACCCTGTACTTAGTCAGACGTCCGAAACTCTTATGGAGCTAGCGTGGCATCCGACGGATCGACACTTAATGCACAAATTGAGATATGACGGGGTTTGCCTACGAGATGCCCGCGAAGTAGATCATTTCTTCTTTTGTAACGAAGTCGAGGCAGTCAGTGTATTGCGACAGCAACTAGAGGACAAGGGGCACAAAATTGAAGAAGTTGACATGGAGATGGTCGATGGCAAGGAAGCATATATAGTGCACTCGATTGAGAATACATCTCCGGTCGAGTTGACTAGACGAACTCAGTCTTTGCTGGACTTAGCAGATGAACTTGGTGCACATTATAATGGCTGGGGTGTAAGCTGCGAGGTCAAGGCGCCAATTGGCATTCCTTAAACATCCTATGTTGCCAGAAGAAGTCAGACTCGTATTGAACGAAGATTTTCCGCATAACTATAAAGTCAAGCAAATTAGATCGATTGCTGGTTTAAATTTGAAATCCAAGCATTTCCCGCTGCGATCTTACTGCAATTTTGATAACTTCATTTCTTTGTATATTGAACCTGAGAATATGGCTCCTTGGGTTGGCAAATTCCAAATGCCAAGTCCTCGTGAATCTCTAGGACTTTCGGCGATATATTGTTGTGCTAATCCCGATCAACTTTGTGTAGTTGTAAATGGACTAACACAAATCATCAATGTTCGCTCTAAGGAACCGTTGGAACCGGCTGATCCAAGCTGTTACAACATTAGTCGAGTTGATTGCTGTGTGGGTGGGCAATTTATATTATTTAGTGGCGATCCTTGGCTTTGGGCTTGGGGTAGCAAGGGGCTTTTGTGGGATGAACCAGCGGATGGAGATGATTTAGAAATATTGGAAGTGAATGCAGATTTTATTCGAGCTAAATGGTGCTTTGGAGAGGGTGGTAAACCGGTTTATTGTCGAGTAAATGCGAAGACAGGAGAATGGAGACGGGAAGATCCTTTCGTTGATTGGAAGACAGATTCTTAGCCTGTAGTCATATTATGCTGTGGAAATGGTGCGATTTGGGAACGTGTTTTGGCGTTTTGGTTTGAGCTGCGTGATAATTGTCTAGTAGTAAGCTGATAGAGTTAGAGCCCATCAAGGATTTTGATCGTGAATCACGAGTCCGTCTCCATTATTTTTACTAGCCGAGCTCCTGTGGACATTATCCCTTGGGAGCGAGTGCGGCAGGTATGGTTTGAACCGGACGAAGATTTGGGCAGACTTGCATTTTTCACTTTAGTTGAAGCCGGTTTCTTTGAAAAGGTACGTGTCAAAGATTTATCTATGGCTTTTGAAATGGTTGTACCGTGGGATAGACGGCAAGATCCAGACATCTATAGGTTCGAAGGTGTTTTGTGGGTGACGAGCCGGATTCACTTTCAAGACTTTGCTTATCTTGGCGAGGCAGATTGCAAGAGGTTTCAGGCGGGAAAAGTTGCAGAAGCGATTCTAGCTTTGTGCCGAAAGTTTAAACTGCCCGAAGCAGCAGCAAAAGTTCTGATGGAAAGATTTCCTCTTACTCCGATTCCCTACTCTGTATTGGACTACAGCCCCATTGTTAAGTCGAATGATCAGTCATACACACAAATAGAGGAGTTGACTGACCGAGAGCTAGGACATGAATACTACGACAGATCTAATTGGTGTATAACGCCACCGTTGACAGGAAAGGAGTTAGCCAAAATCAATGATAAGACCTTGAATGTGTGTGTTCCAACAGAAGCGCTGCCGGTCGATACATTTGTCGAGGTGGCGAACGCAATGGTCCGTGCACCAAGAGCAACATTACGTGTGCAAGATTCGTATGACAATGGCTATATTGGTCTTGGCTGCTTGAAATATTTTGGGCAAGTCCGTCGTGTTTGTCTTGATCATGTGCAGGCAACGTCTTTGGACGATTTGCGCTATTTGTCACCAGACATGATTAGACTCGAGTTGGATTTTTCAGAGTCGAGAAGCAAACCTTCTCTAGCGGTCCTCAACCATTTTAATTGCCTGCAGTCTCTCACCTTGCGCGGACTCTATGAGGACTTATCTAAATTTCCCAATCTCAGGTCGTTGCGAGCCCTGTCGCTACAAGATATTCAGATAAAGGATTTGTCTTCAATTGCCTGCCTGGAAAATTTGGAATCATTAGCTATTTCCAGCAAGAAGCTTGAAAATCTTTCAGTGTTGTCTAAGTTTAAAAACCTAAGATACCTCTGTTTGGAACGGGCCTCGAAGATAAATACACTAGAGGAATGTTCGCAACTGACCAAACTTGAATATTTGAAGCTGATTCGACTCAATAGTGTAGAGGAATTACCGTCTTTAGAAAATTGCAAAAATTTGCGGCGTCTGCACTTGCAATGGCTGAAGAACTTCAGTAATTTTGAAAATTTTATCAAAATACCAAATCTAAAAGAGTTGCTGCTATTCAATATGAAACATGTGAAGCCCGAACACCTTCAATGTCTTGTGCGTAACCCCCAATGCCTTGAATTTGATACCGATAACAACCGCCTGAGAAAGGCTATGGCTTTCCCGGGAGTGCTATCCGGCTCTGTATTTAAGTTTGACTCGGTAGATTGTGGCAAGGTTTTTGTCAGATGAAAACCCCAAACATTCTAGGTATTTTGTTGTTCATTGCTATTGGCATTGGAATTGTCTCGGTTCCAATTGCAAGAAGTATTTTGAAAGTGCCAGAACCACATCTTGAAAGATTGGCTAATCATTCCTATGTGCCGCTATCAAGGATTTCGAAAAATATGCAATTGGCCATTCTGGCTGTAGAAGATCATAGGTTTTATGATCATGGCGGAATTGATCTATTAGGATTAATCCGAGCAACAATCGATAATACACGTGCAAAACGCATGGTTGAGGGAGCATCCACAATCTCGCAGCAATTAGCAAAGATCGCTTTTCTTGATCAGGATGAGAAAACAGCGCAACGGAAATTGAGTCAACTGATTTTGTCCGCGGATTTGGAGCAGAAATATTCCAAAGACGAGATTCTTGAAAGCTATCTGAATTCAATTTACTTTGGTAGAGGTGCTTATGGGATTGAGGAAGCATCCGAAAAGTACTTTGGCGTTAAAGCGAGTAAGTTATCGATAGCTCAGGCCGCATTCCTTGCGGGAATTGTAAGAGCGCCGTCTGTGTTGGGTGATCCTGGTAATAAAAACGTTGCAGCGGCTCGACAGAACCAGGTTATAGATAATATGGTGCAATACGGTTATATTTCAATTCACCAGGCTCATGAGGCGATTGGCAAATGCATAAAATAGTGCGAGGCTTAGTTTATTTACTATTTGTGATGCTTGTTATTGTAGGACTCATGTGTTTCTGGGACTATGTTGGTAATGCGACAAACTGGTTCGGCACAAGAAAACAATTTGAGTCATATAGTTATAGTTTTGTACCGATTATTTCTTTGCTGAGTTGTTGGGCAATTTTTTTGATTGCTATGAAAGTTTCGGAATTAATATATGGTCCGCCGAAGCCTTTCAAGGATTATGATCGGAAGGACATGGCTAAGGTGTTGGAGATGTTTCTTCAGGAGGACTATGAAGACGAAGCAGATTTTGGAGGGATAGAATCCTTTGAATTTGAAGATCCAATAATACTGAAAGCGGCTGCTAGACTTAAAATAGCTTTGGAGAATCCTTTACCTACAACGCGCGACAAGGAAGAGTTGCGTGCATTGAGGTGTGATCTACTTGGTGATGCTTAGATAGAACTAGCTCTGTTCCTCCTTGAATTCCAGAATAAGCGTTCTAATTGTCCTCTCTGAGCCCTTGTAGCCGTGTTGTTCGACAAGCATGGCGAATATCCACTGTGCTGTCACTTTGTCGCCGTCTGGTTGAGACGAGTGGTATGTCCAGATTTTTCTTACCGTCTCACGCCAGTGGTCGCGTACAGGCTGAGGACGTCTTGCTGGACGTGCCTCTTTGTTGATGTACTTCTTGAGTGTATTGCGCGAAATGTTGAATTCTTTGGCGATTTGCCGATAACTCTTCTGTTCTTGTTCGGCGAGGTGCTTGAGGTTGTCCCAGTCCATTTGGTGGTAGGGAAGTACAGAGTTGCGCTCATACCACTGCGCGATTGTCTGGGGCTCGTCATCCCTCATTCGGGTGTGTTTGAGAGCGTTTGATGCTAATGGATTATCATTGTGCATGCTCATCAGCCTCTAACTTGGATCCCTCTGTATTCAACTGTATGCAGAGATTATGTAGAATGTATGGAGACCAGATTGGAACCGATAAAAAAAGCGTCATAACCATGCGTGGTATCACTGCGAAAAACGGTCGCCATATTGACATTAGCACGAAGCTGGCTATGGCAAGCTTATTGAGCCAAAACAAAATATTGGCAAACAAATTTGAGCCACTTGAAGCTAGATAGCAGGAAAATTTGATGATATTTATTGCTATCGAATTGAATAGTGTTTATCCGCTTGCTATTGTTTGTCATAGTAGTGTCTGAGTATGTATTGGAGCGATATCATAATGATGTTGGCGCGTAAACTATTGTCTGCAACCGGCGCGGTTGTGTTGTTCGGTCAATTGTTGGTGTCCCCGGTTTTGGGTAGGGAAGCTCTAACGGCGGAAGAAGTTTTTCACGCCAGTAAGGCAGGCGTCGTTAGCATTTTCACTGGCGCGACGTTCGGTTCAGGATTTTTGGTGGATGATGCCGGACTTGTTTTGACGTCTTGCGATGTATTGAAAGACGGCTCGAAAAATCTTCGAGTCAAATTCGGGCCAGACCAAATTGTCGAAGGAAAAGTTCTCATTAGAGACCAAGATCACAATCTGGCTGTCCTGAGAGTCAATCTTAAAAACATTCGCGTATTCAAATCCCTTCCTCTGCAGGCGAAAGATCAGCAGGACAGCACTAAAGCAAATGACCAGCTAGTTGCGCTTGCCTTGGACAAGAAGACCTCTGAAAAAGTCATGACGTCTACGACCGTCAGGTCAGCGGAGACAGACGGATTTTACTTGCGAGGAAAGTCTGACCCGGCAGCGTATGGTGGACCGGTGCTTAACTTGTACGGCGAAGTTATTGGTGTAAGCTCGGTGGTTCCGAGTATGCCTGGACAGCCGCCCGCTATTCCAATAGCGCTTGCAGCTAACGACATTGAAGATGCGAAGTTGGATGCGCAAAAATTGGAAGCGCCGTCTGCAGCGCTTCTGCCGGATGTGCCACACACGCCTTTCAATGTGTCTGAGTTGTTGAAAGACAATCCGGACATGCTCAAGAATCGTAAGCAAAGTGATTACAATTTTGGCTCACCGTTCTTTTCTGTGAGTGTCTTCACCCCGGTACAGGGTTATTTCCAATTGGCTCAGCTTTGGGAAAAACTTACGGGTACAAAGAAAGAGTCGAAGGAAGTTTCGCTTGATCCGCAAGATCTCGAGATAAGCAAGCAGTTTTTCGATACAGAAAAGCCTGTTGTGACGGTAATGGTAATTCCGAAGACGAGGCAGACTAATGGAGCGAAGTTTATAAACGCTGCAAGCTTTATTGGTTCAACATCGGCGCTTGTCGCCGGCGGCTTGGTGGGTGTGCCTGTAATTACGCCTGGCATTTACGTCAAGCATAAAGTAATTCAGAGGGATTTCTTGGATCTCAGCCTTGTGGCAGATGACGGTAATTCGGTTGGACAACCGATTGAAGCTAATCGTGTGCCGTTGGAAAAGGAGACTATAGCTTTGACTGGCTATAAGTGTCCCAAGCTCGAGGACATGGCTTACATCGGTATTTATACCTTCGATGCCCGTTGTTTTGACACGGACAAGAAGTTAACGCTTTCCGTGAGCGGTGAGGGTAAGGAAGGCAAAGAGGCGCCTAAAACCACAATTGAACTTCCGGAAGCATTAAAGAAGAAAATTGTTGAGGACTTCAAGCCTTACTGGGATGCCACAGGCAAAGGCACGGTTGCTAAGTCTGATGACAAAAAGACAGAGATGTAACTAGTCCCAAGGCGTCATTGTATAGAGTGCATACAGGTGATTTATCGTGCCTGTGTCTCGCATGCTGACTGGCTGAAGCTTCTTGGACATTATTGGATACATCACGTCTGTTTTGCTATTTGAATGTCCACTAATACCCAACGCGTGTCCGACTTCATGTCTGGACACGTTGAAGACATCGTCATTTTTCAATGCGCGTTGAGTGAATATATTGGAAGTGCAGATGGTGATTTCGACTTTCTCTATCCAGTGTTCGTTGGCTTTTGTTTGTAAGACGCTGACGAAGTTGGTTACACCTTGCTCCTTGTGTTTGTGTTCCGGCAGTTCTTCTTTTCTAGCGACCCACTTGCAGACTATATTGGCGTCGTCTTTTTTGTTGACGAGTCTCCAACTTAAGCGGTAGTTGGATGCTTTTACCCAATCGTTGAAGCTTGTGACGATGGCTTGCCTGTAGGTGTCTCTGTAGTTGTGGATGTCATCGCCTGGTGTTATGTACACCTTGATGGGAAGCATTGTTTTCGGCCATCTGGCAACACTGTCATCTTTGGTGAGCTGCTCATAGTAGTCTGCGCCGCCGCTGTAAGTCGCTGATGCACGTCGTGCTTCAAGTGCAAGGTCGTCTAAGTTGTTTGGCTCGGACGGCTTGGCTGGGGCTTCGGCTGTTGTGGGTTGGCCTATTGATTCAATCGTCACTGAGCCTTTAGACCCAGATGCTTGTTGCAGGATTTGATCTGGAGAGATGTCGGCCATTTTTTGGAAGGCAAGGTTGATTTTCCCTTGCTTTGCGAATTGACGGCATGTGCCTGTAAGGGATCTTCCATCCTCGGAAAGTTGGAATAGATATTCGGTCATGACGGCTGGCTTCCAGTCGGACTGTCCGAAGATCAATTCTACGTGTGAGTCACGGAATACGAATTGCTTTTTACTTTCATCGTATTTGCCGTTGAGGAAGTGCTTGGATGTACCGCCTTTCCCTTGAGCGATAAGCGAGCCTTGGTAGTTATCACCGTCTGGAAAGAGATGCAGCGTGCCGATAAGCTCGATTCCGTCTGTCTCGACTTTTCCGTCCCATTCGCCACAGAGTGCTGGGAATTGGGTCTTTTCCGTTGCGGCTTTCGTGACGGTGGATTGTTTTGATTTGCTTGTTTTGGCATTTGCGCTGAGAGGCATTATTGCGATAAATGAAAGCAAAATAGTCAAGGAAAGTAATTTTGTCATGGCTAATTGCTTCCTGTTAGTTCGCGTTTGAGCTTTGTGTATTTGGCGATGTCGGCGGAATTGGAATCTCTACTCGCTATACGCAAAATAATGTCGCAGTACTGGACTGCGAGCTCTTTGCGCTTGGCCTTGATCAGATTTGTTATTGCCAAATCAAAGTTCTTTTTTACACTGGCATAATCGTGGTCCTTTATTGCTTCATTTCCCAGTTCGTTGTATATTTTTGCCAAATCGAGATAAATAACTTCCATTGACGGTGCAAGCTTCTTAGCTTCTTCCAGCAGCTCTAACGCTTTGCTGTAATGTTTTTGATCAATTTCGTGAATTGCATCTGCTGTCAGCAGTGCCGCTTTGTTTTCTGGACTGGTTTGTGCGCCTTGAAATGCTACGTTGGTAGTTTTGACTGGGTGGGCTTTGATGACTTCATCTGGAGCGGTGTATAACAAGTAAATAGTTTTTTTGTCCCTATCTGATAGTCCAAGTAATTGTGTTCCGTCTGAGGTAGCGCCTAGCATGATGTCGCCGGGCTGACTGCTGTGCCCGAGCATTCCGAGCATATGTCCGACTTCGTGCAGCGCTATTGATCGCACGATGTTACTGGGTAGATTCGTCTGAGCGCCTTTTTTAGTTAGAAGTGTTATACGTCCACCCATAAGACTTCCGTCTAAGCTTGACATTGGCATTGCTTGTCCGCCTTCGGCCGGATTAGCTAAGGTCGTCTGATCATCACTCCATGAGCATTCAATCAGAGAATCGCTTGGGTCAGTGACGAATTTATAAGTAAACTTTCCTTGGGACGCATCGGACCAGGTCGCAAATGCTTGCTTGAGAATGTCGGTAAACTCATCTCTGTAGCCGACTTTGCCCTCTCCTGGTGCTATGTAAATCGGTATTGGCATTTGCGAAGACTTCCATCGCATTGCACCCATTGCCATCGCTTCGTCCAGATAGTTGTCCTGTCCTTTTGAGCTCATGATGCCTTTATTGCGAGCGATCTCCGTTGAGAGAAGGTCGACACGCGCTTGTGATTCGGATGCGAATTGGTCTTTGGGATGAAGGCGGATGTACTTTTGAAATTTTTCGACGGCACGCTCGTTTTTGCCTGTCAGCATGTAGGCAGTGCCAAGCGTGAATATCATTAGACCGTCATTTGGATCGATGTTTTCAGCGGCGTGCAGCGCAGGTATTGCATCTTCTGGCCTGCCTAGCCGTAGGAGTGCTGCGCCGTACATTATGTGGGTGTCTAGAAAGTCGGGATGAGATTCGCTTAGCTGTTTGAATTTTTCTGACGCTGGTTGAAAATCTTTGTTGTTGTATTGATTAACGGCGGTGTTAAATTCGGCGACTTCTTTTTGAGTGACACTTTTCGGTGCCATTCGAGATTCTGTCTGTGCCATGGCGGCATTGTTGCTTAGCAATAAACCAACCATTGCGAGAATAGGCAGATAGGATAACTTCCTAGGCATTTGATAAACCTCGTGAGCCGTTCTGTAATTGAACCAGGAAATTGGTGATTGTGGCTGATTAGGGGTTAATAGTCAGTTGCTAGAAGCGTGATGGCACGCTGAATTGAGCCAATTGTCAGGGTGGTTATTGGCGGAGTTCTGGTGGTGGTTGCCAGCCAAATTCTTCTAGTGTGTCGTCGAAGCTGATTCGGCTGCGTTGGCAGTAATTCATGGCGATGATTGCTTGGTCTATCTGCAATGCTTTTTTGTCTAGCAGATAGTGACAGCGCATGGCGGCGGTGAGTATTGCTTCGTCGAGGACGCCGGCGGATAGGAAAAGTTGTGTTGTGATTTTCGGATTTTGTAGGACGCGTTCGGTGGCTTCTTGGATTTCTTTTTCGGTGACGAATCCGCACATTTTGAGTAATTCTGCGAGAGTTATTTGTTTGTGTTCTTCAGTTTGTTTGCCGGTGAGTTCGCGAATTGCTTGCTCGACGCTTATTTGGCGGGACTGTACTACGCGTAGTGCGTCGGCGGCTTGTAGTCCAGTGATTTTATCGTCGGCTACAAGTTGTTGTAATTTTAGTGCGGCATCTAGAGCGGACTTTTGGATGAAGCCGTCTTCGACTAGGATTTGGCCGATGAGTTTTTCTTTTACTAGACCGAGTTCTAATGCGGTGAGTAGGTCTTGTTCGGAAAGGAGTCTGCTCATGACGAGTAATTCGCCTACGCGGACACTTTTTTGATTTGGTTGTTTAAGGATTCCTTGTTCGATGAGGTTTTGCTCAATGGAGACTTGTCTGTCATAAGATGCTTTAAGGCTGGTGATGCCTTGTTCTTTTGTTATTTTTCCGTCGCGAATTAGGACTTGGGTGTTGAGTGCGGAGGCAAGTACGGATTGAGATATGAGTCCCAATTGAATGAGGATGCGTCCCATTGGGAGTCCTGTTTCGTAGCTTCGTGTTAGTGATTTATTTAGTTGATCGCTGTCGACGATGCCGGAGGCTAGGAGTAATTCGCCGAGTTTGTTGGTGGGGCGATTGCCTTGCTTTTTGTAGCCGACTTGTGCGAGTGCTTCATCTAGTTTTAGTTTTTCTCTTTTGACCAGAGTTAGTGCGGTGACACCGGATTCTAAATCCAATAATTTGTCGTTGATCATTGATTGGATTTGTAGGGCAGCTTTAAGAGTATCTTCGTCGACGAAGTTGGACATGATGAGCACGCGTCCGAATGGCAATCCTATTTGTGTGGCTATCTGAATTGCTTCGTCAAAGCCGATTGGGTCGAGGATACCGGCGCGAATTAGTAAATCGCCGATGCGGATGGAGCCGCCTCTTCCACCAGATCTTGAACTGCCGCTCATGGTCATGTGCTGTGATTCCTTTGGTTTCGTTACTTTTGGGTTTACTTAGACAGATAACGCATTGCAGATTCAGCCAGCATGGCGGAGCCGATTGGGATGGCGTTTTCGTTGGCGTCGAAGAGTGGGGTGTGTATTTGGCGGAGGACTTCGTCTACTTTCACGCCGAGTAAGAAGTAACAGGCGGGTAATGCTTGGGAGAGGAAGCTGAAGTCTTCGGAGCCCATTTCCTTGTTTGCTTCGACGACAGAATCTTGGCCGAGGACGTCGTGGGCGACGTTGCGGACGAGATTTGTCAAAGAAGGATCGTTCATCAGGGTGACGGTGTTGTGGTGGATGTCGATTTTGTAGGAGCCGCCCAAGGTTTCGGCGATGGAGCACGCGTTTTTGATTTCGGACAAGAGCAAATCTTGCATGTGCTTGCCGAAGTAGCGGATGGTGCCTGTGATTTCTACGGCGTCGGCTACGATGTTGGGACGATATGTTTTGCTGCGGATGCCGCCGATTGTTAGAACGGCTGGTTCGAGGGCGGATTTGCGGCGGGAAATAATTGCTTGCGCGGCCTGCACAACTTGACTTGCGAGAACAATGGCATCGATTCCGTATTCGGGATAGGCACCATGCGTGGCGCGGCCGGAAATGGTGATGTTGAAGGTGTCGCATGCGGCGAGGAATGCGCCGTCGCGGACGCTTATTTTGCCGGCTTGCAGGCGTGGATCGCAGTGTAAGGCGAAGATGGCTTCGGCGTCTTTGATGGCACCGGCTTCCATCATTAGTGTTGCTCCGGCTTTGCCGTCTTCGTTGATTGTTTCTTCGCCGGGTTGAAACATAAATCTGATTCGGCCGTTTTTCGGTGGATTGTCGGTGATCAGTTTTGCTGCGCCCAACAAGCATGTGGTGTGAACGTCATGTCCGCATGCGTGCATAACGTTTGCCTTGCGCGAGCAATATGGTTTGTCGTTTTTCTCTTGTATTGGAAGTGCGTCGATGTCGGCGCGAAGGACGACTGTTTTGCCCGAGCCTATTTCGGCGATGACACCGGTGCCGGCGACGACGGTTGTCTTGTAACCGAATTCCTTTAATGTCGATTCGATTAGCTTCGATGTTTCTGTTTCTTTGAAGCTTAATTCGGGATTTGCGTGTATGGTGCGGCGGATATCCACCAGCTTTGGTGCCAGGGCGGATGCGCGGTCGAGAGTTGTTGTTGTAATTGTCATGAAGTCACCACAAGGCACGCGCCTTGAGAAGAAAAGGGAGCTGTACATGTTACCACTGGCAGCTCATGCCCAACACAAGAACCTAATGACAACCAGGATCAAGTTCACAATTTGTAGTGAACAGGACTTAGGTTCCGGCTAGTTGTTTCAAATCGTATGCCACTGAATCCGGTATCTGGAAGTGTTCTTCGTCAGGAAAACTATCTGGGTGCGTGGTCAACGCGGAGCGGATGAGACCGCCGAGAAGTAAGCTGTGATCGGCTAACAGCTCTTTTTCTACATCATCCAATTTGTAGTAGCCCTTGTCTTTGAGCTTGGCCAGCAATTGGTTGAGCGAGAGGATGTATTCGAATGGTGCGAATGTTGTCCAACCATCCTTTAACGGATTGTCGGTGGTTAGGTTGTCGCCAAAGACGTTGATGAGATCGAGAACGAAGTCGGTGACGATCTCCAAAGTGTTGTGGACGATCACCTTCTTGTTTCTATATGTAAGGTAGAGGTCTTTGACTTCGTTGTTCATATTGAAACTTTAGCAGGTGTAGGAGCGGGCGCATGCAATGCGCCCCTACGAGGGCAGGTAGGACCAGGGCAATGCAGCAGTGCGCACGGTTGGATGCAGGACAAAAGCGCCGTAACGATCATGCATGGTGCATTTTGGTGTGGTGGCGTATTTGATGGCAGGTTGTCTGATGTATATACAACAGTAATAGCACTATATGTTTTGGATTTTGGAAGTGGTTAGTTTCGATAAAAAAATATCGGCTACAAGATAAAAAGTGTGTTATCCTTTCGCTTAGTTTAAAAGCAACTAAGCTAGCTAAGGAGCGTTCTATGAGAAGGTCACTTCTAAACACAGCGATCGCAGCAGTAATATCCGTGGGGATGGTTCTGCCTGCTGTTGCACAAACATACAATGGTCAGCAATTACAGGGTCGCGTAACCTATGTACCTGCCGGCACGACACTAGATGCGGTGCTCACCAGCCCGATCGATAGTGCGGTCGCTAAGCCGGGCGATATATTCAACGCCAAGCTTTATGCACCAGTTTACTTTGGTAATGACTTGGTTCTTCCGGTCAACACTGTTCTTGAAGGGCAAATCGCCGCTGCAGATAAGAGCGGCATGCTTGGTGTCAATGGTTCGATGAACTTGCGTTTGACAGCGGCAGTCACTCCGGACGGCACACGTTTGCCATTGTCCGCAGTGGTGGCAGCTACTCAAGCAGCACCAACTTCCATTAAGGAAGACAAGCAAGGCAACTTGCATGGCAGAACCGTCAAGGAAAATCTTGCTTCGGGTGCAATTAGAACCGCTGCCTGGACCGCGGGTGGAACATTGCTCGGCGTTATGTTTGCGCCAATCGTTGCTGGTACCGTTGCAGCTGGTGCTGTGACCGGTGTTGCAACGGGTGCAGGCGTTGGTCTGGCAAGCAACCTGTGGAGAAAAGGCAAAGACGTGAAGGTACCGAGCGGATCGCGCGTAACCTTCTCGCTTGATCAACCGCTTTCCATGTCGGCTGGCGTTGCTGGAGTGCCCAACTACGTTCGCTAAGCGTGCGTAGGTAAAGTACGGTCCAGACATTTGGCAATTGAAAACGGGCGGTGGTGACGTCGCCCGTTTTTCTTTGGTTACGGATGGAAGAGTTGGAAGAGTTTTTCCATGGACAATTTCAAGCGGATGGGGCGGCCGTGGGGGCAGGTGTCGTTTCTTGGGGTTTTGTCCCAAGCGGAGAGCAAGTCGATGATGTCGGATTGATTTAGTTGCATGCCGTTTTTGATCGCGCTCTGGCAGGCAATTGATTTGGTGGCTTCAAGGCGTGGGTCCAAGTTGCCGTCGGTGAGTGTGCCGTCGACTCTCAAGCTTTCGATGACGGCTTGAATTGTTTCGCGGCGGTTTGTTTGTGGGAGAGTCGCCGGTAGTTGAGTGCAGGCGGCGGAGTTGCCTTTTACTTCGAAGGTGAAGCCTAGTGACTCAAGTAGTTCGGCGTTTTCGCAAATCCACGCAAATTGTTCTCTGCTTAGATCTAGCGGTAATGGTAACGCCAGCTTCTGAATATTATCAGTTCTAGTGTCGTTGGTCTTCTGCGCAGCGAGAAGGCGCTCGTACAAAACACGCTCGTGGGCGATGTGTTGTTCGACTATCTCCAGTCCTTCGTTTGTTTCAAGAAGGAAGTAAGTATTTTGCAAATAGCCGAGTAAACGCCAGTCTGGTGGCAAGGTGGCAGGGGGCTCTGTTCTTGGCGCGGTTGCCGTGCCTGCGCTGTGTGCGACAGTTGCGGTGGATCTGGCTGCGGGCGGAACATACGCCAACCTGTCGGAAAGGTTCAATTGTTGCGGTGCCGAGTAGTCAAACGTCGCGACTGGCTCTGCTATTGTGAGCGCAGCGGCAATGTCTTGGTTGGGCGCATTGAATGCAGCGTAACTTGGTCTTTCAGATCCCTGGAAGATGCTGCTGATTGATTCTTTGATGGCGCGGTAGATCGACAGATAGATATCGTTGGCTTTGGTGTATTTGATTTCTTTCTTTGTCGGGTGGACGTTGATGTCCATCTCGGCTGGATCAATCGTGACAAATATCGCGGCTAACGGATATCTTCCGCGCGGAATCAAATCATTGTAGGCATTGTCTAATGCTTTGAGTGTCAATGGGCAGCGAACTGGTCTGTTGTTGACGATGGAGATGATGCCTTTGCGATCTCCGCGAAAATGTTTTGGTCTGGCGATAAAGCCCTTAACGCTAGTTCCATTTAAGCTGTTTGTAGCATCGACTTTTATAAGTTCTTCTTGTCCGGCGAAGAATTTGCTTTCGACTAGTGCTTGTTGCAGTTGACCCGAACCGGCTGTTCGCATTACTACTTCGCCGTCGTTAATCAAGCTGAATGCGACATTGTTGTAGGCAATAGCCAATGCTTGAACAGTGTCAAATATATGCGCGAATTCTGTTGCTGGTTTGCGCAAGAATTTCAGTCTTGCCGGTACGTTGTAGAAAAGATCAAATACTTCGATGACTGAGCCTTTTGCGCAGCCTGTTTCTACAGCTTTGACTTGACCTTCAGACGCTTCGACTTTTGTGCCGACTTCAACGTCTGCTGTGCGTGTTGTGCAAATCATGCGTGAGACTGAGGCGATGCTTGGAAGCGCTTCGCCACGGAAACCCATTGTTTTCAATGACCAAAGATCATCTGCGGATTTTAGCTTTGATGTTGCGTGCCTGTGAAATGCCAGTACCGCATCTTCCGGTGACATGCCACTGCCGTCGTCTGCGACGCGGATGTCGCGGCAGCCGGATGAAATGGCGATTTCGATCATGGTAGAGCCGGCATCGATTGCGTTTTCCACCAATTCTTTGACGACGGAAGACGGACGTTCGACTACTTCACCAGCAGCGATCTGGCTTGCTACGTGATCTGGTAGCACTTGGACTTTAGGCATGGACCAATATTAGCATCGAGACGCCACGCAAAATTCTCTTGATATCTATTGTCTAATTGCTTTTGGCTTTAGGCGGAAGAAATCGACAATGATTTGTTTGCACTCATCTTCGAGTACGCCGCAGGTAAGTTGCGGAATGGGATAGATGCGCCCTTCGACGAATAAGTTGAAGACTGTGCCGCATGCGCCGGAGGCGGGATCGTAAGCGCCGAATACGACGCGGTCGACGCGTGCTTGAATCAGTGCTTCGGCGCACATTGGGCATGGTTCTAACGTTGTGTAGACGGTGCATCCTTTAAGACGCCATGTGCCGAGTAGTTTTGCAGCTTCGCGTATCGCTATTATTTCGGCGTGGGCGGTGGGGTCTTGTGCCGTTTCGCGTTCGTTGTGACCGCGGGAGATGATGCGGCCTTCGTGCACAATCACGGCGCCGATGGGCACGTCGATACCCGCGAGTTTCGCCTCGGCGAGGGATTCGAGGATCCACTTTTTGTCGGTGTCGAGCGAGTTGGATGACATGGAGGTAAGTATACACGTCCTGCATTGCTCGCTATGGTAAAGTAGACGCGTTTATTTGACTTGTGCGCCGGGAGTGGTGGGGAATTGGTATGAAGACGAAGAGCTTGTTGCTATCGGGAATCCTGGCTGTCTTGAGTGTCTCTATGATTGCAGAGACGTGGGCGGGTGACTTGCATGCGAAGGTTGCGACTACCGCTGCGCCGAAGACGAAGGCGCTGGTTGATCTCGATAACGAATTTATCAAAGTGTTCGCGGCTACTAAGAAAGAATGGCTGGCACATTCCGAGCCGTTTATATTCATCATGGATGGAAAAGCCATCTTGCACAGAGGTGGCAAGAAGGAAGAAGTTACCTTCATCACGCCGGAATTTGATTTGGTAAAAACCACAGACCATGCGATGTTGGGTGTTTTTGCAGTACTGAACAGACGCACAGACAAAGAATTAGACGAACACACAATTGCAAGCCTCGTAGATCTAAAAAAGGCGATGGTAAAGGCTGAGCCGGAAATAAGCACATACGAATTACCCGCCAGCACTATTGATAGACAACGAATGATTCTGCACAAAGGAATCGCATTTATAGACAGTGTCCTTGCGAAGAAGAAAGTAAGCACCGCTGAACTCAAGGCCTTTTGTCGTTCAATGGCGCCGGCGGTGCTGGCTAATGCCGACGATGCGGAGTCATTTGAGTTGCACAATCTTGATGCGCAAGTGATGAGGTGGAGAAATCAAATGTCGGCTGACGAGTGGAATCGTCTACATGTGGTTGTTGCCGATTCGCACATGGCTCGTATTGATGACAGATACATGCAATACTTCCTCTTCTTGCTTAAAGAAAAGGAAGAAGGCAAGCGCGTTATCTTCTGTGAAAACGCCAAGGGGGAAGAAGATTGCTTGAAGCTTCTAACTTCGCACATCACAGATGAACTTGCATCCGAATACTTTTTCAATGACCCGATGCGCATGCACCGCGATTTTCTCGCTGATGGTGCGACGTTGTACCTAAAGCGTCATTACAAATACTTCTTGGTTACGCCCAAATCCAAAGCAAAGCGATAACCAATTAGCTTGTAAATCAGTTTGGCAACAAGAATGCTTGGAGCGCGCAGTCCTTCCAGTGGGACAAATTCCACAATGTCTGCCGCAACAACATTTTTGCGAACACACAAATGCTTGATGATTTCCATCAGTGTGTACCAACTCATGCCGCCTGGTTCGGGATACTTGGTCGCCGGCATTAAGGCTGAGTCCAAGGCGCCCACGTCTATGGTTAGGTAAACATTATCCGACAGTGAGCCAAGAATTTCGTTGATATTCCATTTATCTTGATGGCGAGCCCAGAATATATTGATGTCCGGCTCTTTCTTTTCCATCCATTCGGCTTCATCGGCGTTCAAATTTCTGATGCCGACTTGCGTCATGTTTGGAGTCGGAAGCATTTTGTAGAGGTTGTAGCCCACGGAATCCAACTTGAATGGAGTGCCGTTTTTCGGAACGGTCAAATCCGGACGGGCATCAATCTGCAATATGGATAAGTCTTTGTGCTGTTTGATACAAGCGGCTACTGAAGCCAAACTTACAGAGTGTTCGCCACCTAAGATGATTGGGAATTTGTTTTTCTTGATCAATCCGGAGACGGTTTCGGTCAATGGTTCAAAAGGTTTTTTTGTTTCTTCGGTTGGTGCTTCAAGGCTAACAGGAGCTAAAGTCTCGATTCCAATTTTGCCCGGCTCGACCCAGAGTTCTTCATCGAAAAGTTCTAAATCTTGGCTGGCATCGAGAATCGCTTGCGGACCAGCGGCGCTGTTGTTGTCTTGATCCGGCGCACGATCAAATGGAACAGGCACAATGGTGACCTTTGCCTTGTCCCCATCGGTGTATTCTTCCGGCAAGTTGAAGTAACGTTTTTCTGGCTCTTGCATTATCAGTTACATGCTGGGGAAATCCTTGTTGTTCTTATACCACCAAATGGAGTACTTGACCTGGGTGATAATGGGTTTTCAGAGGTGTTAAGAGTGATACTATAATAAATAGTAGAACTTAGAAAAAACATAAGGGCGCATGCAATGCGCCCCTACACATAAGGTTACGTATGCGTTTCGTCACGCACGACGAAGAAACGTTACCACAAATGCGGGCGCTTCACGATGTAGTGGGGTGACTCGCCGCCACGTACTTCTTCGCAGATCGACCGGTTGTGAATGAAGCCGGGATGCACACCCAACTTGTTCTTCGACGGCTTGCCCATCAACTCGCGGAGAATGAGCGCGATGGTGCGCATTCTCAACATGTGGCCGAGAATTCCATGATCGTTCTCCGTGTCATCAACGAATGTGATGCCGGGAATGATAGGTGGATTCTTGGCTTGTCCAAGTCGTGGGTGATTGTTGTCTACGCCGAATTCGCGGAAGAGTTCCGAGAGGCGTAGGGGCAAGTCCCGTTCGGACACAAGGACAAACACGTGATGAGCACTGGCGCGCAGTGCGTCGACATAGCAATTGAGAAATTCATGCGTATCAAGGTCTGGAGAAACCAGCCAGATCGAGTGAAGTTTTTCAGGCTTGCCGAGCGATCTGTTGTAGCGATTGAGCAACTTCTGCAGCAACATGGGCGCGCCAAGGCTGTGAGTCACTACCATCACTTTGTCAGCGCCACCGGCAGCTGCAATGTCGAGATCCAATTGCGCATCCGATGCGGGCACAGAAGCGGCATTGTTGGACATGTCCGACACATAGGCTGTAAACAGCGGCTTGCCGTGTGACGGCCAGCTCATTTCGGAGACAGCAACGCCGAGTTCGTGCACACCTTCGGAAAGTGCGAGCGCGTGCATGAAACCATTTAACGAGGAAGTGTCAAAGCCGTGGATGAAGTTTGCCACCATGTCCAAGCCATTTTCATGCATGTACGTGGATAGGCTTGCCACATAGTTGGCGCTGCCTGAAAGCATTGTTGGCTGCCAAACGCCGGGGGCTTGTAGTCCCAGGATGTGCTTGGCGAACCAAGGATATTTGCAGAAGTGCAATTCCATTTCGGTCAGTTGTCTGCCTGTAGACACTGTGCCATCAAAGTGGAAGAAGTGTGTGAGATCTTTTGCCGGTTCGCGCAAGAAGAAATCATTTCGTGCCGAATTTGGATAACGCTTGAGAGGGTCAGGCTGCGCCCCTGCCACCATTAGACGATTGGTAGCTACGTGAATTCTTGCTCTGTGTAGCATATGGGATACCTCGGGTTGGAAAGGCGGATTACGGAAGCGCATCCCATAGAGCCAGGGCCGCAAATGCTGCGTTATGAACAAACTTGCTTGCAAAACTATGAGTCGGTACTCTGCTCAAAACTTGACCTGCCAACGACAAGCGCCGTTTGTGGCTGAAGAGCGAATGAAGTTCCGATTCTTGTTGATCAATCAACTCCAATACGGCTTGCCCGAGCATCAATGCTGAGGGAATGCCGTCAGTTACTGCTGTTATCAGAGTGTTGTTGTTTGCAAGTTGCCTGGATGCCAACACGGGCATTCCGTCAAACGGAACCGTGAGACTCGCGCGCCAAGCATGTTCAATGGGGGGTAAAGCAATTGCGTGATGCTCATGCGCCCATGCATATAATTTGCGAATTTGACTGTCGTCGGGTGCAAGCGCCGTGTTAGGGATGAATCCCGGAGCGTCCATGCCACCGACAAGAATGCGATTGTCGGGCAGATAACGCCCGTAGTGATAGAGCTGCAGTGAGTCCCAGAAGTTAATGCACCCCTGGGACAAGTTTGTATTTTCAACCGGCTTGGTCACAAAGATGTGACCGTTAGCCGGAATGAGTAGGCGGCGAAAACGTTCGAGTTCTTTTGAGCCGGAAGTTTTCATGCCCTGACTGCAGATTAGATTGTCAGAGACGACCTCATGCGCGCCGCAGCGCACAACAAAGTTTTTGCCGTTAAATTCCCATGACACAACGGGTGAGTTTTCGAAGACTTCTCCACCATTTGACTTTACTTGTCCGGCAAGCGCGAATAGCAGTTTCACCGGATGTACAGCATGTTCGTTTCCCATTTGAAACGCAGAACTAAAGCCTGTAAGTTGGCTTGGGATCTGCTGCTTTTCAAGAAACTGCGCGGATGAATCGAATTCGTTGAGAGTCTCAACTTCTTCAACAAAGCTCTTTCTGTGACGTGGCTTTGCGCCAAGGCAAAGTGAATTACCGCTTTGCCAGTCACAATCTTTGCCGAGCGATTGCTGGTGCATTTTCAATAAATCAACCAGTTGATTGGCAATGAGTTTTGCATTATCGCAGCCGAATGCTGCTTCGAGAATGCTCAACTCGACAGTTGTATCTTTGGAAAGAATTCCCGCGCACCAGCCGGTGCTGCCTTCGCCAAGTTGTGATGTGTCGAGGACGACAACACTTTTGCCTGCGAGCGCCAAGCGAAAAGCGGCAGCAAGTCCAGTTATGCCGCCGCCTATAATTGCAGTGTGGCACCGCTTATTTTCGCTCAGTTGTGTAGCGAGAAATGGTCGGTCAATGCGCCAGGCAGGAGCAATTGACCAACTCTGGTTAGTTGAATTTTTTGAATGCATATTTGCTCCTCAGGTATTTGACCGCTGCTTCCTTTGCGCTTTCTTTGGGCTGCAACACGACGTCTGGAGTTAGTCCTGCTTTGTGAAGGCACTTGCCGGAGACGGGCAAAGTCCAATCCGCAAATGTGTAGCGAAGTGATGTGTCGAAGGAGAGATTTTTGAACTCCTGCGCAACACCTTTTCCAAACGTCTGCTGACCAATAAGCGCGGCGCGTTTGTGTTCTTGCAGGCAGCCGGCAAGCATTTCAGATGCAGATGCCGTGTCGTCATCTACGAGAATGACAATTGGCAGGTGCTTCGCAATTGCCGGTTCGTGGCGCTCAGTGAGTCGGCCTGAATCCACTGATGAGTAGAATTCTTTGCCGATCTTCAAGGGCACGAGTTTGCGTTCAGTATTGGATTCTTGCGTTGCCATCGTGACAAACGCGCCTTCTTCCAGAAAGAAAGACGTTGCGTGAAGGGCTTCGTCAATGTAACCGCCGCGGTTGTCGCGCAAGTCGAGAACCAACGCTTTGGCGCTGTGCAGTTTCTGCAAGGCGGCGTAGACTTCTTTGGCGGTATTTCGTGAATTGAAGTTGTCGATTTCGATGTAACCGATTTCATCGGTAAGCATCTCGGAAGCGACAATGCCAGTCTTTTTGCTGTCAGCTGCTTTGTCGCTTGTATCTTTTCCGTCGAGGAAGAAAGAATACGGGTCTTTCAATGAGCCAACCATCTCCTTGATGGCAGATTCGGTTTCTGAAAGCGATGTAAGCTTACCGTCATACTTGTGCTGCCAACGTGACCAGTCGCCCATGTTTTCCCTGAAGAAATATTTGTTCTGCAGGGTTTGCCATGTTTGCTGGTACATGTCCTCATAAGTCTTCCGGTTAAGCGGGTTGTCTTGGTTGATGACCGCCGAAGCGTCTTGCAATTCAAGAGCGGAGCCACCATATTCCGCGAAGCAGGAATTTGGCAGGACGAACAGAAATAGCGCCATCAAGATGGCGAGGAAAGATTTATGAGGGCTCATGATGGACCTGCCTTGCCGTAGGCAATTGATATTTGTGAGTCGTTTTCGAGAGTCGGCAAAAAACCCACTGACTTGTTTTGTCAGTGAATGTTTCGGATTCCTAGGTGCTGCGTGCTTTGTGCTTTAGATATCTATTTCAATGTGAAATGGAATTTGAACTTATAAGGCACCTTAGCGAAAAGAACTTTCAATAAGCAATGCAATATCAATAGACATAGTTAGTCAGGCGCTGAAACAGCGGACCAGCCTGAGTATTTGTGATTCGGCCAGCTCGCGATAACTCTTAGCAACAGGGCGCATGCAATGCGCCCCTACGCCTCGGACCTGACAAAGGGTGAATTAACGAAGAGATTCTTCCAATGCAACCTTTGCGCTAACTGACGGATCGCGTCTCTTGATAATCATTGGTGTTTGCAAAACGATTTCGGTTTTGTTGACTGTTTTCTTACGTCCACCAGGAACAACAACAGCATTCTTCGGAACACGACCATAAAATTCTTCGCCTGTTTCAACATCAATAATTGGTGTGCCGGCTGTAATGATCGTCCCTGCAGCAATGACGGCATTCTCTTCGACTAAACAGCCTTCATAAATCCCGCAGCTGCCGCCGATGAATGCGTTGTCTTCGATGATTACCGGTTGTCCATTAGGTGGCTCAAGAACGCCGCCGATGATTGTGCCTGCGCCTAAGTGGACGTTTTTTCCGATGCGTGCGCATGAGCCGACGAGCACGAGCGAGTCCACCATCGAGCCGCTGTCGACGTAGCCGCCGATGTTGATGAAGCTTGGTGCCATGATGATTACGCCTGGCGCGACGTACGAGCCGTATCTTGCTGATGCATAAGGCACGACGCGGTTGTTGTCTGCCCAGTTGTGTTTCAAGGCGATTTTGTCTTGGAATTTTCCGTCTTCGATTTTCTCAATCGGTCTTAGACGGAAGTAGAGAAGAATGGCTTTTTTCACCCAGGCGTTGACTTGCCATTTGCCGTCGACTTTGTCCACGATGGTCAAGCGTCCTGCATCAAGTGCGGCAATTACTTCCTCAATTGTTTTGAGGGCATTGTCGGGAAGTTTTGATTCGTTAAACCAGGTCTCGATTTGAGCGGCAATGGTATCAGTTGGACTCATTTGATCTCCTTGGTGGCGAGCAGGCGCGCTGTTGTTTCGGCAAGAATTGCTGAGCCGATGTAGAGTCCTGATTCGTCAATGTCAAAAGTTGGGCTATGGTGTTGGCGTCTGTCGCCTTTTATTTCTCCACCGAGAAACATAAATGCGCCGGGCGCTTCTTCTGCGAGCAGTGAGAAGTCCTCAGCCCAAGTCTTAGGTGGAATGTCGAGGACGTTTTCAGCGCCGATGAGGTCGATGGCCGCTTTGCGCATGACGGCGGCAACCTCAGCGTTGTTGACTGTGGCCGGATAGCCTAATTCCCATTCGAGTTTGTAATCGCCGCCGAAGTTGCGAGCAAGCGAACAGGCTTTTTCCAATTCTTCCATTAGTTTGGCGCGTGTTGTTTTGTTGAAGCTGCGCAGAGTGCCGAGCAACTCAACATAATCGGAAATAACATTGCCTCTGACAGATGAGCTTTTCACGGAGCCAACTGTGACGATGGCTGGGTCTAGTGCTGAGACTTTGCGCGAGACTATTTGTTGTATTGCCTGAATAACTAGAGACGATAAGTAAACCGAATCGATTGTTGTTTCAGGATAAGCACCGTGTCCACCTTTGCCGGTGATTGTTATTTTGAACACATCAGCTGCTGCCATTGTCGGCCCTGTTAGTATGCCGACTTTGCCTGCTTCAAGTGACGAGTCCATGTGCAGACCAATTACAGCAGACACGCCTTTCATGGCGCCATCTTCGATCATGCGCGTCGCGCCTGATTTTCCTTCGCTGTCGGAAAATTCTTCAGCAGGTTGCATGAGGATGCGCACGCAACCGTCGAGTTTTGCTTTGGCGAGTAATTCAGCTGTGGTGAGAACACACGATACGTGTGCGTCATGCCCGCAGGCGTGCATGACATTGGCATTTTTTGACTGATATGGATGGGCATTCGTTTCTTGTATCGGCAAGCCGTCCATGTCCGCACGCACAGCAACTGTGTAGCCGGAGCCGATATTAGCTACGACACCCATCTTGCCGACACCCGTTTTAACGTCATAGCCGAATGATTTCAATTTTTCGGCTGCGAGCTTTGCTGTTTCTTTTTCTTGAAAGCTCAGCTCTGGGTGTTGGTGAATGTGCCTGCGCAAATTGACAATGTCAGATTGCTTTTGTTTGGCTTCGGCAAGAAATGATATGAATGATGTGGAAATAGGTTGCATTGTTGTTAACTGTAGAAATTCGGTTTGCTTCCTGGGACGCCCGGCTTGAATGTGGCAAGTGCCTCTTCCATCAAGCGACCGGCGATTTTCAATATTGCAATTGCCAGTGCCTCGGTTTGTTCCGGGGTGAATGTGGCGCCTGTTTCTTCAACGGCTCTTTGGACCATTTGTTCAGCTTCAGACTTCAGCATAAACGCCTCCTGCGACAACGACCTCTTGAGTTTAGCGCAAAAACAAGTTTGTTCACAGTAAGGACATAATTTTGTTGACAACGATATACTTATTTCCAGGAGACAGGGATATGCCGGAAGCGACAAAACAACCACTGCTTGAGGTCGAACGCAAGTTTCGAATTACCAACGCTCAGGCGTCGGCGTTGCCGGAAAAGCTTTTGTCCTTTGGTTTTCAGGCCAATGGTGAAACCGTCATGAAGGACACTTTTCTTCCGACCGAAAATCCGTCAGATATGTTGCGCGTGCGTGAAGAAGACACTGTGAAGCCGGATGGTAGCGTCGAACAACGCATCGTGCTTACAGCGAAACGTTGGAAGATATTTGCCGACGGCAGCAAAGAGCGTGAGGAGCAAGAAGATGTAATTGCGCCTTTGACGCGCGATAGTTTTATCAGGCTTGGCGAGTCTTTAGCTGGCGGGAAGTTGCTTACATTTACGAAGAAACGGATTCTTTACGATGGACGACTTGGTGAATTTGACGCCGTCGTATCCATCGACTTCGCGGAAGGCTTAGGGGAATACTCGGGCTACTACACCGAAATCGAAGTACTTGTTGCATCAGACCGCAACTTATCCGACGTGCGCGACCAAATTCTGGCGCACGCAACACGTCTACTCGGCGCGGACGCGGAGATGGAAACAAAGTCGTACATGGACATGCTGCGTCTTGCGGGGCGTGGGTAAAACACAACGAACGCAGGTCTCCTGAAATGTAGGGGCGCATTGCATGCGCCCGTTTTTGTAGACTACTATGGGAAGTAGTGGGTGGGCTCAAAATTTTTTGGCGTGAGATTCTTTGAAAAGGGCGCATGCAATGCGCCCTTTTCAAATTTGAATGACTAGGTCTATAGTCGTCCTCTCCTGTTCATAGGCGCGACGTCGATGATGAATCGCGCCAGTACGCGTGCCACTTTTTCCCACTCGTCCGTCAACTGCGAGTTGATTTCCAACTGCACTGCCGGAATTTCGTGTCCTTCGGCGACGTAGCGTGTAATCGTTGCCGCGTGGCGTGCTGAGTATCCGAAAGACGGATTTACCAGCACACGATCGGCGAGTTGAAGCAAGCGTCCTCGCAGGGTTTCTACGAGGAATTCGTGACCGGCAACAGACTTCCCATCGTTTGTCCCGATGACAAAGTCAAACGGGCGCGATGGATGCAGTTGGTGCAAGTCAATCACAAGGTGAATATCGCTTGCTTCGATTACCGTGCTCAGCGCGTCCTTAAACGGACAATCGCCGAGCGTCAACGGACAGGTGATGTCGTAATTCGGGTCATGCTCTTGTACGCCGTTTGTAATAAGTGCGTGACAGTTGAATTTCTGCGACAAGTAACGCGCGATGAGTCCCGTCTTAGGCTCGGCGAATTTTGGTTGTCCGTCGCGTTTGTGCTCCTCGGCGTGCGGAGCAGTGATAAGTATTTTCCTGCGTCCTGGCAGGTATATATGCGAAGTATTGTTCATGGTAAAACTCCTCGCTCCGCAACCTGCGGCTCGTTTGTGTAATCACTGTTTTTGAAAAGGCTTCTCTGGTTTTGTTTTGACTATTTGTTGCGAATAAAATCTACTGATTTAACCTAACAAAATTAGGCTGTAGATCCCAAGCGTGATGAGTCTTTTCCTGCGTATTTCTTATGCGCTAGTTGCGCTAACGTGTTTGTCATGTGGTGTTAACTAAGAATTGCGCGCGTATAATAAACAAACTCCTAAGATACGAAGAGAAACCATGAACGCAAGATTGAAAAAGCTGCAGCAAGTTCTCAGCAAAGAAAAACTAGATGGACTTTTAGTTCGCACCTTCGAGGGCGACAATCACAACGTCCTTTACTTGAGCGGCTTCAGCGGAACAACCGCTGTCCTGCTCGTCACGCGCAAGAAGGCGTACATCATTACCGATGCGCGCTACTTCGCCAGAGCCAAAGAAGAAGCCCCTGATTTCAAACTTGTCAAAGTGCAGCGCGGCAACAAAGTGTCTGACCATATCAATGAAGCCCTGTCACTGGCGGGCTTGTCGAAATCAAGCAAGGTCGGCTTTGAGGCAGGAACAATCTCCGTGCATGTGGGCAAGGTGTGGGACAAGGACATCAAAGCGAAGCTGGTGCCGACTGTCCACATGATCGAACGCATGCGCCAATTCAAAGACGAAGACGAAATCGCCCAATTGCGCAAAGCTTGCCGCATTACAAGCAAAGTCTACAAAGAAGTGGTACCACTTATTAAGCCTGGCATGACGGAAAACGAATTGGGATTCGAAATAGACATGCGCCTGCGTCAACACGGCGCAATTAACAACAGCTTCCCGAGTATCATCGCCAGCGGTCCAAACTCCGCCGTACCGCACCATGCGACAGGTGATCGCAAGTTGAAGGCTGGTGAGCCGGTGATTATGGACTTCGGTGGATTATTCCCAGGTGGATATTGTTCGGATATTACGCGCACGGCGTTTGTCCCAGGCAAGAAGCCCCATCCGAAGATGGTGGAGATTTACAAGATCGTTCTTGAGGCTAACAAGGCTGCCCTTAAAGAGTTGACCGTCGGTATGATGTGGCGTGACTACGATAAGGTTGCGCGGGATTATATAGCGGACCTTGGATACGGCGAGTATTTCATTCACGGACTTGGACATAGTCTGGGATTGTTAGTGCACGATCCGTACAACTACGAGAAAGATCCGTTTGAAGTCGGTACTGTTATTACAGACGAACCGGGAATCTACATCGAAGGATTTGGCGGCGTACGTATCGAAGACGACGTCGTGGTAACAGCCAACGGCGCGGAAGTGCTAACCAAGGCCGCCCCTTACTGGCAGTTTTAGGAACGAAGCTGCGTTTTGTCATTCTGGCCCTTTTTACTTTGTCATTTCGACCGAAGGCGCGCGGAAGCGCGCCGGAGTGGAGAAATCTGCCGCGACGAACTGTAGTTCCTATCGTAAGACTTCGGTCAGCTATTGGAAGATTTCTTTACGCGCGTCGCTTACAGCGCGACGCTTGGTCGAAATGACAAAATCAGAGGCGCATCCCCAAAATCTCATCCACGACCTTCGGGATGAGCTCGTCGACATGTCCGACTGTTGTGCCGACGATGCCCATGGTTCTGCGCTTCTTCAACCAGAAGAGGAACAAGATTCGTGAAAGCGCGTGACACGCTGGTAGTGCGTCGTCGATGTCGGCGCGGGCGCGGCCGGATTCTTGGCTGTACGAGTCTAAGACGACATCGGCAAATTCGACGAATGTCCCGTTTTTTACATGCGGCATAGTCAATGTGGCAAGATCCATCGTCGGCACGCCGAGGAATGTGAACCACGACCAGTCGATGATGAATAGCTTGTTGTGGCGGATGATCAAATTCTCCGCATACAAGTCACCATGCACCAGCGAAATCGGCTCACCTTTTAACTTGTCGGATAATACAAAAGACATTTCTTGAAATATCTTTTCCTGCTCAGGCTCGATCAGCTTCCATTGACGCAGCTGCTGAGCTAAGCGACTGACAAAGGAAACATAGTCCAAAGGAAACAACGTCGGCAAGATATTGAATCCCATCAACTCATCAATGCGATAGCTGTACGCACGATGTATCTTCGCCAGATCAGACCCGATGCGTTCGGCAAGCTCAGTTGTGCCACCCTTGCCGATGAGAGTCTCCTCGCCGAGATCCTCCAGAAACATCGCCGTTAAATCACCGACGTGCGCGGTCATGTACAGTTGCGACGAGTTAGTAATTGACGGAATAAGAATGCGCTCGTGCAATTCCTGCTCGATGTCCCACGGTGGCAAGACAAGTTTGTAGATAAGCGTCGACGGCAAACTGTCGGCAATTTCCAATCGTTCAACAAGCGACAAGTCACGATGACGTAGCAACTGACGCTTCGCAATTGTCACCGGCTTGCCATAAAACTCGGACAGCCAGCTAAGCAACTGGCTATCGGGAACAGGCGTAATTAAATTCAGCGATTTATCTTCCACGGTTAGTAGTCTTGCGGATGGAAGATGCGAAAGTCATTTTCGTCTTTGCCCGGTCGAATAATTACCAACTTGCCTTCGTCTCTTTTCGGACGACCGGAACGACTTAACTCAATAAACATGTTGGCAACAATATCTTCCGAGACAGTTCTGTTGCGAGCTTTGTTGCGTTCAAGGCAGACATCCAGCGGTACATCCAAAAGCCAAAGTTGAACGTCTTTGTAGCCGGCTTTGGCGGCTCGCTCCAAAATTGGTCTGCGGTGTTTGAAATTCAAATTTGTATTGTCAATAACCACATCGACATTACGCGTTAATGCTTCATCGAGGCGTTTAAAGAATATTGTGAAAACTTTCTGCGGATCGCCCTGCTCGGCTTCATCACCATACAACTCTTTGCGGATGGAGTCGGCGTTTAAGCACTCATAACCACGCCCAACAAGCTTCTGGGCTAGGGTTGTTTTCCCGGAGCCGGGGATGCCAACAAGAAGTACGATTCGGTTCACAGGTCGGGTCTCCCTCTACCAACATTGTACGACGCGATCTAGTGCTTGCGCTCTTCCAAATACGACATGAACCACACAAAAAATATCGGCGGCGTCATAGCTAAATATGTGAAACCGAGAATGAGCCGCACAGTTCGCATTTGTGAAGTAATGAGATCTGCCGAAACATCAAGCCAAGGGTTTAGATAAAAAAGAAATCCGGCGGACGCAAGATACAAACCCGTCAGCAGAAAAGACAAACGCGTCCAAAATTGCGTGACTCGGTAATACCAAATGAATTGCCAGATGTAGCAAAATCCCCAGGCAAAAATTGCCAGACCATAATGCTGATAACGTGAGAGCGACATATGCAACTGCAACGGGAAAGCAGAAATTGCAACTGCCAAGATGGGACCAAGCAGAACAAAAACATTTTGCTTGAGAAAACGCTGCATGTTATTTAGTGGCAGTTTGTAGTTTGCCGGAAATGCGTGGAGAAAGATTCAACTCGTCCTGATAAGCAACTTTACCTTGCGCAACCGTGAGCAAGACTTTGCCGGTCATGTTGCGTAAGTGGAATGGAGAATTGCTGCTTTTCGACATGCCTTTACCGCTGTCATACTGCCAGGACAATTCCGGATCGATAAGCGTGAAGTCTGCTTGCTCGCCTGGTTTGATCATGTACGGTGATATCCCGATGATCGTTGATGGTTTGTCGGTAAACAAAGAAATAAATTGTAGCGGCGTCAACTTATTTGTCTTGACTAATTTCTCGAGAGTCAAAGGCAGCGCTGTTTCTAAACCAATGACACCGAATGGAGCTTTATCAAATGGCAATGACTTCTCCAGCTTTGTATGCGGAGCGTGATCTGTTGCAATTGCATCAAGCGTTCCATTTACTAGTGCTTCAACTAGTGCCGTTTGATCAGCTTCCGTGCGCAAAGGCGGGTTCATCTTGAAAGAAGTATCGTATTCTTTGATGTCGTCGGCCGACAGAGTTAAGTGATGCGGTGTCGTGTCGGCTGTTACTTTCAGTCCTTGCTTTTTCGCTTGAGCAATCAAGTCAACGGATATCGCAGTGGAAATATGTCCGAAGTGTAACGTGCCACCTGTCTGTCTAACAACTTCAATCTCGCGAGCGACACAAGCGGCTTCCGAGGCATAAGGAATTCCAGGTAAACCCAACGCAGTAGCTTGCGGCCCTTCGTGCATACAGCCGCCTGCTGTCAAATCGTGATCTTCTGCATGACTAATTATTGTACGGCCGGCTAATTTGGCGTGCTCAAATGCGCGACGTAAAACACCCAAATTACTGACGGGCATGCCGTCATCGGAAAACGCTTGTACACCCATGCGTGCCAAATCAACCATTGGCGTTAATTCTTCACCCGCCATACCTTTAGTAACGGTGGCAACGGGATAAACTTTCACGCAAGCTTGCTCTTCGATTTTCTTCAGCAACAAAGTCAAAATAGGCGCGCTGTCAATTGGTGGATCAGTATTGGCCATTGCCAAAACTTTAGTGTAGCCACCGGCAGCAGCAGATTTTGTCCCTGTGTGAATATCTTCTTTGTCCGACTGTCCAAGATCGCGTAAGTGCGTATGAATATCAACGAAGCCAGGTGTCAACCAAAGATTTTTGCCATCGATTTGGCAGTCGCCATCCTCGACTTTCAAGTTGGTGCCGTATCCAGCTATCAAGCCATCCTTGATGCGGACATCCATCACTTCTTGCTTTTTGTTGACGGGATCAATTACCAGAACCGACTTGATGAAAAGACTTTGTTGCATGTGGCTAGTTCCCATTTAGCAGTAAGTAAAAGACGGCCATGCGAATGGCAACACCATTTTTCACTTGAGTTTCAATCAAAGACAAATTCGGATCATCAGCCAGGTCGCTTGTGATTTCAATGCCGCGATTGAGCGGCCCTGGATGCATGACTTTTACTTTTGGTTTGGCGAGAGATAAGCATTTGTGGTCAATACGATAGAGCTTTTTATACTCACCGATGCTTGCCAGCAAGCCCTGCTTCTGTCTTTCCAATTGCAGGCGCAGAGCCATAATGAAGTCAGCATTCTTAATTGCCGGTTCAAGTTCATAGTGAACTTTCACGCCCAACTTATCCAGTCCGGCTGGTATTAAAGTCGCTGGTCCGGCAATGTGCACTTCGGCACCGAATTTTTGTAAAAGCCAAATGTTGGAACGGGCAACGCGGCTATGTGTGATGTCGCCGACGATGGCAACTTTAGCTCCTTTGAGTGAACCCAAAACTTCAAGCATAGTGAAAGCATCGAGTAATCCCTGTGTCGGATGTCCATTCCAGCCGTCGCCGGCGTTCACAAAATGCAGTTGGTCGCCTAACTGTTGCGCGAGCTGATGACACGATCCGGATGAACTATGTCTTTGCACAATGCAGTCAATGTCCATTGAGGCAAGTGTGTGTGCTGTATCCAAAATGGTTTCACCCTTGGAGACAGACGAGCTGCCCACGTCGAAGTTGAGCACGGTTGCGCCGAGCGACTTCGCCGCCAACTCAAAGCTCGAACGCGTGCGGGTGGAATTCTCGTAAAAGACATTGGCGATAGTCTTTCCAGCAAGCACATCCATCGGTGGCAAGTGCTGGCTGCGGAATTTCTTGAACTCGGCAGCCAATGCCATAGCACAATCAATTTCGGCATTGGTCAAGTCTTTGGTGTCCAGCAAATGCCTGCGAGCTTGCCAGCATTTACGACCGTCCAGGTGTTTGGACAGCAAGTCTTCAACGCGAGTCGTTTGATTTGAGTGAGGCATATGCGCTTTCATCCGTATCTCTGCCATTTTCGCATAAAGAAACCACCTTAAATACGCTTAAGAGTGTTAAGTTTCTGGTTGCCAACATGAAACAAGTCATATAACATTTTGCCTGGTGATCTACGTATGAGCTTGGCGTGCAACGGGGGATTTTCCAATGTCTAGCGATAACGCCCAGGTATCCAGTAAGACCAGCTACGCTTCTCGCCTTTTTGATCGGGTAATGACCGAGCGTAAAAAAGAAGCCGAGAAAAACCCACTAGGTGAAGTCGGCAAGTTTGCTCAAAGTCAAACTTCAAAAGAGCCGGCAGGAGCTCCGCAGAATTGACCGCCAAATTCGGCATTGACGAAATTCTAGAAATCACGAAAGGCCGGTTGGCTCAAGGGCTCTCTCCAGACCCCGACAAGCTAGCCGGCATTTCTACGGATACGCGCAACTTAGGCGGCGGACAGTGGTATCTCGCTCTTTCCGGCGAACGCTTCGACGGTCACGACTTTCTAGGCGACGCGTACTCGGCAGGCGCAACGGGCGCCATCGTCGCCAATCGACAGCATTACTCAATCGGCAACGAGCAATTTCCCCTCATCGCAGTCGATGACACGTTGCTCGCCTACCACGCACTGGCCAACGAATGGCGAAGGCGCGTCAATCCGAAAGTCGTGGCGATTACCGGCTCGTCTGGTAAGACCACAACCAAGGAAATGGTCGCTGCGGTTTTTGGAACCAACTTACTAACTCACAAATCACAAGCAAACGAGAATAACGAGATAGGTCTGGCGAAGACCATTCTTTCCATGCCAGCGGAAACGCAAGTGTTGGTATTGGAATTAGCTATGCGCGGACTTGGCGAAATTGATCTTTTGGCACGGACGTCTGAACCGGATGTCGGCATCATCGTCAATGTCGGCTCCGCTCACTTGGGTCGTTTGCAGACTCTGGAAAATATCATTCGCGCTAAGTGTGAGCTTTTGGAAAATCTTGATCCGTCGACGTGTGTTGCTATTTTGGGACATGATGACGCTGGACTGCTTGCGCGCGCTAAGCAAGTCTTTAGAGGCAAGACAATTGTTTGCCGGAGTGAGTCGGTAAAAGAAGTTGCCGTTGATGAAGAAGGTACTTTATTCGAAGTTGACGAGGCAACGCTGGCGAATGTTCAATTTGCTGTTCGCGCACATGGACAATCGCACTTGCAAGACGCCTGGTGTGCAGTACTTGCCGGCTCAGTTTGTGGACTATCCGCCGAGCAAATTGTAAAAGGCTTGGGCGAGTACATGCCTGTTGCCGGTCGTGGAAATCGTCTCATTGGCTTTGCCGGATCACTAATTATCGACGAAACATACAACGCGAATCCTGACTCCGTTATGGTGGCGGTGAATGCCTTCCTCAACAAGCAAGCTTATTCTCAAGAAAGTAAATATGTAGTATTAGGTGAACTTGCAGAACTTGGCGACACATGCAATGACCTTCACCAACAACTGGGCAAGTGGCTTAAAAACAAAGATCTCAAAGCACTAGTTACTATAGGCAAAGTCGCTCGCCACATAGCCGAAGGCGCGCAAGGCGCATCTTTTGAAGTTGTCCCATGCGCAGATCAATTAGAAGCAGAAGTGTTATTGAAGAAGCGTCTAGGTAAGGACTCGGCTGTATTAATTAAGGCATCGCACAGCGCCCGGTTGGATAAACTTGTGTCATCATTGAGTAAGTGAGTCGGCAAGAAAGAGCTTTTTGGTATTTATTGACTGGCGCAATTGCGACTGCCGTATTGGCATGTATTCCATTCCTGCCATGGCAGAACTCGATTGAGTGGGATCCTTGGAATGTGAATCAGAATATGAGGTTCCTTCCAGTATTGTGTTTTCCTTTGGCGATTATTTTGGTGAGTTTGCTTAGACTAAGGTTAGTCAAAGCAAACTCACTGGAGTTTGTCATAGTCTCATTTGTTTGCTATCAGGTTCTGACTTTTACTGGGTTATTGTGTGTGCTGTTTGGAGTGGAACCATTTATATGGGTTGCGGCTCGTGGTGCTTCACTGGGAATGTCGAGCGTAAGTTTCGTTTTTCAAGTTCTAGCGCTAATATGGGCTGTCGCTGTTGTGGCTGCCATAAGTGCGGTGAATAAGTGGAAATTTCCTCCTACTACTGGCAAGCGTCGATTTATAGCTTTATGTGCAGTGACATTTTTGTTAGGTCTGGTATTCAATTTCATATGGTTTGTCCTTCCGCCATATGAGGAAATCAACGATTATTTTGGAAATATGGCCGACTGGCACATTATGCAAAATTATGAATATGCGAAAACCAAGGCAGGCTTTAAGAATAGTGGACCAGATTCGCCAAATTATGTAAATCAATGCATGTCCATGATGTGGGTGACTAATAGGCTTGCTTATAGAGAACCAAGCAAAATTGCAGAGGTAAGGACAATAGGCAAAATAGCTCTGGAGAAGTGTACGAAGCCTGCAGACAGAGAAAAAATTTACGATACACTCTCCTACTGTGATAGAGAAAATGCTCTTGAATATAGAGCCAAACAATTGACTGTTTTGGAAGGTCTTGGAAAAGAAAAGGACTGGGCGAGGGCTTGTTGCCTAGAACAGATTGGGGAACTGCAAGTCCCTCTTAACAGGAGTAAAGCTATTGAATACTTTACGAAAGCGGCAGATTTACGAAAGCAAATTGGGAAGCAGCCCGAATCAGTACTGTGGACTGCTGGACTGGCATTCAAAAGAAATGGTAATTATGAGGAGGCAGAGAAATATTTCACAAGATTGAGCTTGGTTCCACTGAATGAGCATAATCGCGGAATCAAGCGGTATGGCAATCTTAATTTAGCAGAGTGTTTCTATAGGAAAGGGAAAATCGCTAGTGCCAGTCCTTATATGGAAAAGTATTTTGAAGAAAACGATTTTTATGATTCAGATTCAAATAACATTTTAGAAATGGCGCATAACCCGGCTATCGTCAATTCGTGGCCTAGGATAGGTCGGCTGAGAGTAGCTAAAACAATGGTGTACAGAGATCGTTTTCAGCAAGCCTATCCATTGTTTTTGCAACTTTATTCCACTGCGCCGAACAACCAATTAGGAGAAGTCGAAAGACACATATGCGCCGAAGGAATTGGTTTAAGTCTATACGGCTTGGGTAGATTATCTGAGGCAATTCCGTACTTTAAGGAAGCTGAAGCTACAATGCCTAAATCGAGACAGACAAGTCCATATTCAGAGTTCTCGGACTTTTTGCAAACTTATGCCGAATTGAAGCGAAAGGTTAAGTCAAGCAATTGATTGAGGCGAATGTTTCAGTCTATAAAAGCATCTATCGACATTTTGAAATAATCTGAAAGCCGTCGCGCCTGTGCTTTGCTTATTCGTCTGTGACCACTCAGTATTTCAGATAGATTCGATTTTGAAGAAAATAGATGTGCGAGATCGGCTTGTTTTAAGTTGTTGATTTCCATTAGGTCCCTGAGTGTTTCCAAAGGACTGAGCTTTTTGATCGGATAGTGTATTTTTTCATAGCTAATAACAAGGCTAGTGAGCACATCGAAGTATTCTTCTTCCTCTTGTGTGAGATTTCCTGCACGTCTTCGATCGAACAGGTGTTCGATTACTTTGTAGGCTTCTTTTAAGTGCTTTGTATTTTTTATAGGTGCTAGAGGAAACTGTTTGATTAGTCTTATATACTCGCTTGTCGCACTAGACTTAAGTGTTTTCATATCGCTTTTTCCATTTGTTTTCAGCATATTCCTGATGAGTTAGAACTTTGTATATGTATACGGCTTGTTTTTCGTAGGCAATGTCTGCGATGAGTCTAAACTTGTTGCCACCAATATCGAAAATTACTGCTCCGCGATAATAGTCTGCGGAACGGAATGTTTCTTTGAGCTCGGCGAAGTTAGCCCACTTTGCTTTTTCCGCAAAAGACAACCATCGTTTGAGTGGAGCTTCTGCATGTGTATGACTAGTTGCAAATTCAGTTAGCGTTTCCGCTCCGAAGATCTCCATAAAGGTACCTTCAATCCAATATTCTCAAAATGAGAACATTTTGTCAAGTGTGAGTGTGATTCCTACCTCTAATACGGAAAAGAGGCGAAAAAGTTCACAGTCAAGTGATTAATTCGGTAATTACTTCTTCTTGGTCTTATTCTTATCGTCGTGATTAGCGCAGCAGCCGCCTGGTTCGCCGGGTTCGGGCTTTTTGTTCATGATGAGTGGGCGACGCATCGGATCTTTTTCGCGATCGGCAGTTACTTTTGCTTCTGCAGCGGTATCAGCTTTGTACAAGCGAGATGCTTTGTATTTTTTGAGTTTGTCTGTTTCTGTTTGGAATGGATATTTGTCGGAAAACATTTGATCAACTTTTTGCTGAATCTCAGCAATTGATTTTCCTTCGCGCTTCATCGTTAATGCTTGCATTGCCTCTTCAACGCAAATGTGGCAATCAACTCCGTGATAGCCTTCGAAGCAATCGAGTAAGCGACCGTGACCGTCGGTTATATCGCATCCGCAGTAACAGAATAATTTGGAAATTGTTTCCGGAGCCAGCTTGGCGGCCATGTATCCCATTTGTGCAGCGCCGAAGAATTGTTCAGGCGGCAATACATGGTAAGTCTCTTGAACGGCTGCCGTCTTGGGTGGCTGGGCGTTAACTTGTCCGCTGACGAAAGCCAGGGCGAGCACTAGGGGCAAGATTTGGGCAAAACGTGAGTTCATGGAGACTCCGGATGATGATATTCGTTTCACTAAAACTAGTTGTAGCAAATCTATGTAGTGGAGGTCAAATTCCCTGGCGGGAATGCCCCGGATTTGCTACTATTTGCAATCCACTTGGCTAGTTCCGAGTTGGCTAGTCCCGAGGCTCTTATGGCGTCTAATGTTTTTGACTACGATGTAATTGTCATCGGCGGCGGCCATGCCGGCGTTGAAGCCGCCAATGCGTCCGCCAAATTGGGCGTAAAGACGCTGCTTTTAGCCGTCAATTTGGACACAATAGGCGCCATGCCCTGCAACCCAGCCGTTGGCGGGCCAGGCAAGTCGCAGCTGGTCAAGGAAGTCGATGCGCTGGGCGGTATTATGGGCATTGCAGCTGATGCCACGTATTTACAGATGCGCATGCTCAACTTGAGTCGCGGTCCAGCTGTGCAGTCGTTGCGCGCGCAGTCTGATAAGCGCGAATACAGCACTTGGATGAAGGCTTACATGGAGTCTTTGCCCAACTTGACCATCAAGCAGGGCATGGTCACGAAATTTTTGATTGAAGATGGAAAAGCTGCCGGAGTCGAACTTCAATTTGGCGAACGCGTAAATGCAAAGGCGCTTGTTTTATGTGCCGGTACTTTTCTTGAAGGAACAATCTGGATTGGCAAACAAACTCAGTCTGCCGGTCGTGCCGGAGAGTTCGCATCAATTGGTTTGTCGGCGAGTCTGAAAGCATTAGGCTTCACGATGGACCGCCTGAAGACTGGTACGCCGCCGCGTATCGATGGACGCACAATTGACTACACTAATTTGCCGATTGTGCCTGGTGATGAAAACCACGCGTTCTTTTCTTTCTTGGACAACAGACCTGAGCGTGAACAATTGCCGTGTCACCAAACACGCACGACAGAAAAGACTCACGAGGTTATTCGCAACAACTTAGGCGAGTCGCCCATGTATTCGGGAATGATTCATGGCGTCGGTCCGCGTTACTGTCCGTCCATTGAAGACAAGGTTGTGCGCTTTGCGGACAAAGAAAGCCATTCTTTCTTTTTGGAACCAGAAGGCAGATCGACATTTGAAGTGTATTTGCAAGGCTGTTCAACGAGCTTACCCATTCATGTCCAGCACGAGATAGTCAAATCTTTGCCCGGACTAGAAAACGCCACAATTATTCGTCCGGCTTATGCTGTTGAATATGACTACTTGCCGGCTATTCAGTTTAATCACACATTGATGTCGAAAGACATGCCGGGATTCTTTGCTGCCGGTCAGATGCTCGGCACGAGTGGCTATGAAGAAGCCGCCGCGCAAGGACTAATTGCTGGTATCAACGCGGCGTTGTATGTACATGGCGGCAATGAGTTTGTATTGAGTCGTGCATCGAGTTATACAGGCACTCTCATCGATGATTTGGTTAGTAAGGAAATTGGCGAGCCGTATCGCATGATGACGTCACGTTCGGAATATCGCTTGTTGTTGCGTCAAGATAACGCAGATACGCGCCTTACACCATTTGGTCGTGAGATTGGTCTCGTCGATGATTATCGTTGGAATCTCTATCAGAAGAAGCAAGAAGAAGTTGCTGCCGAGCACAAGCGTCTACAAACAACGCGCGTGCATCCGAGTGCCGAATGGCAAGCGGCTCTTAGAGAATTCGATGAAGAGCTGAGACAGCCAGTGTTATTGGAAGAGCTGCTTAGACGCCCACGCGTGCCTTATTCCGTAATTGAAAAAATGGCTCCTGCCGTCGATGGCGGCAAATTCGCCTGGTCGCTTGAAATAGAGACGGAAGTCAAATATGCAGGCTACATCGAGAGACAAAAAGCGCAAGTAAAACAAGCTGAGCGTTTGGACAATGTTAAATTGCCAACTGACTTTGATTACATGAACATGGAAAATCTAGCCAAAGAAGCTCGCGAAAAACTAACACGCATCAAGCCGCTGACACTCGGACAAGCCTCGCGCATTGGCGGTATTACACCGGCAGATGTATCCGTGCTGCTCGTATTTATAGAAGCCCGCCGCCGTGCCGGACAAGCTCCAGAGTTGGCGACTGTCTAATGGAAATTACCTACGCGGATTTTGAAAAGGTCGAAATAAGAGTAGGCAAGATTGTAAGAGTTGAGGAATTTGCCAAGGCTCGAAAGCCGGCATTTAAACTGTGGATTGATTTTGGTCCACTAGGTACAAAGCAATCGAGCGCGCAGATAACGAAGTTCTACAATACGGAAGAGCTAGTTGGGCGACAAGTTGTTGCCGTCGTTAACTTTCCACCTCGTCAGGTAGCAGATTTCATGTCTGAGGTGCTTGTCTTAGGCGCCGTGCCCGTAGATGGTGATGTTATTTTGTTGAAGCCTGATCAAGAAGTTGAATTGGGAGCGAGGATTTCGTAGTGGATAATGACAATAGCACCTGGAAGAAGCTCATGGATGCCGGTAATTTGGCATTCGAGAAAAGGCGCCTTGCTGATGTGGAACGGCTGTATGCGGAAGCCATTAAAGAGGCAGTGAAATTCGCAGACGATGATCCGCGTCTTGCGTATACATATAATAATTACGCTGCTTTGTGCCATAGCCAAGGCAAGTATGCATTTGCGGAGAACTATTACCAGAAGGCTCTTGAGATAAACGAGAAGAATTGCGGAGCTGATAGTCTAGAAGTCGCGCAGAATTTGCACAATCTGGCGATTGTCTACAGCGCCAAGCTTCGCTACGACGAAGCGGAGTCGTTGTATCAGCGCTCACTGGAAATCAAAGAAAAGCATCTGGGTGCGGACCACAAAGACTTAGTATCCAACCTGAAAAACTACGCCCGCCTATTAAAGACAATGAAGCGCGATGAAGAAGCGCAGAAGCTAGAGTCGCGTGCTGCGGCGATAGGGTAGTTGTTTTTAACCCGCCGGTAGCGTGAAATACACCAGCGTTCCGCGACCTGACTCCGACTCAGCCCAGATGCGGCCACCTATTCTCTCGATGTTATTCCTGACCACATACATCGCCAACCGCGAAGCATAACTGTCTTCCGGATGCTTGCCTTGAATAAATCCCACGAACATGTCATTGACGTCTTCTGTCGACAACGCTGGGCCGGAACTCGACACGCTCATTCTAACTTCGTTCGCCTTCAAGACGCTCTCGACGCGTATACGTCCGCCGGGTGCTGTGATGTCGAGCATCTTGCGCAGAAGCTCGACTATTACGTTGCGTAACACATCTTTGTCGGAATTGACTGTAGGCAAGCCGGTGACTGTCTTGTAGTCCAGCATCAATTGGCGCTCACGGGCCAATGCTGACACTTCTTCCAAGCAATCAGCGACAAGCCTTGTTATTACGGTAGGCTCGCGCGGCGTAGTGGACGATGGTATTGTGCCGCCGTAAATCATAAGCAGGCTGTCGACAACAGCAAGCAGTTGCACGTAGTGAGTATGCAGTTGCGCCAAGCCCTGTCCAACTGAAGCGTGCATTGTTTGTGACGCATTGGCAAGCAGCGCATTCCATGTGGGTTCGGCTGACGACAACGGCGTGCGAATAGAATCCGTCAGGAAAGTGACAATTTCTTGGCGCAGCGAAGCGGCCTCCGTGTGCAAAGTCTTATCGCGCAACACAAGAATATATCCTTGAATTACAGTGTTATCTTGCATGATTGGCTGCAAGTGGGCAAAAACTTCGACGACCCTCTTTTGCTGTCTGTGATAGATAAAGCCTTCCGGGAAAAAGGCGTTAAGAAGCTCGCCCGGCTCATTGGACCGTTTAGAAAATGCAGTAGCATCTCCATCCGGCGGATCACCTGGTTTTTTCACTAGGTCGTAACAATAACGTCCGGCGACTTCCGCCTCTGTTGAGCCCAGCCAGTTGAGGAATGCCGGATTGGCGGAAACGATATTGCCGAATTGATCAAGAAATAGAAATCCTTCGTTGGCTATTTGAATTACAGAGTCTAATTTTTGTTGCAGCAAGACAGCTTGTTGATTTGCGTAATTTATTTGTTTGGCTGTCTCAGCTATCTGCCTTGTCTGTGAAGCTACCTGGCGATTCAATGTATTTATCTGGCTGTTCGCTGCTTCTAATTGATCAACAGATACACCGGAATCCCCTTCACTCGAAAGCAATTGTGTCTTCAAACTCTGCACTGACGAGCGCAGAGACGCAACAGCCGTATCCATCAACTCCCCAAGTTCCAGAAACTCTCCCTTGAGTACATCGAGTGCAGGCAGTGATGACTTTTGTGCCGCCAAATCCTTGGCTCTTTGGATCAAGAACTTTATCGAAGACGATGTATAAGTACCAATTGAATTAGCGAAGAACAAAGCCAGCAACAATGCCAAAATAGCCGACACGGCTGACTGTATTCCAATGCCCATCAGTTGTGGCTTGATATCGGCTACAGGTGTCGTAATTAGGATAATGCCAACTAGGTCTTTCTCCGGCGATTCTTCAAACAAAAGAAACGGCCAATACATTTTGTCGCCCACTTCCGTTACTTTGAGTGGTGGCGTTGTCCCTTTGCTTAATGAGTCGAGATAACCGCCGTCCTTATTGAGCAGACCTGTTGTAATAACCGTTACTCGTTTATCCTTCGCTGAATACAACGCAGCGTCGACGTTGGTTATGTGTGCCGGCATCAGTGCCATTTTGGTAACAAAGCCTGTCAGTAAATCTAGATTTATTGCTTGTGTTACTATCACTGCTCCGCCCTGATAGGGTATCGGAACAATTGCCGTAATACACGGAGCGCCGGTAACGCTAATGGTGGTCGAACCTTTCACCTTCTCGCGCGTAGAAATAGCCTTGTTGTATAAGAAGCCTTGATCGGGTACTGGGTATCCTGATTTAGACGGTGTTTCGCTTGAGTAGACTACATAGTTGTGGTCATCAACGACAATTACTGAAGCTTCACTTTCGGCTCTATCGATAAGCGCATTTGCTTCGCGGCCAATTCTGTCCTTGTTTTTAGAAGAGTAGGCAGAATTAAACCCGGGACTTTCCAAAAGAGACAACGCCAATCTTTCGTTGCCGTTTGCAATAGCGAGCATGTCGTCACCCAGCTGTTTTTTTGATGTCTCCAGCTTTTCTGTCGCGCTATCGTGAACTGATTTGTAGAGATTGAAAACGCCAAGGGCGGCACTGCTTATGACCATGACCACAATCACGGTAATGAAAGCGAAATTGAGTTTTGCCGTTAGTCCCAAGGAAAAACCCCCAACTAATCAGCTTATCCCCCTCAGATTTACCTTTAAATCAAAAGAAGGAGATTTGAAATGAATATTCTTCATGTAGCGGCGCATTGCATGCGCCAATAATCTTTATCCGACTGATCCGGCTTTGCGCAGTTCAGCTTGGACTTGAATGGCGTGGATGAGTTGATTGGGACCACAATAGCCAAGCTCAAGCAGAATCTGACCTAGCGGCTTTTGCTCTTTGCCTGTGGCTACATCCTGAGTCTGGATATTTAGAGCTTCGTCCAGCTGATAAATTGTGATGTAACCCAACTGGACCAAAATTTGACCAAGCAAGGTTTTGCTCGATTCAGGCGGTCTGGCATTTTTGGAAGATCCGGTTGTCATATTTTTGGCTTTCTTTATGGATTAAGACCGCTGGACACACCCGAAGGTGACAACTTATGGCTGCTGGGTTTCCCCCCTGACCAGGTTCGTTGGTCCTCGCCGTGCCCAACGATCTGTATCATTATAGATCATCAGGAAGTTCCCAATAAGTTCAAAAACCTAAAAGTTTAGGCGTACGGGCGCATTGCATGTGCGTTGCCCTGTGCGGCAAAATGCGATAATGTGACACCAAAAGCGGTATCACTTGCGATAAAAGGACGGCAGGCGCTTGCATCCCGGCAACAGGGGCCTGTCTATACAGCAGGTGTATCCCCCATTCGAGGTATACGCGTGAAATATTTTGACTTTTCGAGCAAATTTTATCGGCTAAGTCTCTAATTAGAGTCCATTAATTCTTGACATCTGATATGATTTTAAGGGGGTTGTTCGAGCTGAAACAACAAAAATTGGTCGGTCCTGTCCCTTGTTTGCAGGACCTGGGTGGTAACCATGGCCAAATGTTCGCCGAAGCAGGAACGTACAAGTGAAAAGGTATCCACTAATGCCTATGCAGCGGCAATTTTGGAAGCTTCTCCGATTTGCATGTTCTACTGTAATGAAAGTGGTCACTGTTTATATGTGAATCCGGCTTATCGAAAGCTGACTGGGTTCGAAATTGAAGATGGATGCAGTTGGGAAGATGTCTTGCATGCAGAAGATCGCGCGCGTGTTGTTACCGAATGGAAATTAGCGTGCGCTGTAGGTGCGCCGTTTGAAAATACTTGTCGTTTTGTTTGCAGCGATGAATCTATTGTATGGGTCAAAGTAACTGCCAAGAAAGTCGCGCAGGGCGACTTAATCGGCTACGTCGGCACGGTGGAAAATGTCACAGCCGTTAAAGATGGCGAACTAACCAAAATGAATGTATGGCGTTTGGAGCGCCTCGAAGAATTTGTAGCAACATTGGTTCACGATTTGAAAGCGCCTCTGGTTGGTGCTGAACGTGTACTGGAAATGTTGGTAAATAGATCGATGGGCGATTTGAACTCCCGTCAATTAGATGCAATTGCTCTTTTGAAAGCCGGCAATAATCACAAATTGAGCATGATTCAAAAACTGCTTGATGTTTATCTTTTGGAATCAGGACAACAAGAATTTCAATTTGAAACATTGAATGTGCGCACAGTTATTAGTGACAGCATTATTGATTCGGCCAAAATGGCTGAGCAGAAAAATATTAGACTGGAGTTTGATTGCGGGATCAATTTGCATAATGTGGTTGCCGACAGAAAAGCCGTTGCTGAAGTGATTAATAATTTACTGCACAACGCTTTGACTTATTCGCCTGAAGGCGGATTAGTGCAAGTGCAAGCACAGAATAACCACAAATACGTTGTGGTTCGCGTTGTTGATACTGGTCCTGGAATATCGCCTGAAGATCAAGCGTATTTGTTCTATCACTTTGCGCAAGGTCAAAGTGGCGGACACTACGTGGCAAACACCGGCTTCGGACTCTATATTAGTCGACTAATAGTAGAAGCACACGGCGGCACAATCAGCTGCCGTAGCGAAGAAGGACTAGGCTCCGTCTTTACCGTCATGCTTCCGTTCGAGGCAAAGAGGTAGTTACTCGCCGGACGCGACGTCGGGGCCGCCTTCGGACATGCCGTCTAAATTGTTGAAGCGCAAGAGTTCTCTGCGCCATTCAAGATCAGCTTGAGCTTCTTTGAGCAAGCCTTCCAATCCTTGGTAATCTGCAAACGACAAGTCGACAGCAACGCCAATATCAAATGTCAGTTTGACACGTTCGTATGTCGGCGTGCATGCCAGACAAGCCATATGCTCAGGACCACAAATTTCAAACATGCGATTCTCGTCGCTTTGCACTGGATCTTTGCGCCAATTGATGTAGTCGCCAAATTCCTCATCTTCCATGCTCTGTTGAACAAGCAAGACCAAAGCTTGATACTGCTGCTGGTTTAAGTAAATGGTTATTTCTTGCCTGCGCAAATCCAAAGCCACTTCGCCGTTTTCCTTGTCTAGGTACAAGTCGGCAAAAGCGTTGGCAAAACTAATTTGGTAGGCGGTACTCGTTTTCATCAATTCCCTCTGTGCGCAGCGTGCTCAGGATAGCCAGGTGGCTACGTCCTTAGCATGATAGGTGATTATAATGTCGGCCCCAGCGCGAAAAATGCCGGTTAGAGTCTCCAATACAACCCTTCTTTCATCTATCCAGCCGTTGGCTGCAGCTGCCTTAATCATGGAGTATTCTCCTGAGACATTATATGCCGCAATTGGCAGGTTGGTTATCATTCTAGCTCTTGCGATGACATCTAGATAGGCCAGGGCCGGTTTAACCATAACGACATCGGCGCCCTCGGCTATGTCCAGTTCTATTTCCCGGATGGCTTCCCGCCCGTTGGCAGGGTCCATCTGGTAGGAGGTGCGGTCGCCAAAGCGCGGGGCTGATTCGGCGGCTTCGCGGAATGGACCGTAAAAGCCAGAGGCGAACTTGGCACTGTAAGCCATTATTGGGATGTTTTCAAAACCGTTTTTGTCTAAGCCTTTGCGAATTGCGCCTATTCTTCCATCCATCATGTCCGACGGAGCAATTATGTCGGCGCCTGCTTCAGCCTGTGAAATAGCGGCTTTCACCAAGATTTTTACGCTCTCGTCATTGTCTATGCCGTTGTCTGTGGCAATTCCACAGTGTCCATGGTCCATGTACTCACAAAGACAAGTGTCGGCTATGACTATCATTTCCGGGAAAGCGTTTTTGATTGCTCTGATTGCTTCTTGTGTAATGCCTTCCTTGGCAAAAGCTTGGCTTGCTCTGTCATCCTTGTTCTCAGGTATACCGAACAAAATCACACCCTTGATACCTAGAGCTTGAACCTCTTCTACTTCTTTGAGCATCGAGTCAATGCTTTGCTGGTGAATGCCGGGCATGGAAGAAATTGGCTTCTTCACGCTGTTGCCCGGCACTATGAAAAGCGGATAGATGAGTTTTTCGACGGAGAGCTTTGTTTCACTGACTAAACCACGCAACGGGCTTGTCGCTCTCATGCGGCGCATGCGAACGGATGGGAAAGTTGCCTCGGATACGGCTGGTTTTGTCGTTATTGCCATGTTAGACATATATATATATTCGATTTACGCTCCGTTGACTTAAAAGTGGTTGCCAATCTGGCAGGAATTTAATGGGAAAAGCGGTCGACAATGGCTTTGACTAATCCGTCTGTTGTAAACGTGGTTGCTTCGATGCAGTGAATTGCTGCCGGCAATTCCTTTTTGGCAGCCAGAGCCGTTTCCGGGCCAATTGCAGCCAGAGTTACTTTGGATAGTAATTGAGTCAAATCGATGTGGTTGTTCGCCTTTGCTTGCCGCTCAATTCCTAGTTGCAACAAGCGACTAAGACTACGCACTGTTTCTGAACTCATTATCGTTATGACGTTGAGTTTGTCATTTGCCAGCATATCTACGAGCGCATCTGCTTTGCTTTCCGGATCAATCGGCCCTTCCGTTTGGTAGGCAGTGACTGCATCTACTAGGGCACCAGCTTCGTGTAATTTCTCCAGCAAATACTTGCGACCTACGTTGGTACGCGGCCAGAATATGCGAGTGCCTTTGAGATGTGGATATCCGGGAAATTCGCTGGCAAGACTTTCGGCTATGAATGCTGTGGGTGAAAATGTAGCTTCTAAGCCGAACTGTTTTAGCGCTTCAGCTGTGGCTGGACCGATAGCTGCGATTTTCAATTGTTTGAAATCACCGACAGATTTATTCAGTGCCTGCACGCGTTCAATCACGGCATTCACTGCGTTGACACTGGCGAAGATTACCCATTCGTATTCAGGCAGTGAATAAATGGCATCATCAAGCGGCTTGAAATCATCAGGAGGCTTAATAGAAATAACAGCCATTTCCGTCACGTCGGCACCCAGTGCGGTTAGCTTGGATGTGAGCTTCGATGCCTGGTGTGCGGAGCGCGTCACCAGGATAGACAAGTTTTTAAGTGATTTATTTTGAGACATTTACGGGGGTGAAACAGAGGCTGTTGTTGTTTTAAGTTGAGCAAGAATTTCTTCGGCGCCCATTTGTAGGAGTGAGTGCGCTAATTCGATTCCCATTGACTGGGCATTTTTGACTGGTCCGCTTGCAGACTTGCGCAAAATCTTGCTGCCATCCAGTGCCGCCACACAACCGGTGATATCTATCATGTTGTCTTTTTCTCTGGCGAGAACTCCGACGGGCACGGAGCAACCGCCGCCTAATTCGTTTAGAAATGCGCGCTCGGCTGTAATTTCTCCTCTGACAGAAGGGTTTTCGATAGCTTTGCACATAGCGAGAACATCTTTGTCATTCGCGCGGCACTCAACAGCAATGGCTGCTTGTCCGGCGGCAGGCAAGTTTACCGACGTATCAAAATATTCGGTTATGTGTTGCGTGAGGTCCAAGCGAATAAGTCCGGCAGCGGCAAGAACCATCGCGTCACAAGCGCCGTCTGCATGCTTTTTTAAACGGGTGTCGATGTTGCCGCGAATGTCGGTAAAGATCAAATCCGGGCGTAAGGCTTTTAATTGAGCCAGGCGTCTACGGCTTGATGAAGCAACAGTTGCTCCTTTTGGTAAATTCAGAAAAGAAGTTTTGTTGTGGCTAATGAGAACATCGCGCGGATCTTCTCTGTCGAGAACAGAAGCAAGTGCCAGCCCCTCGATCATGTCTGTCGGCAAATCCTTGAGACTATGCACGACGAGATCAACTTCACCAGCCAGTAGGGCTTCTTCCAACTCTTTGACAAAAACACCGCGCGTGTCAAAAGCGAAGAGTGGCTTCTTCATGTCTTTTTCGGCATGAACCTTGATAGGTATTGTGACAAATTTTTGTCCGGGAAATGCTTGCTTCAGCTTAGCTAGTACGCTATTTGTTTGAAATAGCGCTAACTTGCTTTCGCGAGTACCAACTCGAATCATGTAAAACTCAGCCAAGCTTTCTTTAGCTTGTCGGAAAAATCTTTGAGGGCATCGTCAACTTGCTTGCCTGATTCCGCAAATGGGCAGCTTTTGCCTGAAGCTTGAGTGGCGTTGTGATGGCCTGTCGCCATTGGTTCGCTGACATTCAGGTTAAACAACTGGCGCAGAGCTTCTGCCTGTTGGCGCAGTGCACCGTAGTCTGTTGTTGCCTTTAGTTGAACTGTTGGGTGGTGAAGGATTTGGTTGATGATACTGCGGCTGATGTCTTCCATCTTGTCGCGCATATCGCCGGAATCGTTGCCGGCTGATTGTGATTTGGCCATTTGCGCCAGGCGAATGGACTCGATTTTTTGACGCAGTTCTGTAATTGTCGGCACAACAAGAAGCGATCTCTGCCATCCGTTGAAACTTTCCAGTGACTCAAAAACAATGTCTTCTGCTTCGGCAACAAGAGCTTCACGTTCAGCCATGTTTTTGTTGACGATAGCCATCAAATCATCGGCGTGGAATGATTTCACTCCGGCAATGTCGGCTATGTCCGGATTAACGTTGCGTGGGACGGAAATATCAATAATGGAAAGATTTGGGTTTGTCTTTTGAGCTTGCAAGTCTTTGGCGTCCAGAAGAAACTGTGGTGCTGATGTGGAAACAAACACTATGTCGGCACTTGCTGCCAGTTGCGGCAAATCTTCCATGGTGAAACCGGTCTTCATTCTGTGCGCATTTGGTATATCACCGTTTGTCAGCGATGCCAATCTTTCTTGGCTGCGATTGAGCACAACTACAGGACCGTTGCCATTTTCTGTAAGCAAATGCTTTAGCAAGACTTTGCCCATTTTGCCCGCACCGACAACCACGATGTTTTTCTCTGCTAGTGGTCCCATTAATTCGCGCGCCAACTCGACTGCTGCCGAGCTAATGGACACAGCGCGGCGTCCCATTGATGTTTCCGTGCGTACACGCTTGCCGCAGTTGAGGGCTGTTTTGAAAAGTTGATCGAGAAATGGTCCAGCTGTGCCGGCATCAAGAGCTGCTTGATGCGAGTCCTTCACTTGGGCCATTATCTGCCCTTCGCCCAAAACCATGCTGTCTAGTCCGCTGGCGACACGGAACAAGTGCAAGACAACGTCTTCTCTCAGAAGTTTGAAATTGGGACGTAGTGCTCCGTGGTCAGCAACAGTTTGTGTTGACAGGAAAAACGATTCGATTTCTTGGAGTCCTGCTTGCACATCGGAGACAAGCGCATAGACTTCTGTTCTGTTGCAGGTCGAAACAACTGCTGCTTCCTTGATGTGCGGCATGCGAGCAAGTGCATGCAATGCGTGCGTCAAACAGGAAGTAGGGATAATGAACCGTTCGCGGATAGCAATTGGACTTGAGTGGTAATTGAGACCGCAGACGACCAGGTGATTCATTGTGGGCTTTCAAATAGAAATAAAAGTATTGTGCAAATTATATCTAGGTGAAGCTTCACTGTAAGTGTCCTTAAGAATAGCGTTAAGAATCTAAAGTGGTTAGCTCGAAGATATATCGCCTGTGCGCATCACCAGGGCAAGAATTATCTACTTGACATACATACTTAAAGCCTGGCTAATTTCTTCTTTGTATCAGACAGCCAGGTCTGCAACTCCGTTTGAAGCTCCGGGTGCAACTTTATTGCCAGCCAATAAAGGCCTTCTGTAATTCGCAAAGTTGGCCTGGAAAGTCGGTCTTCTTTTTGGTTTGGCAGGTAGAAGTAGCGTTTTTGTTTTATTGCTTTTAGCGAAGTCCAGGGAGATTTTTGCGGCAAGGATGATTCTTTTGCTTCGAATGGAAGGATGATTAGATCCGGATTTGCCATAACCAATTTTTCCATACTGTAATGCGGGTAGCCTTTTGTTGATTGAGTGACGATGTTGATGCCACCGGCAGTCACAATCAACTCATTGAGAAAACTATCGGTGCCGACCGTGAGTAGTGGCTCCGGCCAGACGCAGAAGAAGACGCGTGGCTTTGATTTTGCTTTGGCGATTATTGATTTGAGGTTGGTTACGCTTTCGTTGAATGCCTGTGCCAATTGATTTGCTTCTTTTGGCTTGCCGGTTATTTCGCCAAGTGCAATCAGATTCGCTGGTATTTGGCTCAGGTGATCATTGGACAAGATAATTACCTTGAAGCCCTTGTGCTTTAAAAGCGAACCAAGTGCTTCTTGTCCTTTGACCAGAATTATTGTGTCCGGTTTCAAACGCATAACGCGCTCAATGTTGACGGAGACAAATGACCCGGCTTTTTCAATCTTCGTTGTGTCCGGTGGAAAGTCGCAGTAGGTAGACACGCCAACGAGCAACTTCTCCGCCTTGAGGGAAAACAGAAGTTCCGTGTTCGATGGTGCCAGCGAAACAATTCGCGCCGATGTCTGAACCGCCGCCATCGCGCTTGTACAAAAAAGATATAGCATCAAAAGCGCGTGAAGGAATTTCATAGCCAACTCGTAATTTCTTTGAGGCGCTCTTCTACTGACTTGCCTTTGACAAACAAAGTCCTATTGAGTAAATTCCATTCGTACAACGTCATACGCGTTAGCCTATCGATTTGCTTTTGATAATCCGCATCTGTCCAGCGAAAGCCGTCGTCTACCGGCGGAAACATCGGCGGTACGAAAATTATGTGCGTGTATTTTTCTGATTGCTTGCGCGCCTTTTCGTAATATGCCTCTGTGTCATAACTCATCGCCTGGCAAATATTCCAGCGCTGCCACAAGACCCAACAATCAATTGTTGATCTATCGGAGACAAAACCACCGTTTTTATCTTCTGTTTGAATCTGCGCATCAAGAACAGATTTCTTGAAAGCTTCTTGATCAGGAATATCGCCTATGCGTTCATAACCCAACTGCCGACATATATCTCGTCCCAGTTCAGGAATAATGGGCAAGCCCAATTCTTTGCTGAGCGGCTCGGCCAAGGTTGTTTTACCTACGCCGGAAGCACCAGTGAGAATAATGCGACGATTTGAGGTCAAGAGTTTTCCGAATTGCCTTCTTTGTTTTCCTGGTTTGCTTTCAGTGCTTGACTTAAGTCATAACCAGTAAGACCTTTTACCATAGTCATACCTTGCGCGGCAACATTCAATACCTCGCTTGTAATTTTGCTGGCGCTTGTTGAGTCTGAACCTGTCGCTAAAACAGTCAGGTTGCCAATCTTGGAAATTGGCTCGGCTGCTGCGCTTACAACTTCAGGTAGCTTTTGCATGAGCATCGAAGCCACGGCTGCTTGATTGTAAAGTTTGAACGATTCGGCTCTCTTCTGCATGGCTTCAGCTTCTGCCTGACCTTGCGCTTTGATAACTTCAGCTTGGGCAAGACCTTTGGCTTTTTCCGCTTCAGCTTGTCCAACACCTATCGCCTTGGCTGCTTCAGCATCGGCCAAAGCTCGGAGTTTTGTAGCCTCAGCAAGACCTTTTGCTTCTAATTGCATTTTTTGCGCTTGTGCTTCGGCAATTAGTCTTACTCTTGTTTGCTCGGCTTCAGCAGGCTTTGTTATCTGTGCTTGCAGTTCAACTTCTCGTCTTTGTACTTCGACGTTTTGAAGTTCAACTTGCTTTTCCATTTCAACGATTTTGATTTTTTGGTTTTCCACAACCAAAGTTTGTTGTTGTTGAGCTTTTACGATGTCGTAAGCCATATCGCTTTCCGCTTTTTGTTTGGCTACTTCCATTTGGTAGTTCGCTTGGTTGACTTGGAAATTCTTCGAGGCTTCCGCTACTCGAGTGTCGGCCAACAGTTTTGCCTTGGCTCCTTCTTCTGCGGCTTGTGCTTGAGCAATGGCTGAGTCGCGTTGTGCTTGTGCTTGGGCGATACTCGTGTCTCTGCTGGCTTGAGCGACACCGATGTCGGCTGCTTTCTTGGCCTCGGCAGTTTGCTTGCGTCCCAATGCTTCGAGATAACCAACGGAGTCTTTGATTTCTTTGATGGTAAACGAAACAACAGTCAGCCCCATTTTGTTTAAGTCGGGCACTGATTCTTTCTGTACGCGTCCGGCAAACTCGTTGAAGCTTTGAATCAATTGCTCAACTTCCATCGTTCCTAATATGGCGCGCAAGTGACCGACGAGAGTCTCATGCGCGATATTGGCTATTTCTTCATTTGATTTGCCGAGAAATTGTTCGGCTGCTGTGGCGATTGATACTGTGTCTCCGGCAACTTTAACTTGAGCTACACCCTCTACAAAAATCGGTACACCGGTTTTTGTAATAATCGGCGCTTGTGAATGTACTTCAATCGTCATGATTTCCAGACTAAGAAAAGAGCGCTGTTGAATGAGTGGATAGACAACGTCGCCGCCACCCTTTATGATTTTAAACCCGTGTTCGCCGGTGCGTGCACCGACGCCGGTTATCACCATCGCTTGGTTGGGTCCACATTTTTGGTAGAAACTAGCCATGATCCATCCCACCAGGAATAGGACCACCAGGCCTAGTACACCGCTGCTTATCGTAAGTGGATCCATGATTAACCTCCAGTCTAGTTTCGCAATTAGGATTCCTTGTGCGGAAGACTGGTGTCCTCCAGCAAAAACTCTTTCCAAGGCTCGACGAGTACGACGTGATCCTGTACATCGGAGATGATCACTTTAGAGCCTTGTTCAAAATGTGCTTCCGGATTTAGTGCGCGTGCTGATTTGTTGTAGCGACTTAGTCCGATTACAAAAACTACTTCACCGACTTCTCCAGCTTGAATGGGCACGGTGACATCAGCGCGCTGTCCGATAAGATCGTCGGCATCTGGTTGTGACGTCACATGCATTTGGCGCACCATCCAGCTGAATGCTCGAAGCACTTGTCCGGTAACCAGAAGACTTACAATTGCCGCCGGTATCAAGGACCAAATTCCTAGAATCGGAACTATCTTCAATACAAAGATTCCGGCTACTCCGAAAAATGCCAGAAACACTGCTATTGTCATAGGACTGAAAATGGACAAAATCAGGCGTGGTATGCTCGTGCGCCCTCTATGGGTGGCTGGAATTACCGCTACTTTGCTTGGCGAAGTATTCATGTCCGCTAAATCGGCGTGGCTGCCATGCCCTGTGTGTCCGCCGTGAGCGCCATGTCCGAACCCGTGAGAAGCATCTATGTGCAAGCCGTGCGAACCGGCATCGGACAAGTGTCCTAGAAAAGCGCCCACGAGCAGATAAATTGTGCCGACAGCACAACATACCAAGTACACATCACCGATTACGCCCAGAGGGGTCACCTTTTTCAGCCTCAGAGAAGCCTTTCAGGTCGTTAATACCTCACATATGCAGCCTATAAACTTGTATTAGTACTTAACCTTCATCTTCCGTCATATTGCCGTCATAATGTAACTTAGTAGGACTAGTGTAGGAGGCTGATGGTTCTGGGTTGTAGGGGCGCATTGCATGCGCCCTTTCCCGGCGGTTCAAAGAACAGAATGGAAATCGTACTCACCCACAACAATATGGACTTCGACTCCTTGGCGGCGCAATACGCTGTCACCAAGTTGTTTCCTGGCACCCGTATGTTGCCTGGCTATCCTTTGGTGGGTAATGTTCGGGAATTCTTTGCCCTTTACCGTGATTCATTGCCTCTTTCGCAGCTGAAATACATCGATGCGAAAAACATCAAGCATATCTACATTGTCGATTGCCAGCATTTAGATCGCTTGGATGAATCAGCGCGTAAACTCATAAGTCGCAAGGACAATCCTGTCGGTTACACGATTTTTGATCACCATCACATTGATCCGGAAGGACTGGGTCCAAATGCGAGAGGCGATTCAATCGTCAAAGCGGTTGGCGCAACTACGACTGTATTGGTTGACGAAATTCGCAATCGTGGTATCAAGCTCACACCTTTTGAAGCAACGCTTCTCTTGATTGGTATCTACGAAGATACCGGATGTTTGACATATAGTGGCACGACGGCACTTGACGCGTCATGTGTTGCATATTTGCTCGAGCAAGGCGCCGACATTGCGCGCGTTAACGATTATCTAAATCCGAAGCAATCAGAAGAGCAGGTCAAATTGCTTGAAGAGCTAATCAATAACAGGCGAGTTGTTAACGTGTCCGGCATGAAGGCGGTTATCGCCTGGTCGCAACGTACGAGATATCTTGAAGGGTTGGCCACGCTGACGAGAAAACTTGTTGAAATCGAATCTGCCGACGCGGTAATAACAGTTGTGAAAATGCGTGATCGGATTCATCTTGTCGGTCGCTCAGATACGCAGTCAATTGATGTCCGCCAAATCGTACTTCAATTTGGCGGCGATGGACATCCGGGTGCCGGCTCTGCTGTAAGTCGCAAAACTTCCATTGAAGAGGTAATCAATGAAGTCGAAGAGTTGATCAAGAAGCAAGTAAAACCGGAGAAGACGGCTGCGGAAATCATGCAGGCACCTGTGCGCAGTGTGAGGCCGCGCGTAACTATGGAAGAAGCTTCGCGTATTATGCTTCGTTATGGTTTGGACGGACTTGTAGTTACCGAAGGCAATGAAGTTGTCGGTGTTGTATCGCGCAGAGATATTGATCAAGCGCTGCATCACAAGTTGGGTCATGCTCCTGTGCAAGGGTTTATGAGCAGGCCTGTACTGTCCATTCGTCCTGAAACGCCGCTTAGCGAGATTCAACATACGATGGTTCATGAAGATATCGGCAAATTGCCGGTACTTGATGCAAGCGACCAGCTAATCGGTATTGTGACGCGTCATGAAGTGCTTAGGACTCTTTATGGTTCGCATGCGGAGGAAGATCAAGAACATTTTGCGTTGCCTCAAAAACGCTACGTTCACTATCGTGATCGTCTAAATATTTTGAGCGATTCAACGCTTTGGTTGTTCGAGGAGCTAGGTCGCCAGGCTGCGCTTTTGAATATGACTGCATATGCCGTTGGTGGTTGTGTGCGTGATTTGTTTCTTGGTTTGCCTAATTTGGACTTGGATTTCGTAGTTGAAGGTTCGGCGATCGATTTAGCTAAAGCTCTGGAAACAGCTTACCCTGGGCGTTTGCAGTTGGTCGCCAAACATGATCGTTTTCAAACGGCAACGATGATTTTCAATGCTGAGCACAAATTGGAAATCGACATTTCGACTGCGCGAACGGAATTCTACGAATTTCCGGCAGCGTTGCCTACCGTTGAAGCGTCAGGTCTTGAGCAAGATCTTTATCGTCGAGATTTTACAATAAATGCGTTGGCTGTCTGTTTAAATCCCGGACAATTTGGTGACGTTATAGATTACTTCGGTGGCTTGGAAGATCTTGAGGCAAGACTTGTTCGCATATTGCATCCGTTTAGTTTTATTGAAGATCCGACAAGACTCGTGAGAGCGGCGCGCTTTGCCGCAAGACTTGGCTTTGAGTTGGAAGACAAGACTTGCAGGCAGGCTGAAAGAGCGATAAATATGGGCATCTTCGATAATCTCGGCGGTGCTCGCATGCGCACAGAATTACAATTAATTCTCGAATCAAAAGACAGATTGAAGGCATTGGATTTACTTGGGCGCCTTGGCGGACGCTTACGTTATCTTGATGCACATCTTAGCTATGGTGTTGACATTAGGCGATCTCTTCGACGAGCTGAAAGATTGCTTGCGCACTATCGAGTGGATAATAACTGGACTGTCTATTTGGGAGTCTTGTTGGCGCAACTCGGACCGTCTCAGGCTACTGAAGCAATGGAGCGTTTGCAGATAAGCAATCAAGATATAAGTGACATCAGTCGCGGGCTTGTGTTGGCTGAAGAATTGAATTCGGTTTCTTCAGAATTAAAACGAAGTGAGATTTATGAGTTGTTTAAAGGACAAAGTGACCAGTCACTGGCAATCGCCGCGTGTCTGGCAACTCCAGGAAGTCCATTGCGCCGCATTGTCAAACTCTATCTGGAGCAATTGAAACCAATTGAACTTTCAGTAAGTGGTGCGGATTTACTTGCTATGGGTGTGCAACAAGGCCCGCAAATAGGCGAAGTGTTGAAGTCAGTGCTTGCCGCCAAACTAGATGGACAAATAAACGGATCAGACGACGAAATCGCCTTCGTCAAAGCACAACTCGGCCAAGCGCTGAAATAATTACGACGGCTCCGCGAATAGGCGCTGTGCCATATTCGGTGGCACGATTAATGTCACCGCTTCCGGTACAACGCTTATGTGCATCGGTGTGTGGCCGCACGAGTCGCCGTCAATCATAGCCAGTACTTGCTTGTGTTGCGGTGCTTCAATGTGCGGCTTGCCGCCTATAAAACCACGTATCTTGTGTCCAAGTTTCTGCAACGTAGACATCGGACTTTTAATCGGCATTACATCAAGCGTGACACTTTTTACTTTGCGAATGTAATACGGTGCTTGCCCGCCAAAGAAGCCGACGGAAAATCTAAATCCCAACTGAAGGTAATCCGCAAAATGCGAAGGATCAAGAATACAAAGATCCAGCAACCCATCATCAGGTAACGCAGTTTCCGAAAGAATTCCCATCCCTACATCGGCAATATTCGTCACGAAAATTCCTGAAGCCGTAACTTGAAATTTACTGCCGTCTGCGTTCACGCTAAAAACAACCGGAGGCAACGCAAATGTCTGCACCATCGATGTTGCATAAGCAAGCATTTTCCAATTGGCCTTATCTTGGTGCGCTGGTGAAATCACAGCATCTGACATTGGTCCCGCGCCTGCTGCAACAGAGAAGTAATGTCCGTTCATCATGCCGAGATCAATTTTTCTCGTAACGCCGTGACAGATGATGTTCAACGCCTTGTGCAACGGATCAGCAAGCAAGTTGTCTTCATAAATTCCCAAATTGCGCGCCAGGATATTTCCAGTTCCCATCGGCACAATTCCAACCGGCACGGAAGAATTAGATTGCGCAAGCGCACCAAGCAACGTGCGCACCGTACCATCACCACCTGCTGCCACCACAAGGTCAGGCGCTTGCGGCGCAGCGTTCAAAATATCTTCGCCGCTTAAATGCGCGCGTGTTGGTACAACCGTAACAGTGCAACCAAAATGTTGGCAGAGTCTGTTTACTATCGTGCCGACCCACAAATCAGGATCACCGGCTTGACCGGCAATCGGGTTGTAGACAACGACGATGTTGTTTACGGGTTCCAGAGATTCTTGTAATGATGTCATGAAGTTAACGATAGAAGGTCATGTAAATGCTAAAATCACCGACCATTGCCCAATTAGCCCCATTCCGAGGACGCTCATGGACGCAGAGTCTTTATACACCGGTGCCCAAATGTTTAAGCAGAAAGCCCTTGACTTCTTGCCATTTATTGGCAAGCTCTCATTAGCCTCTGCGTTGACCGTAGCCGTTTTTCTTTCCGGTCCAGGCGTTTCTGCCAAGCAAGAGCTTGCCGCGGGCACACAGAAGCAGCCATACACGTTAGGTGAGCAACAGATAGGCAAGAAGTCGTACGTCGTCAGTTCGATGATTGTTAATGCGCGTCCTGAAGTTTGCTACAAAATATGTACAGATTATAAAAATGCTGCTGCAACATTTCCGACATTGAAGAAGTGTCTCGTTATGCAAGACAATGGCGGCGGCAATAAAGTTATTAAGTACGTAACACGTCCAACAGGCGCGTTTACTGATTACAGTTACACGCTGGAAGTAAAAGAAACGCCTAACCAGATGGTTGCGTGGAATCGCATTGATGGTGACTTCAAAGCTATTGATGGCTATTGGAAAATAGAGCCTTCTCAAGGCGGCAGCAAAACATTGGTCACATACATGGGCTTTGTCGATGGTGGCTTATTCATGCCGCAAGTGCTCATCAAGCGCCAATTCCGCATTGACTTGCCTCCTTGCATGACAGCTTTGAAAACAAAAGCTGAATCATCGAACAAGCCACGAGTAGCAGACAAGCCAGACGGCAGCGTCGATCAATAGCTAGAACTTGGTAGGCTATAATATTCACCTGGCTTGATAGCGACAGTAGAAAGAAACGAGACTGGCGTTAGCAGATGAAGTGAGGCAAGAGCGGCGATGAGCCGGTCGCGCTGAACGAAGTTGGCAATGCTGGATAGCCAGCGAAGGTGAGGACTTCGTCCGAACCGGAGCATACAGGGAGAGGTACCGAAGTGGTCATAACGGAGCCGCCTCGAAAGCGGATGGGCGCAAGCCACGTGGGTTCGAATCCCACCCTCTCCGAACTCTATTCTGAAATACGATTCTATATTGCTTGAATAAATTTCTTGCTCTGCACTTATGGTCCGCAGTGCAGAGATCCTAATACGTTACCAGGGGCTGGTGACTTTACAGGCATGTAGACAGATGGTCCTTGTCCAATGTTGCGCATTCCTTCCAGCCAGCCGTCCCAAGTTGGAGCCAACGCAATAGGAGCCGCAGCAGTATCGGCGAGTTCAATTGTTGGTGGCAAAATTGGCAATCCGGTTTGTAAAACCGTGCATTTGCCGGTAACGGTTACAACCAATAAATTATTGGCGACTACAACTGTTGTTTTGGCATTGGACATAGGTAAAGCCAATGCTGCAATTAGTTGATTGGCTTTTGTCTGTCCGAGTTGATTCAAATCCTGACCGGGTTTAGCATCAGATAAGTAGTCTGCTATTAGATCGGTAATCAAGCCAAGTTTTATTTTGTAGCTGTTGGCCAGATAAGAATCAGTGAGAAGAAGCACGGCTCCAATAGCTATTGCAATCACTATTGCTAAACCAACAGCACCTTCAACTAGCGACTGTGCGGATTGGCTTCTTCTAACAGTGTTAGGTTTGATCATCACATTGCCCTTACGGAATGACGGTTTTGGTTTTTGTGATGCCTGTTACGTTGCCGATGGGAGAAAACTTTACGGGCACATAGTTATTGCTACCGGCGCCAAAGCACTGCAACCAGCCATCCCAACTCATGCTGGTAGCGCTTGTGGTGCCTACGATTGCTGAACCTACATCCTTCACGGGAATACTTATCGGCAATAGATTTAGTCCGTTCTGGGACAGCTTACAGTTACCCTCTATTGCTACTGTCACTAGCTGTCCGTTTTTTGTCACGTTTGCTTTTAGGTTCGTAATAGGCAGTTTCATGGCAGCGATCATTTGTTGGGCAGTTTGCAAGGCTTGTTGATCCATATTTTGTGAACTGCTGCTGCCGACAAGAAATTGTGCCGTATGGTTGGTAATGAAACTAAACTTCTCTTTGTAATAGTTGGCCAATCCCACATCACAAACAAGCACGGTGGCTACTGTCACCAGCCCAACCATGAAAGCAATTGCAATAACCGCTTCCACTAGTCCTTGCCCTTTTTGTTGGCGATGAGTCATTGCGTATACAAACCTGCGTGAGTAAAACCAACAACGGGTCCGGATGGGTTGGCTGGTGTATTGACGCAAGGGATATAACCGTTGACGACGCCCACTGCTTGCACGCAGCCTGTCCAAGGGCCGTTTGAATTGGTTGGTGTAGGAGTTGCCGTCTCAGTATCAGTTAGTGTGATAGGTGCTGGTATTACATTGACCTTACCGGTCAAAGTGACTTGCATTTGTTGGCTGTTGCCTTTGGCAGTAGCTGTTTGATCGTTTATCGTTAATCCCATGCTTGAGTAGAATTGTTGACTTAAGTCCTTTGTCTGGTCGTCGAGATTTTGGGAATTACTTGTTGAAAGTAAGTATTTCGCGCATTGTCCTGCTACGAAACTCATTTTCTCTTTGTAAGTATTAGACATTCCGGAACTGCATAAAAGTGTGCAGGCGGCTGCTGTTCCCAGAGCCAATAGAGTAATGGCAATGACGCCGGCAACAATGCCTTGTCCTTTTGAACTACGTTGCAGGTTACTCCGCACTTTTCTTTTCATACTAATTAAACCAAGTCTACTGTTGGCCAGGGTATCATTGGGAAAAGATTCCTGTCAATGAAATCGTCCGTCCGGAAAGCTGCAAGATGAGTTTCCAGGTTGGCTAGATTTTTGTCCTTGTCCCTTGACTATCGTGAGTGAGAGGTCAGGCGTTGTAGACGGTGTTTTCATCCGCGTCGGAGCCAGCAGTAACTCTTCTTCCTAATTCCAGAACGGGAATCGCCTTGCATTCATTTGGCTGCGCGTTTTGATCCATGTACGAAGAATAGACTGACGGCATCTTTTTGTCGCTGGGGAATCTACGCCTGTAGATTAAAACTCGTTCGGCAGGCCCAGACAGTCTTTGGAAGGCGGTAGAGAACGTGGGGTTTGAGAGGATGTCCGTCTGGCAGCTTTGGGTGTTCATAGTCATCTGATGGGTTTCGCTGCATGCCTAGCTTCTCCATCACACGCATAGACTGTGCGTTGCTGGTAGTGGTGAAGGAGACGATCTCCTCTAGGTTAAGTCGAACAAACCCATCTTCTAGGCTCTTGGTCGCTGCTTCCGGTGCATAACCTTTGCCCCAGTGCTTGCGGGAAATTTGCCAGCCGATTTCTACGCACGGCATGAAATGTGCTTCGAAAGTTGGTTTGGATAAACCGGTGTAGCCAATGAATTCTCCCGATGACTTTAGTTCTAGTGCCCAAAGACCAAATCCCTCTCTCTCAAAATGCGATTCAAATCTTTGGATGAGTGATTTTGTTTCGTCTTTGGTCAGTGTGCTTGGATAATAATGTCTGACTTCTGCATCGGCGGTAATAGCTGAAAACGGCTCCAGATCAGAGTCTTGCCACCTGCGAAGAATTAGCCTGTCTGTTTCCAGTTGCATGACTAGTTGTTATCGGGAAGCCATTCCCAAGTTGTGCCGTCTTTGCTGTCTTTGATGGCAACGCCTTTGCTTGTCAATTCATTGCGAAGTTGATCGGCTTTGGCAAAGTCTTTGTCTTTCTTTGCTTGCGTGCGTTGAGTGATCAAGCTGTTGATTTCAGACTCATCAATTTTGGCATTGGCTGGACGCAGTGCTAGGCCGTCTGACGATTGCGTGACCAAATTTAGACCCAAGACCAGATCGTAGATAGCAATAATGCGAATTGTCACATGTGGTGGCATTTCGCTTTCGGCAATGACTTCGTTTAAAAGTGCAAGTGCCTTAGCCGTGTTCAAATCATCGGATATTGCTGCATCAAAGTCAGTGATCCATTTTTGCTTGCCTGCGGGGATATCCTTGCTCAATTCTCGAACCGTTTTTTCAAGAGACTCGCCGGCTTTTATTTTTAGTGCGTCTACAAGTTCCATCGCTTCAACATCAGCAGTTATTTTTATTGCTTCGATTCTTTTGATTAGTCTTGTTAGTCCGGTTTTCGCCGACATCAAAGCGTCAATGGAAAATTCCAGTGGGGTTCTGTAGCTTGCCTGTAAGCAGAAGAAGCGATAGACAAGCGGGTGAATTCCAAGATCGATAATCGACTGCAGGCGCAAGAAGTTGCCTGCGGACTTGGACATTTTTTCATCCGAGCTTAAAACAAGAAACTCATTGTGTATCCACCAGGTGGCTCCCGGATTGTTGTTGCCCAAGTAAGCCTGGTTTTGCGCAATCTCGTTGCAATGGTGTACTTGTCTGTGGTCAATGCCGCCTGTGTGAATGTCAAACTGGTTGCCCAGCTCGTTGATACTCATCACAGAGCATTCCAGGTGCCAGCCAGGGGCGCCTACTCCCCAGGGGCTATCCCATTCCATCAAGCGCTTTTGATCTTTGGGCGAAAAACGCCAGATGGCAAAATCCGCCGGATTGCGTTTGCCTGCTTTTACGGCAACGCGAGCGCCGGCTTCTTGTCCTTCGAGATCAAGTAAAGCGATTTTTCCATATTCTGATAGTTTGCTGATGTCGAAATAGAGACCATCATCCAAGACGTAGGTAAAACCTTTTTCGTCGAGCTTTTTGGCAAAGTCGATCATCTCTTGGATGTTGTCTGTTGCTTTACAGACTGTTGTCGGTGTCAGTATGTTGAGTTTTTCCAAGTCGGAGAGAAAATTGTCCGTGTAAAACTGAGCAATTTCCCAGACGGTCTTGCCTTGTTTGCTGGCCGATTGCTCCATTTTGTCTTCACCTTCATCGGCATCCGATGTGAGGTGCCCGACATCCGTGATGTTCATCACGTGTTGTACGTCGAAGCCTTTCCACTGCAAAACGCGGCGCAAAGTATCCGTGAAAATATACGCGCGCAGGTTGCCTATGTGGGCGAAGTTGTAGACAGTTGGTCCGCAACTGTACATAAGCACCTGACCTGGTGTCAGAGGCTTGAATTCTTTTAATTCGCGTCCAAGACTGTTGAATAGTTGAATTGGAAGTGGCATTTTGAAATCTCTCGAAAGGTTTTGTCTGGCTAAACTGCTTGTTTGCTTTGACAAAATCCAAGAGCGGCTTCCAGTCTGGCTTTCACGCGTGCTTCACCGAGGTTTGAGATCATCGAACCTAGATCAGGACCTTGCACCTTGCCTGAAAGTGCTGTGCGGATTGGCCAGTAAAGATCTTTGCCCTTCAAGCCAAGTTCTTTGCCGATGGCATCGACAAGCGCCTTGCAGCCAGGAGCATCGGCATATGGGAACTTCGATGCTGAATCAAGAACTTGCTTCAGCACTTTCCCTGATTGTTCTTTGGAAAGCACTGTGTCTTTGAGTTCGTTTGAAATTTCGACTTTGGGCTCGAAGAAGAAGCGAGTTGCTTCAGTGATTTCCGAAAGCGTAGTTAGTCCATCACGCACGCAGGCGACGATTTTTTCTAAGTCGGCACGTGAGTATCCGCTTCCTTCGAACAGCGGCAAATAAGGCATAGCCCTATCTGTAATTGTCGACAAGGAAAGATTGCGAATGTAATGGCTGTTAAACCAATTCAGTCTCTGCACATCGAAAACAGCAGGTGATTTGCTGACGCGAGATAAGTCAAATAGCTTGCAAGCTTCTTCAAGTGTGAATATTTCTTTGCCTTCTGCCGGGCTCCAGCTTACTTGAGCCAGGTAATTGATCATCGCTTCCGGCATATAGCCAAGCTTGCGATAATTGTCGATGTGTACAGCTTCGCCGTGCAGGCGCTTGGATAATTTACGGCGCTGCTCGTCAAAGAGTAATGCCGGGTGGGCAAACTCCGGAGGAGTTGTGCCTAGGGCTTCGTAGAGAAGAATTTGCTTGGCTGTGTTGTGAATGTGATCTTCGCCGCGAATAACGTGCGTCATCTTCATGTCGATGTCGTCTACGACAACAGCGAAGTTGTAGGTGGCAACACCTGTGGATTTGACAATAACCATGTCGCCGCCAAGATCTGAAGATGATATTTCGATACCGCCTTTAATTCCATCGTGCCAACTGACAATGCGTGGCTCGTCCATGCGAAAACGAATTGCCGGAATGCGCCCCTCTTTTTCGTATTGCGTAAGTTTGGCTTCCGACAAGTGCCTGCAGCGGTTATCGTAACGTGCAGCTTTGCCGGATGCTTTTTGTTCTTCTTTGAGCTGAGCCAGTTCGTCCTGTGTGCAATAGCAGAAATAAGCTGTGCCGTTGGCGATTAACTGATTGGCTACTTTGTCGTAGTGATCAATTTTTTCCATCTGGCGATATGGCGCATATGGTCCGCCGATATCCGGACCTTCGTCCCAAGTTAGTTCCAGCCATTTGAGACCGGCAAGAATATCTTGCGTGTGTTCTTCTTTGGAGCGCTCTTCATCGGTGTCTTCCAGGCGCATGATGAAGGTGCCGCCATGCTTTTTGGCGTAGAGGTAGTTGTACAACGCGGTGCGAGCGGTACCCACGTGTAGGGTGCCGGTTGGCGATGGCGCAATTCGTACTCTGACGTTAGACATGGCTCAGGTGCGTCCTAAATGAAAAATCCCATTGCGTCGCAATGAGACTGACTTATAACACACAATTGTAACAGGTGGTTCTTGACTTACTATTCTGCGGAAGACAAGACCAAGCAGGCAACAGGCACAACACCAGCGTTCATCATGTTCAACTGGCGCGCTGCACCGCGAGAAAGGTCGAGTACGCGGTCGCCGACAAATGGTCCTCTGTCGTTAACTTTTACTACGCAGGACTCACCTGTATTGCGATTAACAACCAGTAATCTGGTGCCGAAAGGCAATGTGCGGTGAGCAGCGGTCATGCCATCTTGGTTGTAGATCGTGCCATCGGACGTTCTGCGACCGTGGAAGTGCGGTCCGTACCAGGAAGCCTTACCGGTGAAGGAAGAGACTGCTTTGCCGGCATGAGCGAGCTTACGCACCATATTGGTGGCTAAGGCGTTTTGGTCGGCTAGTCTGCCGCCCAGTGCTTGTGGCAATAAAGGGGCGCCGTAGGCTGCACGAATGTCGTTAACCAGGCTCCAGCTCATCTCTTTAGCCTTAGACGCTTTGTTGGCGTCCTTGTCGGAGCTGTCGCTGTCAGCCATTGTGTCACCTAGATCAAATGACAAAACGGTTGTGCCGTGCAGTTGCAATCCCACGTTGTCGCCAAAACGCGACGGCAGGAGATCATTTACGTTGAGTTTTTTGTCTTCTAGAAGAGCTTGTAACTTACAAGCTAGATCTTCTGCTTTAACACCGGCAGTACCGGTGCCTGAAATGCCTTGGAAGGTAACTAATTCTTTGCCGTTAAAAGTAACGGTGGCGTATTCCATCTCGCCTTCTTGCCATACGGAGGCGGCGACGTCCGGAGCTAAAGCTGTTGTGGTCGCTGCTATCGCTGGGGACTGCCACATGGTTACGGCGGCAGTTATTGCTATTAGAGTTATTACCGTTTTCATAGTTATTCTTGCTTCGGAGTAGTACTCCGGTTGTTTCCTAATTCGAGTGAGGGGTTTGTACTCGCTTAAATAAGACTCGTGTGGAGTTCAATTGGGTGAGCCGCCATTTGTGAATGGGCGACTCGAGTGAAGCAGGGCAAAAGTTAGCATCCGGCTTCGGGTCGAGTCAAAAAACTCTTGGCAAGGCGAATTTTTCCTACCAGTTGGGGGATTTGTATTTTATTGGACAGAGTTAATTCCAAAGGGGTTGACAGAGCGATTTTTATAATGTGCTTGAAAAGAGGAATGGTAAGTCCTTGCCTAGCAAGGATTTCGTATTTCGCGCAATTCTCATAAAGACGAAATTTTGCAGTCGAAATAATCAAGTAGTTACGCGATGTAACACTTTCCTTAATTGCGTTGCACTGTGGTGGCAGAATGACACCATTTTTGGTCCTTGAAGTCTGCAAACATAACGAGGATCAATGTTTGCGGGAAACACGAAGCCGCTTGATAATAAGTAAACCCTTGGTAACCATTTGTTGCGAATTATCAGGCGCTAATACTTCTCGAGGTGCTCATTCTGAGCCACTCTTTCGTATATATACGTAGAAAACTGTTTCGTTTTTCGTCAGGAAATTGACTCTGCAAGCCAATCTGCATTCATATCAAAATTCGCGTACACGGCTTGCACATCGTCGTGATTTTCGAGCATATCGAGAAGGCGCAGCAATTGTTTTGCAATGTCTTTGTCTGTGACTTCTACATAAGTAGATGGCACCATGGTTATTTCAGCGCGAGTAATTTTGTGTCCAGCTGCAGTCAGTCCTTTGCGCACGACATCTAAGTTATTCGGTTGGCAGATGACCGTTATTGATTCTTCGTCACTTGTGTCGAGATCTTCAGCTCCTGCTTCAAGCGCTGTCATCATCAATTCGTCTTCGTCGAGCTTTGCGTTCTTATCTATATGTAGTTCGCCGCGCTCGGTAAACATCCAGCCGACGCAACCAGTTTCACCCATGTTGCCGCCGTACTTGGAAAAGTAACTGCGCACATCGCCGGCTGTGCGGTTGCGATTATCTGTTGTGCACTTAACGAGAATTGCTATGCCGCCTGGACCGTATCCTTCGTAGGCGAGTTCTTCGACATTGCCTTCGCCTGCGCCGCCCTGTCCTTTTTGGATGGCGCGGTGAATGTTGTCGTTGGGCATTCCTTCCTGGCGCGCTCTATCTATTGCCTGACGCAGACGGAAGTTTGCATCCGGGTCCGGACCACCTAGTTTGCTGGCAACAATGATTTCTCTGGATAATTTGGCGTAAGCGGCACCCCGTTTTTGGTCGGTGACAGCTTTCTGCCTTTTGATGGTTGCCCATTTGGAATGTCCGGACACGCTACCTCCTGCCCGTAGCTTGGAATTTCACTATCACCTAATTTTACCGGCACTGGCTACCTATTGCTCGAACTCCCTTACCTGCCTTTTAGCTTTTCCTTCCATATATATAAGTACATATATGTATAAGAAACGGTTGGCCCAACTGCCGCGGGCGCAAACGCGGGCATATAGGAATGTGAAAACCCAGCCTGGTCTTGAGGCAATACCATCTGAGAGGTGAGTATGAGGACGCATGCGCTTTTAAGTTTGCTGCTTTTGTCATCCGGAGTAACTTTCAGTAGTGCTCTGGCGGCTCCTTCTGATAAAGCTGTTACCGGGCAAGCATCGCCGGTCGTGACAGTAGCGCGCAAGAAAACGTTTCGTCTGAGAATCGAGCGCGACCAGGCAATGGCTGACGAACTTTTGCTTAAACAAAAATATGCTGATGCCGAGAAGTTGTATCGACAAGCTCTAGCGAGAAATGCGCGTAATGTGCCAGCTATTGTTGGATTGGGTATGGCGTTGGGCAAACAATTCAAACTTGATGGAGCCGACGAGCAGTTTGATAAAGCAATTCAGATAGATCCATTCAATGCCATGGCGCACACAGGCAAGGCATTGGTATTGGTCAATAGATTGCAGTCGTCTTCGATGACTATCATCAAACAGAAAGATTCCATGCTCAAGCAAGCGGAAAATCAGGCGAAGGAAGCGGTAAGTATTGATCCGCATTCACCAGAGTCTCACGCGATGCTTGGTACGGTGTATAAAGAACAAGGTCGACTTGACGAAGCGGCTAACGAGTTTCGTGAAGCGACAAGGCTTGATCCTAAATATTCTGATGCGTTTGCCGGTCTTGGTCTGACAAAGTTGGCACAGGAGTCTCTAGCTGAGGCTGCGGAAAATTGCCGTCAAGCAATTAAGTTGAACTCGGGCAATTCCAGCGCTCACTTTGGACTGGGTAAAGCCTTGTTGAAACAAGGACTTGTGGATGAAGCAATTAAAGAACTGAATATTTCGCTCTACCAAAATCCAAATAGTGCACCAACGCACCAGGCAATGGGTGAAGCATATGAAACGCAGGGTAACACCGTTGCTGCAATTAAGGAGTATCAAGAAGCTATTCGCATCAAACCGGAAAATGCGGCTAATTACATCCACATTGCCGACATTCGCGATGCGCGTGGTGATATTGAACTTGCTATTGCCGAGTTGCGAGCTGGGCTTGAGCTTATGCCAACCAATTCGGAATTGCATTTGCGCGTAGCTGATAGCTCATTGCGTGTGGACAAATTTGATGATGCTATCAAAGAATATAAAGCCTGTATGGACTTGTCGCCGAATAATGCCGGCGCAGCTAAAGGTTTGGCGCGTGCTTACTACTTGAAGTCGGCAAAAGAGGCTAGCGGTGCATTCTTTGTCTCCAATGAATTTGAGGAAGCGCAACGTCAATTGGATCAAGCAATTGCTTTGAATCCTGACGATATGGAATTGCGATTGGCGGCAGCCAAGTTGCGCTCGATGGCAGGAACACCTGTTGATCTGGCAGCGATAGGTACACCAAGGACAGATGGTGAACGCATCGCTTATGCTGAAGCGTTGCTCGCGCAGAATAAATTCAACGAATCGGCTCAGCAGATGAATATTGTTATTGGCGCAGCCACGTCCGCAAAGCAGACTTTTGCTGTAGCTGACTTAGCGTTGATGATCAAAGACTTGGATAATGCCGAAGCGGCGTACAAAAAGGCAGCGACATTTCCAGGTGGTGAGGAGCGATCCAAGCGTGGCTTGAGTCAAGTTGCAAAAGCTCGTGATATCGCCAGACAGGATTTGACGTTAGCTGATGACTTGGCACGCAAACGCCAACTTGCTTCTGCAATTGATAAGTATCACGCTGCAATTTTCGACAATCCAAAAGTGTCTGATTCGCGTTTGGGTCTAGCGCAGACGCTAGAGCGCATTTCACCGGCGACACCTGCTGAGTTGCGCGAAGCCATCGTGCAATACAAGGCTTACATGGCGCTCGAGCCGAATATCCCGGAGAAAGAGCGCCAGCGCATTGTGCGAAAGATGCAACGGCTTGAGGAGAAGGCTTTCCGTCTAGAACAAAAAGCCAAGGCCGCTAAGCGGGGATATTAGGTTAAGAAATCCCCTGTGTCCCTTGTCAAGTAAAGCTGGTAAAATACCAGCGTGTTTTACTCAGGTAAAAACGTAACCATCCTAGGGGCGGGCAGATCCGGCTTAGCCACGGCTTTGTATTTGGCTAAACGGGGCGCCCAGGTGACCGTTTCCGAATTGTCAATATTAGCGTTTGATAAAGATCCGGTACTGGCAGACTTGAAGTCCCGTGGGGTCAAGTTCGAAACGGGAGCTCACTCCGACGAAGCAATCGCCGGGGCTGACCTCATCCTCACAAGCCCAGGCATAAAACCAGACGCTGAAGTTATGGTGCGTGCGCGCAAACACAACAAAGAAGTTGTGAGCGATATTGAAATTGCTTATCGCGAAGCAAAGGTGCCAATCATCGCGATTACTGGAACAAACGGCAAGTCGACAACATGCGCGCTAATTAGTCACATTCTCACAGAAGCTGGACATAAGGCTCCGGCATGCGGCAATATCGGTGTTCCAATTCTTGCTGAGTTGGAAAAGAATCCGGATTTTCTCGTAGTCGAAGTAAGCTCATATCAAATTACATACAGTCCGACGTTTGCACCGCAAGTTTCTATTTGGCTCAACATGACACCCGATCACTTAGATTGGCATGGTGGCATGAATGGCTACATTGAGGCAAAACGCAAATTATTCGCTAATCAAAAGCCAGGACAATTTGCTGTTTTGAATATTGACGATCCAATCGTTGCCGACACAAAAACACAAGCTACAGTATTTCCGTTTAGTGTTTCATCGGCAATAAGCACAGATGGTGCCTATCTTGTAGGTGACAAACTGGCTTATCGCTTGAAAGGAACCGAACAACTTCTTTGTCGTTTCGGCGAATTGAAAATCATCGGCCAACACAACTTAGAAAATGTTTTGTCCGCAATTTCCGCATGCGCATTAGTTGGGCTGCCGGCAAAAGACATTGAGAAACACGTAAAGTCTTTCACGGCGCTCGAGCATCGACTCGAATACGTTGCCGACATAGAAGGAGTTGCTTATTACAACGACTCTAAAGCAACAAACACGGCATCAGCAATTAAAGCGCTGGAGGCATTCGGTAATGAGAAAGTTGTTCTCATCGCCGGTGGACGTGACAAAGGAACAGATCTTGGCGAATTTGTTGACTCAATTAAGAAGCACGTTTCAAATGTGATTCTTATTGGTGAAGCAAAAGATCGCTTTGAAGAAGCTTTGAAGGCAGGTGGTTATACCAAGTGCCACAAAGTGGACAGTATGGAGGCGGCGGTGGAATTAGGTGGTCGATTAAGGCAAGGGGCGGTGTTGCTTTCACCGGCTTGCGCCAGTTTCGACATGTTTAAGGACTATGAGGATAGAGGACGTGTCTTCAAAGATATTGTCCGTACAAGACTCAAGATCAAGACGCCGTCGTCCTGATTCTTCGAGACAAAGCCGAGAACCCGCCGAACCAGAATTCCGCGGGCTGCCTAATCGCGCCATCATAAGTCTGACAATTGGTTTTGTCTGCTTTGGATTAATGGCCGTCTTCAGCGCATCAGCAAATGAAGCGTTGGTCAGCTTCCAAGATTCCACAGCATTTTTGAGAAAACAAACAATAGCGGCAATTGTCGGTATCTTCCTAATGTTTACTTTGTCGGGACAGGACTATCGCAAATTGCGTCGCTATGCCTGGCCGTTTGCGGCAGTGTCATTTATATTGCTCGCGCTTACGCTTGTTCCGCAGTTGTCGGTTACAGCAAAAGGTTCATCTCGTTGGTTGGCATTGGGTCCGTTTCAATTTCAGCCTTCTGAATTATGTAAAGTGTCGTCGTTAGTCCTAATGGCGTCCGGACTATCAAGATTCTTTTGGTGGCATCCACAAGTAATTGCCCGCATCGGTACATCACTAGTATTTGCTTTGATTGTTGTGAAGCAGCCGGACTTGGGAACTGCTTTGATGATTATGGGTGCATTGCTGGCACTGCTCTTTATCAGCGGTACAAATGCGCTTCTTATGGGTTCGGCTTTGTTGGGTGGTGCTGTGATTATGTGGCATCACATCCAAAAGACGCCATATCAAATGGCGCGTATTCAAAGCTGGCTCGATCCATATAGTTCACCTCTAAAAGAAGGCTGGAATATTATTCAGTCGCAGCTGGCAATCGGATCAGGCGGTCTCTGGGGTGTGGGTTTTGGGCGTTCGTTGCAAAAGCTCTACTATCTTCCCGTTCAACATGCTGACTTTATTTTTGCGGTAATTGCCGAAGAATTTGGTTTGCTTGGTTGTGGCGTGCTGTTATCCATGTTTGCTTTGTTTGGTTATCATGGCTACAAGACAGCCATGCAAGCGAGATCACTGTTCGGTCGTTATTTGGCAATCGGTATCACAACATCTATCTGTTTGCAGGCAGTAGTAAATATCGCAGTTACAACCGGATTGTTGCCGGTTACAGGTGTTACGCTGCCTTTCTTGAGTTATGGCGGCAGCTCGCTCGTTATAACGCTGTCCATGGTGGGAATTCTGCTTTCTGTTTCGCGTGACAGAGGGCAGGTTAGCGAAGAAGATGACTTTGAAGAAGCCTAGTCGGATGTTGGTGTAAGGTGGCACACAGAGTATTACTAACCGGCGGCGGCACCGGTGGTCATATTTACCCGGCATTAGCGGTTGCTGAATGTCTTAAGGCGGATCCGGAAATTGAAGATATGCTTTACGTCGGTGCTCATGGACATTTGGAAGAGCGTCTGACATTTGAACGCGGCATTAGATTTGTTGGTCTACAAGTTCACGGATTGCCGCGCAGTCTTTCGCCGAGGTTGTTTTCCTGGCCGGTTGAGTTTACTGCTGCTGTAATGCACGCGCACAAACTAATTCGTGTTTTTAAACCGACTGTTGTATTGGGCACAGGGGGATATGCTTCTGCCGCGCCATTGCTCGCCGCTCTGTTCAACGGTATTCCTTATGCTATTCACGAGCCTGACGCGCATCCTGGTTTGGTCAACAGAGTTTTCAGTCGCAAAGCACATCTGGTGTCACTCGGCATGGATGGTGCTCTTGATAGACTGCGCCGTTGTCGCGGCAAAGTCATCGTAAACGGCAATCCGGTAAGAGGAAGTTTGTTGGCTCCTGTGCCGCGCGAATCAGCATGCGCCGTATTGGGTCTTAGCCCTGCAGCCAAGACGGTTCTTGTCACCGGTGGTTCGCAAGGAGCAAAAGCGCTCAATGACGCAATTGCCAAAGTTGTTCCTGAATTGCTTGAAGACGAAAAGGAAATTCAGGTTATTCACCAGGTCGGCGCAAATAATTACGAAGCATTCAAACAACAAATCGGTGAATTAGCTCAGCACCCGCGCTATTTGGTGAGGCCTTATTTTGATGAGTTGGCAATTGCTTATGCCGCATCAGACCTGGTTATTTGTCGTGCAGGTGCAATGACGATAGCCGAACTTTCAGTCATGGGTAAGCCGGCAATTTTTGTTCCATTGCCGACTGCCGCTGCCGATCACCAGAGCCATAACGCGCACTTTGTTGCAGGCAAGGAAGCCGCGGTTGTGCTGCCGCAAGACAGGCTAACTGCCGCGTCTTTGAAAGAACATATTTTGGCTCTGCTCATGAATGACGAAAGACTTACACACATGCAATCGAAAATGCTCACTCTAGGCAAACCAAGAGCTGCCTCTGATTTGGCTGGACAAATCAAAGAAGTTAGCTTGAACTATTTGAAAGAAAAATTAAAAGGTTAGCTGGTAATTTTGCTATTGCTTGTCGGGGAAGCAGCAAGTGTTTGACCGCTTCTTTTTGCTTTGCGTTCAATTTCTGAAACAAGATTTTCCATCTGGCTAACAAGCAGATAGGCTTCGTGTTCTTGTCCGCGTAAATTGCTGATGATTTCTTTGAGCTGGCGCACGGTCGTTTGAATTGAGCTGTTGCTTGCCGGTGTCATGATGTCTGTGCTCTGCGCCGATGTAACTACCTGGACGAGAGTGTATCACAGGGGCATATACGATTGAGGTTAATGTTTAAGCGTGGGTCGTCAAGCGGGGAATGGTGTAAATTGTAAGCATGTGCGGAGGAGTGGAATACAAGGCTTTTAATCCCAAAACCGGGCGATTGGAATATCGCCGGGTTTATTTCCCTATGCCGCATGCCAAATTGCCCGTGGTTGGTTCAAAAGGCGCGGCTCTGGTCACCTGGGGCAAGCGAGAAAACGAATTGCCTGATAGTGAGATACCCAGAGGTGGCTGGGCGCGTTTGGACAGCCTGCAAGCAGGCAAATGGAAGCGTTTTAAGCCACAACCAGTCATCATTCCTGTCAATCAATTCATGGAAAAAGACAAGGAGAGAGTTTCGCACTGGTTTCAACTGGAGCCACAACAAGTTATTCAAGGCGTTGGTATCATTCATGCAGGAAGTCCTGTCGTGTATGTCGTAACAGTTCAGGGAAATGAAACCAATGTGCATGACCGAATGCCGTCTGTACTTAGCCTTGGTCAAGCGCGTGAAACTTTGCAATTTACCTGGCATGACAAAGAAGACGAGGAGTGGCCATGGCTGAAGCCAACTTCGTAGTAGGAGTTTTTGTGGTACTTGCTCTAGTTGCACTTGTTGTGCCGCTTCTAGTTTTGATATTTGCCTGGGGAAAAATATCAAGATACTTGGAAAACCGCAGGAGAAAACGTCTCGCTAGTCTGGCGCACCATCATGCGCGGTTGCTCAAGGTGATAAATACTTTGCTGGCAAGAGCGGATCACGTGGATCAACTTTCAAAGTTTTATGCGGGCGAATCAAGTGATAAGTGGTCCGAAGATTTGGCCAATGCTTGCGAAAAACTTGTAGTTTTAACTGAAAGCACCAAGCTCATTGAATCCTCGCTGAAAAGTAAAGACCCGGGAAGCGGAGAAGAAAATCTTCTTAGCTGCATCCGCGTTGCGCACTATGTCCTAATCAGGCTGAGCAGTTTGGAGCGTCAGCTTGGCAAAGGAGAAGCTAAAAGCTTTCGAGTCAAGAACCCGCAATCGGATAAAATGCAAGGTTGAATCAGGGGTCAAAACATATGACAACAATGCAGTTGAAGGAAACTCCATTAGCTTCGTGGCACCGTGAGAACGGCGGTCGCATGGTTGATTTTGCAGGCTGGAATATGCCTGTGCAGTACAAATCAATCGTGGCTGAGCACATGGCAGTACGAACAAAAGTAGGCTTATTCGACGTGTCCCACATGGGCGAGTTTATTGTTACCGGTGCGCATGCTCACCAATTTGTGCAATATATGATTGCCAACGATCTGGACAAGCTGACAGGACCGAATATGGCTCTGTATACGCAATTTGTTATGCCGGACGGTGGAACAGTCGATGATTTGATTGTTTACCGCCGGCAGGAAGACTATTTGCTTGTTGTTAACGCATCCAATATTGACAAGGATTGGGCGTGGTTGAAAAAACATATCGGCTCCTTCAGGGATGTCGACATGATCAATGTCTCTGATGAAGTTGGACTTCTAGCTTTGCAGGGACCGCACGCCAAAGATGTTTTGTCGACAGTCATTGGCCGTTCGCTTGATGACATGAAAGCATTTACCTATGGTAGTGGTATCGCTGGTGGTATCGAGATAGGTTTTGGCCGAACAGGTTACACGGGCGAAGACGGTTTTGAAATATTTGTCAAAACCGCAGAAACAGAAAAACTTTGGAAATTGCTTTTGCACGCCGGCGCGCAGTGCGGCATCGAGCCATGCGGCTTGGGTGCGCGTGACACGTTGCGTCTGGAAGCGGGACTGCCACTCTACGGACATGAATTGTCCGAGGAAATTAGTCCTTTGGAAGCAGGCATTGGCTGGAGCGTTAAACTCGGCAAGTCTGATTTCTCCGGAAAAGAAGCTCTTGTGCGGCAGAAAGAAAATGGTTTCAAAAAACAAATCATTTGCATAAAAGCCGAAGGCAAAGCATTGCCCAGGCAAGACTACGCAGTCTACGCCGGACAAGAAAAGATAGGCATTGTTACATCAGGTTCCCAAGGCATTTTTGTTGGTTATCCAATCGCTTTCGCTATGGTGCCTGCGGCTTATGCGAAAGTCGGTCAAGCACTGAGCATTGAAATTAGAGGCAGCCATGTGCCTGTGACAGTAGTTAAAAGACCGTTTTATCAACGTCCTTAGAATGAACACAGTGCTAAAATTTGAACAAGCAATAATTGAAAGGTAGAAAAATGGGTTCGAGCGACAAAGTATTAAGTTATCCAGCTGAATTGAAATATGTAAAAACGCACGAGTATGTTCGTGTCGAAGGTAATAACGCCACAATCGGTGTAACTGCCTTTGCCGCCGATCAGCTTGGTGATGTAACTTACGTTGAATTGCCGAAGGTCGGACAGACTTTCAAGCGCGATGAAAAATTCGGCGTCATCGAATCCGTCAAATCCGTCTCAGATTTGTACATGCCTTGTTCAGGCAAGATAACTGCGATCAATGAGAAATTGGCTTCCGAGCCGGAAATAGTAAATAGTGATTGCTACGGTGAAGGCTGGATGATTAAGGTCGAACTCGATAATGCCGGCGAATTGTCAGATGCTCTTACAGCAGATGGCTACAAGGATTTCGTTGTCGACTGATAACCGAATAAAATTTCCAGGAGTTGATGTCAAGGATCACTATTTAGAAATCCTGGGCATATCATGTACGAACGAAAAAACCTGTTTACAATATCGAACTCCGGCAAGCAAGCTATTAATTTCGCCGACACCAGGCTCTGGAAGGTGGTTACCCGAATGATTGGTCTAAAAGCGAGTGTCCTTGCGGTCATAACCCTAAGCATTTACCTGGCAGCAAACAACCAGGCTTCAATGCAGGTGCAGGAAGTCAAAAAAACAGTGATAGAGCGTTTGCAGCAAAACTAAGTCAGCGCTTGACATTTCGCAAACATCTCTTAATTTAGCCCCCAACGGGGTTTAGTCGATCTATAGTGGAGTTATCAGCCGATCTGTTTTCGCGCGGTAAATTAAGCGAGGTCGGGATATGAAACCAGTAATTCTCGCGTCGATAATAATGGTGGTAGCGCCTGCTTACGCTCAGGATGCGCCTGGTTCTTTTGCTAATCCGGAAGACTCTGCATTCAAATTGCGCGCCGAATGTTTCGGCATGCATGACTTGCCTAACTTTGAATTGAAAGATTGGCCGCAGAGACCTGAAGTCGATGCCGGCATAGTCAATCAAATTGATGCGGTAAAAACAGAAGTGCCAGACTGGCATGGACTGCATCACCTAGTTCCAGGATCAGGCGTAGCGAAGAACTAGGATGACAAAAGGGTGCATGCAATGCGCGTACGAGGACAGGCATCGCAAGTTCCTTTCGGGCGGACGAATTAGTCATCCGGCGAAGACAAGCCCTCTTTCCAGAGGTGTTTCGGTAGATCCATTTTTTCTTCGGCGTCGAATTTTATTCCTTCGGACATCAGCAATTTCTTCTGCAAGCCAGGCAGAATATTCGGGTTCTTGTGAGTGGAAAGTTTTCCTTGGCTGTTAATTACTCGATGCCATGGCACATTGGTTGCGTTGTATTTGCCCGGCTTATTGGGATTTTTTGCAAGTGCTTGCATTGCCCAGCCGACGCCTTGTGCGCTCAAGCGGCCGTTGAGCACATTCGAGATGAGTCCATAGGTAAGCACTTTGCCTTTGGGTATGCGGCAAACGATTGCGTAGACCTGTTCGTAGACTGACACCTAGTTAAGGGCTTGCGTCTTGTGGAAGTTCAGGGACAACTGACTTGCGTTCTTTAGGAGCCTTGGGATTTGTCTCTGTTACTTCGGCGCCGGCTTTTAATTGTGTTGAAGATGGTTCGAAGTCTTCAGTAATTATTTCTTGCGCTAATTTGAAAAATCTAGAACCCGGTTCAATTTGTCCTAATTCACGAATAGCGCCTTGCACATCGTTTTGCAATTCAAGTTTATCCATAGCATCGAGATAGAGAGCTTGATTCAACAACTCTTGCGTATCTGCTCCCGGCATAGCAAATATATTTGGCACAGGTGTGCCGCGCAGTATTGCAATGGCTGCAGGATAATTGCGTTGCGTAATGCATTGTTCGGCAGTATGCGTAACGTAGATTTTGAAAAGTCCGATTGAAAAACCGCCGACTGTAATTAAGAGTCCTGCACCAAGCACAAGATCCAACCACATCGGATGACGGAAGCGTTTGGACGCAGGAATGTCGGGCTCTTCCAATACTTCATCGAGAATTTTTGAGACGTGATGTTGCTCCAAGTGATGCTCTGCACCACCGGCGTTTTCACCAGTCGACTTATTTAAGTCCTCTTCTGGGGCCCGGTCTGACGTTGAATCAGCCATTGTCGAATCCTTGTAGTAAGTTCGTGACCTATTCGGAACCCTGCAAGTATTACCTTATCACGCTTTTAGGGCACATGCCAGTGAAGAGATCGCCTGAAACTACCGTCCCGCGCGCTTTTTGCTGAAAGTTGTGAAGGCTTTACACTTTATCGGGCTGATGACAAAACCTTCTCCAGGTCTTGTCTCTGATAAGGATCAAACTCAGTCTTAAGCTTTTGCTCGACTGCGCGACAGACAGCCTGTCCATGACCTTTTGAAGCCAATTGCAGAAGACTTGCTTTTGCTTGTCGCTTGATGGAAGGCTCTTTTGACTGACTAAGGGTGGCGACGGTTTTAGTTATTAGGTTGGTCATGCCTAACTGTCCGACAGCCTTATAAGCCACTACTTTCACAGGTGTAGACGGATCATTTATGGCTTCCTCTACTAGATGAGCGCATTTGTCGTCCATGAGTCCCGGCTCGGAGGCAATTACCGATAATAATGATTCGAAAGCCATCTGTCGTTTGTCGGCGGCATAGTCACGACTAGCAGTGAAGAGCACTTCGTAGCTTTCCTTTGTCGGCAAAGTACCGAGGGCTCTCAGGATTATCCAGTAGGTTAATGCTGCTCGAGCATCTTCTTCCATTATCGGTTGCGCGCTCAATGGTTGAGAAGTACGTTCTTGCAAATTGACCAGTTTGTGCAGCATAGCAATTAGTCTGGGAACTGCTTGCTTATCTTTCAACAGAGATAAAGCGTCAATTGCTTCATTGGTGATAGGTGAATTGTTATCGAGGGCACGCTCTAGACTTTCATTTGCTTCAACGATGCCTAATTTGCCTGCTAAATATGCGGCATGACGCATTTGTCCAAGGGCGTCATTGTTTGCGTTTGCCGTGTTGTTTAAGCAGGCAACAATTGCATCGGCTGTTGATTTATTGGCGAAACTATCGAGAATGGATTGAATCTCCGCATCGAGATTCGCTTCTGTTATTTGTTCCTGATTTTTCTTCAGCCAATTGGCCAGCATGAGGCTGGCGCGAATTTGTCTGGGTTCTGCTTTTGTTGCTTTACTAATTGTCGCAAAGCAGTCAGGTAAGCCAAGATCAAAGCCAATGTCGCTGTTGAATGTTTGTCCGGTGGCTTCGATAATCTGTATGACCATTTCCAGCGCGGCTTGGTAGACGATAGGATCATTTGTTTTCAGAAGCTCAGAAATTTTGTGTTGTCTGGCAACGGCTATAGACATGTAGTCTTGCAATGGATGTTTTGCCAATAGTGCATCTGCGAGTTCGTGAGAGATTATCGCTGAGGGCCATAAAGCTAAAGCTCTTGCTGTGTCTACGCGCAGCCAGTTTTCTTCGTCGTATAAATAGGGCAACAAGGCTTCTTTGGCTTGGTCGGTGCCAAGGCGACCAAGCGCGTAAGAAATATGGGCAAATGAAATCTTGCCGTCGTATGTGGTGTCATCAAGCAATTTCGTCAAGTGATGAGAAGCTTGCTTGCAGTTGAGATCGGCTAGCATGCTGGCAGCATTTGCCCGCACGCGCCAGTCGCTGTTGCAGATTGGTACAACATTGGGATCAGCATTATCCTCATCTGCGGGCAGAAGAAGATCAATCATTTTCTGTCTAGCACCGTCTTCATTTGTTAGCTCAAGAACAATTGCCGCTAATTTCTCACCCCACCAGAGTGGTGGAATTTTCAAAGCAATTGATAGTTGGACAGAGCTTTCGGATTCCAGCGCTTGTTTTATATCGGCACGTACGTCACGAAATTCACGTTGGTTTTCCGGTGAAGAGCCAATCAGTCCATGATAGATAAGGAAGTGTTCCAGCTCAAAATCGTCGACAGCGACTTTAGGAGTTTCCTTCAGTCCGGAAGCCAAACGCTTGAATTGCTTTACCACTCTAGTGAATAATGTTGTCATAGCGCCCATTTTAGAATACCGGCGTTGCAAAAGGCAGAAAGGACGGTACAAACTTGGACCCAAACGCTGATTTATGGCAGCACCTTGTTTACCTAGCCACGCGAGGCCCCATGGTTGTGCCTTTGTGGGCTGCAGGGCTCTGGCTTATTCTTCTTTTAACAAGGAAAGGTGTCTTAAAGATCACGTGGCATTGGCTGGGTGTCAAGGATGAAACGCTTGTTAAAGAGCTTAGTAATCGACTCGACGTGCCGTTTCAACTGCTTCTGGTGTTGTTAGCTGCTCTGCCATTTATTCGTATGATTGGCGGCGAGTTTGGACAGACGCTCGAGAAAGCCTCTTTCTTCATTGCAGCGTTTCTTGTCTGTCACGTACTTATTCAATCTTTGGACTTGCTGGTAGTCCGTTGGTATCTAGGCAAAGTAAAAGCGACAAGTGTTTCGCCGGCGTTTCACTTTCTGTTTTTTACTGTGTTGTATGTCTCAGTACTTTTGTTACTGATGGATGCCGTTCTGAGCATGAATGTGTTGCCACTTCTTGCAACATCAACAATTGCTACGGCTGTTTTAGGTTTAGCATTGCAGGATACACTGAAAAATATATTTGCCGGTCTAACAATCAGCATGGAAAAGAGCTTCCGCCCAGGTGATTGGGTGATGTTTAAGATGGACAGTGGTGCGGAAATCCTCGGTGAAATCAGTGAAATTGGTTGGCGTTCAATAAAAATACGCACGCATGCACGTAATTACTTGATGGTGCCGAATGCACAATTTCTGTCACAACAACTGATCAATTTGAGTTTCCCTAATTCGGTCCATGCAGTCATATTGGAAATTCCAGTGGCAAAGGAATTAGCACCACATACCGTTTCGCAAGCACTTTTGAAAGCCTTGGATTCAGTCAAGGAAGTTGCGGATGATCCAAAACCATCTGTTAGACCTGGCAAGATTTGCCCCGACGAAGTTATTTATAAGCTGCAGTATTTCACTGACAAGGTGACTGAAAAAGACCGCCTGAATGGACTTATTCTAGAAGCGGCATGGCAAGAGCTTTCTGCGATAGGCGCAATTGCTGCTAAGTGATAAACTACAATGGCTATTACATAGCGTGGGCAGCCAGGAGGATCTTGTGAATACGTTCTTAAGTGCATCTCAGGAATCACTGAAGGAAAAATATCAGGCTTTTGCAAAGAGCACGATCGAGCCGCAGGCAAAGGCCCTGGAAGAGCACAAAGTTTCACTGAAAGATTTTCTCAAGACAGTCGGACAATCCGGCTATTGTGGTATCACTGTTCCGAAAGAATTCGGCGGACAGGGTGGTTCGCTTCTTGATCTGATTTTGTTTGTTGAATCGGCATGTTCATATGAGCCCGGCTTGGGCATGACTCTTGCTTGTCACACGGCAGCAATTGAGCTTATCAAAAAATATGGGAGCGAAACTCAGAAATCAAGATTCTTACCGCTTCTGGCTACTGGCGAAATTGTCGCCACCGTAGCTTTTGCTGAAGAAAACGCCGGCACCGATTGGCAGGCTGTAGAAACAAAAGCAATTAGTGAATCGGGCAAGCTTGTCTTAGACGGTAAAAAAGTTTGGACCGTTAATGGTGAAATTGCCGGCTTGATGGTTGTGCTTGTTCGCTCAGGCGACAAACTTTCATTGCTCTTGGTGAATTTAAATCCGGATGCTATTGCGGGCGGAACGTTGAATTGCAGCCCTGATAAGGCACGCCTGGGTCTGCGTTCGTGCTTTGTAAACGATGTTGAGTTCAAAAGTATGAAAATTGCAGAGGACAGCTTGCTCGGCACAGACACTCAAGCGATTGCCATGGCCAATTATGTAGCCGATGTAGCGAAAGCAGTCTTATCTGCTTCTTGCATCGGACTAACCGAGGCTGCTCTCAAAGAATCAGTTAAGCATGCTCGGGATCGCAAACAATTCGGTGTCAATATCGGGCAGTTCCAAGGAATTCAGTGGAAGTTGGCCGACATATCGACTGAACTAGAAGGAGCGCGCTTGCAGACTTATAGAGCCGCTTGGTCGCACGATGAACGTCCTGAGAATTTCCGCCGCTTTTCAGCAATGGCTAAATTGTTTGCCTCAAAAGTAGCAAAAGTCCACAGTGGCGAAGCCATGCAGGTTTTGGGTACTTTCGGTATTAGTGCTGATTCTGCATTGGAGCGCTTTTACAGAGACGCAAAAATGACCGAAATATGCCTGGGTACATCAGAGGCGCAGAAGTTAGTTTTAGTGGACGAACTGGGTATATAAGCAGTTGACTACAATAGGGCGCCCAAGATGAGAAACAAAATCCTCGCTTTGTCTGTCGCTTTTGGCTTTTGCATTTCTTCAATGTCCGCTTGGGGTGCTGCTTTTGAAGAAGGCGTAAAGCTTTTTGGACAGCGCAACTTCAAAGCTGCTGCGCTGAAATTCGATCAGGCGGTAAAGAATAATCCCAATGACAGTAATGCCTTTTACTACAGAGCGCTTAATTATCAATATTTGGGCGATAGAGCTAAAGCAAGTGCTGCCTACCAACAAATCATGCAAAAATTTCCTTATAGTACAGCAGCACAATATGCTCAACAAGCGCTAGCTCAGCCGGAAAAGCCGAGTCGTGCATCTAGAAGTTCGGGCACGCATGATTTTCAATCGTCTTTTGGCGCTGATCCGGAGCAGACAAAAATACACTTTACGAAACAAGGTAAGTCCTTGGTTGTTGATGCCGAGCTGAATAACAGGCGAATACCGGTAATTTTTGATACGGGTGCTGAGGATTGCGTGTTTGGTACAAATCACTTGAGGCAACTTGGTATCAATCCACCGACAGGGCCGGCAACAGGACAGGCAGCCGGCGTAGGTTCGGCAGAGCCCGTCAAAACTTGGCAGATGAACGTTGAATTGAAAATTGGTCAAATCAAGCGCTCAAATTTTCCCATCAGCGTTCAGGAAAACCTGCCTACAGAGCCACTTTTAGGACAATCATTTTTCAAAGACTTTGAATACACGATTGACGACAGCATAAGTACAATAGAGTTATCGAAACGGGGTGGTGGTGCAAGGGCGTCTTCTGGTTCAGATAGTAATTCCGTGCCGTTTACACAAGAAGGTAAAGAATTAGTAGTAAGCGTGGATGTTAACGGCAAGAAGTGTCAGATGTATTTTGATACAGGAGCCGAAGGAATTACATTCACAAAAGAGCAAGCGCGGACACTTGGACTTTCCATACCGGAAGATGCTGAGCAAGGCACAAGCATGGGAATTGGCGGCACTACTAATTCTGTCAGTTTCACAGTGCAGAGAATGCGTATGGGGCCAATTGAGAAAAGCGATATTCCGGTGAGTGTAATTGAGGCAGGTAAGATGCCGAAACCGCTTCTTGGTCAAACATTTTATGGTGGTTGGCAGTACACAATCGATAACCAGAATAAGGTAATTAGGTTTCTAAGGCGCTAGGCATGAAAAAGCCGACTCTTTCTGTTGTGATAATTGCCCTCAATGAAGAGAGGCACATAGGCGATGTGTTGGCTGCGGCAACGCCTCTTGCAGACGAGATCATTCTCGTTGATTCCGGATCGACAGATAGAACTATTGAAATCGCAAAGAGCTTTAACGCAAAAGTCATTCATCAAGATTGGTTGGGTTACGGTAAACAAAAAAACTTTGCTATTGCGCAGGCTACCAGCGACTGGATATTGAGCCTTGATGGTGACGAGATAATGACACCGGAGCTTGTTGCAGAAATTGGTGCTGTTTTGGAAAGCTCGCGCATAAACGAATTTGATGGCTTCAAAATCCCGCGCATGCTTCATGTAGGTGGTGTGCCTATAGCGCATGGTGGATTCTACCCGGACAGGCATTTGCGCCTTTTTCGTCGCGGCAAGGGCAAGTTTAACGACCGGCTTGTGCATGAATCTGTAGTCGTTGATGGACCGCTGGATAATCTCAATCACGCTCTTAAAAATATGGCTTACGAAAACCCGCAGGAGTTTGCCCAGTCAATGGAAAACTTTGCGCGCTTGTCGGCCAAGCAGCGACTAGTGAGCGGCGCAAGCTGGTGGCATACAAGCAGAATCAATGAGTTGATTCATCCCGGTTGGACATTTGTCTATCGCTATTTCGCACGCCTGGGCTTTTTAGATGGATCACTTGGGCTGCAGTTGCAGCTTGCGTACAGTGATTACGTGCGCAATAAGATCAAATACTTGCGCGACGAAATAAAGAAATAGGTCAAAAAATAAGAGGCGCATGTAATGCGCCCCTTACAAAGATAATCACAAGACCGGACTAGTACTCGTCTGAGTGTTGCTCTTCACCTTGAGAGTTGATATCGATGTCGACCTTTTTGCCACGGCGGCTGGCGGCTGATTTAACCAGCAGGCGTAGTGCAGAAATGGTCTTGCCGCCTTTGCCGATAAGTCTGCCCGTATGTTCGGGATCGCAACTTACGGACAAGCGGAGGCGTCTTTCGTCGATGGGTTCTCTGATGAACTGGATACTGGAGGAATCGCGCGCCAGCACAGTGAGGACGTACTGCGCTAAATCCTCGGCAGCGGTTGAGTCACTGACGGGGACATATTCTCTTTCGCGACGGTAACCGCCTAGCCTGCGGCCTTTTTGATAAGGCTTGCGACTGTCTCTGTAGGTTGAGCGCCGTTCTTGATCCATTTTGAAACTGCTTCTTTGTTAACTTTGAGTTCTTTGGATTTTGGGTTGTAGTAGCCCACTTCTTCGATGGGCATGCCATCGCGTCTGTTGCGCTGGTCGGTCACCACTATTCTATAGTGTGGAGCCTTAGTTGCGCCTACGCGCTTCAGCCTGATTTTAACCACGGATTTTTCCTCTTAGGACCATTTTGTATATGTAGTCACGATATTCTAGCAAAGCTAGGATTAGAACCGTTTCCCTTTCTTTCGATATCCACCACTAAATCCACCTTTTCTTGGGAAATTAGCGGGCGGTAATTTAGGCATACCTGCTGGTGGACTGCCAGGAAAGGGCGGCATTTGCCCTTTTGGAGCCCCAGGCATCCCAGGGAAAAGGCCAGGCAGCATTGAGGCGCCGCCTCCACCCATCATTTTATTGAGTTGTTGAAACATTGTGCGCATCTTGTCAAATTCATTTAACATTTGCCCAAGAGCGTTTTCCTGCATTCCGGACCCGTTGGCAATCCGGCGACGGCGGCTCATGTTGATAATTTCGGGTTTGCGGCGCTCTTCGGGGGTCATGGAGTTAATAGCCGTCTCATAAAGACCCAGCATTTTCTCGCCATGGTCGGCAATTTGCGATTGCTGGTCGGAGGAAATTCCGAACATGCCGCCTATGCCCATCATCTTCATGATGTCGCCAAAAGATCCCATCTTCTTCATCATGCGCTGGGCGTTGACGAACATTTCCAGAGTAAATTCGCCGGCCATCATTTGCTTCGCGACTTTCTCTGCTTCCTTTTCGTCAATTGCTTGCTGCGCTTTTTCGACAAGTGATAGAACATCACCCATTCCAAGAATGCGGCTGGCCATGCGCTCTGGATAGAAGGCTTCTAGGTCGACCAACTTCTCGCCGGTGCTGATGAACTTAATGGGACGACCGGTTGCTTCGCGTACGGAAAGCGCGGCGCCACCTCTGGCGTCTCCATCAACTTTGGTTAGGAGAACCCCTGTTGTGTCTAACTGCGTGTTGAAAGTGTCGGCAACAGTAACTGCTTCTTGTCCTGTCATCGAGTCAATTACAAGAAGCTTTTCTCCTGGCTCAAACAGGCGATCAATAATTACCAACTCTGCCATCAAATCTGTATCAATTTGCAGACGACCGGCAGTATCGAGAAGTACTGGGTTTAGACTTTCTTCTTTTGCTTTGCTTATTGCCTTGGTGGCAATCTCACTTACGTCTGTAACGCCAGGTAACGTAAACACTGGCACATCAATCTGTTTGCCGAGTGTCTGTAATTGCATGATGGCTGCCGGTCTTTGAATATCGCAAGCGACCATCAAAGGCTTTTTGCCTTCTTTCTTGAGCTTCAACGCAAGCTTGGCGCAGGCAGTAGTTTTACCTGAACCTTGCAAGCCGAGCAGCATGACGACAGCCGGCTCGCCTTTGAGATTGATTGGCACATTTTCGCCACCGAAAATCGTGACCAATTCATCGTGAACGACTTTGATGAATTGCTGTCCTGGCGAAACAGACTCAATTACTTCTATTCCCAGTGCTCTTTGGCGCACACGGCTGATGAAGAGCTTTACCACCTTCAAGGAGACATCTGCCTCTAGAAGTGACTTGCGCACTTCGCGAATAGCTTCTTCGATGTTTTCCGGCGTTAGCTTGGCTTCGCCGCGGACAGTCTTGATAAAGCCCTGCAGGCGGTCTGTAAGTGTATCGAACATTTCTTAGCCCATTGGAACAATACGTATAGGCTAGCAAAAGATCTCAACAGGTTGTTGTTTCTGATCCAAAGCTTAAGGTTGTTTGTAATACGATTTATTACGGTTGTCATGCTAGTCCGAACAAAGGGTGGAAAGTCGGGGATCAGACGTTTGTCCGGCAACGTAAAAATTACATATGGAGAACAGCCGTGTAAAGCATGTCGTGAAGGAGCGTACCAGGCATTTAGAAACGCGCATACAAAAGCCGCCAGAAAGAACCAATTGAAAAATGTCCTTTTGCAATTGAAGATAGGTTGCCTTTGATTTCCGTCATATATGATTTACGACAATCGGCAGCAATCTTTCGCTCTTCCACAAGAGGATAGATTGGTCTGCGTCACTGTGCTGATTAATTCTGTGAATGCTAACGTTTTCAATTAGTCCGCCAGGCATATTGAGCAGTTTTGTAATGACGTGCCAAACGCAGCCATGCGAGACGATTAATACTGGCCCTTCGTTTTGTACGGACGCTAACAGTCCGCGATGAATCCTGTCTTGAAACTCCTGTCTGGTTTCACCACCGGGAGGGTTTTCACTTCCAAGAAATAGATTTGGTACTTGGTGATACGGTTTTCTTGACCATTCACCTACTTCCCATTCACGTAATTCGTGGACAACTGTGAGTGGGACAGACAATGCCTCATTGAGGATATGCGCTGTCTTGAGAGCTCTTTTCATTGGACTTGCGCAAATGGTTTTGATGTTGTGCTCGGTATCTTGCAATAGCTGAGTTGCAGCTTTTGCTTGGGCAATGCCTGCTTCGTTAAGCTCAATATCCCATTCGCCACCACACATGACGGCTTGGATATTGGCGTCAGTTTGTCCATGACGGGCGAAGTAAAAACTTGAGGCATTAATCATAATGTTGGTTGATCTTAGGCTATTGGTGCAGGTTCAAGAAGTCGGACAATTGTGTCCGACACTTCAGCTGGATAGATGAGCCAGAATGAGGCGAATTGCCCTTTGACCAATGCATCTACCGTTGGTGAAAGTGATGATAGTTCTTTGATTTGTCCGTTAGCTGTGCGCAACATAATATTTGACTGTGGATGATCGTTGTCCGGATGATATAACTCATATGGCTTGATACCGGTTGAGTCCGTTGTTAAATAGAATTCCGGATCAAAGTTGGATTTCTTCAGCGCATCTGCAGCTCGCTTCTGAATGGCTTCGGCTTCTTCTGTTGTTTTTACTGGAAGACGAATAGCTTTAAAGAGTTTGCGATTGATGAGACGTGAAGCGAGATCGCGGAGAATTGGATCTTTGTCGTCCATCCAACGCTTGATGTGGTACGTGAGAGCCACATCGTCCAGACGTAAATATTCTTGGACGTCCAGGGGCTCATTCATTAGCCACTTGTGCATCGGCTCGTCCATGAAGTTTAACTGTCCGGCAAGCATGCGCGCGCGTTTGACAAGTAAGCCCAATTGGGCGCGTGCGGCAAGATTCTTCTTGTGAAAATAAACAGAGGCGTACATTGAATAGCGAGCGAAGAGATAGTGCTCGACTGCTGTTTGTGCTTTTTCTCCAGAGACAACGAGACGGTCATTAGGTTCGTCGATTTCCAGCGATGCAAGAATGCGATCGAGAGCAAAAAGTCCATAGGCTGTACCGGACATATAACTATCGCGCAACAAGTAGTCGAAACGATCACAGTCAAGTTGGCTGGAGACGATGTCGGATAAGTAGTGGGGCTTAAAAGTCTTTTTCAAGACACTAGCTATCTTTTCCGGAAGTTGTTTATCGAAACTTCTAAGTGTTTCGGTGATTCCAGTGTTCTCGGTAATAATGCGGCTTGACCAGTCTTCGTGGTTATAGCCGACTATTTTTTCGGTGACGTGACTGTACGGACCGTGTCCGACGTCATGCAAAAGTGCCGAAGCAAGAATTAGTGGTTCATATTCGGTAAGCGATGGCGCTTTTTCCAGAAGTTGACTATATAGACGAGAAGCAATGTGCATCACGCCGACCGAGTGCGTAAAGCGTGAATGTTCTGAGCCTAAAAATGTCAAATTGGAAATGCCGAATTGATGCACACGGCGCAAGCGCTGGAATTCCGGTGTATCAATTAGCTTTAGGATGAGGTTTTCAGCACGATTATTGCTGTCCAGAACAATGTCGTGATGAATTGGATCAAGAAATATGCGTTTGCTGCTGGCCATTAAGACCTCGATTCGCTCGATAGAGCAGGCGTGATAAGTGAGATCAATGCGCAGAATATTGTTCCGCCAAAGATCGTGCGTGAAAGTGTGTGCAGTTTATGAAATTCGTCATGAGCCGTCGGGTCGGTGGCAATTGCCGGCAACAGTTCAGCCATCATTGGTGTGAGTCCGAGAGAGAAAATCATTGCTGTTGCAATTGCGGCAAAGCTTGCAGCATAGCGAACGTAAGTAGATTTGGTTTTATTTGGGTTTGTGGCAAAATCAACAGCTTCAGCAGCGAGCAAACCAATTGCTGCACCTAATGCTACTTTGGCAAAGTTGATAAATATCGGTGCATTGGCGGTTGCAGCTTCTGTTTGTGAAATACCGGCCGCTACTGCTGTTTTAACAAGAACAATAGCTGTGAATACTATTGCTGTAGATCCACCAAACAACAATGCTAAACAGACGAGTCGTACAACTGTCGTTAGTGTTTTTGCCCAGGACTGAATTTGCATTTGTATTAAGCTCCTTTTCCGGCTTAACCTAAGCCAGGTGTTTTGACCCTCAGCCGGGTTTCAGCGCCGGCACTTCGTCGGCCGCACTGAATAATGCCTTTGTCGGCATTCCGGATAATTCGGATAAATCTTGATTGAGTCCTTCCAATTCTGCTTTGTCAAAGCCGACGATGGTTCTGTCGATGACCAGATCTCGTCCGACAAGAAAGATGGAAGGCACGTTTGTTAAGTCATAACCGACGGACAATTCGTAGCTCTGATCGAGCAAGGCAGGAAAGGTAATGCCGAACATGCGGCAAAAGCCTTCCGTTGCATCGGTATCGTCTTGACTGATTCCCCAGATCGGCAGATTGGGATAGCTGCGGTGCAGTCTTTCCAGGTAAGGGAATGTAAACTGACAAACAGGGCAGCTAACTTTGAAAAATGCCAAAACTACTGCCGGCTCGGAACGCAAAGTGTCAGTTAACACATAGGCGGCTTTATCGAGCCCAGTTAATCTAAATGTCGGTGCCTTGGTTCCAGGACTGAGTGCCGGCATCTGTTGCTCCGTTATTGCCCTGCACCCATCTTATATTCTTGGCAACAAGTAAAAACTTTGCCAAATCGCTTAAAAGAGCTAATTCGTGGGAAAATTTTTACAGTAGGCCGGAGGATTTAAGTTGAAACCAATTCGCACTTTTGAGGTTACGCCATTCTTGCCGCCCGAGCTTGAGTGCCTGCGGGAATTGGCCTACAACCTGCGCTGGAGCTGGGACCACGAGTCAATTAACTTATTCAGGCGCATGGATAGGGAGTTGTGGGAGACGACCGGACACAATCCGGTGTTGCTTTTGGGCAAGATTAGCCAGCAGCGTTTGAATGAACTGGCAGCCGACGAAGGTTTTCTCGGACACGCCAATCGTATTTACCAAAAGTTTTGTGGATATCTCAAAAGCGAAAATACTTGGTTCGAAAAAAACTACAAAAAACTCAACACTGGCAAAATTGCATACTTTTCTGCCGAATTTGGTTTGACCGAGTCGGTGCCTATTTATTCTGGTGGTCTGGGTATTTTGGCAGGCGATCATGTTAAGGCTGCATCTGAACAAGGGCTTCCTTTTGTAGGCATGGGTATTGTTTACCAACAAGGATATTTCCGCCAGTATTTAAATCGTGATGGATGGCAGCAAGAGCGTTATCCGATTAATGACTTTTACAACATGCCCATTGTGCCTGCTCAGGATGCTAATGGTGAGCAAATTGTCGTCACCGTCAATTTCCCGGGGCGACCGCTTTATGTAAAAGTTTGGAAAGTGCAAGTCGGACGCGTGCCGCTTTATTTGCTTGATACGAATATCCCAGAAAATGGGCCTGGTGATGAAGATATTACGGATGCTCTCTATCACGGCGACAAAGAGACGCGTATTCAGCAGGAAATAGTTTTAGGTATAGGTGGTGTCAAAGCATTGAAAGCTTTGAATATCATGCCGACAGTCTTTCATATGAATGAAGGACACTCGGCTTTTCTAGCTCTTGAACGCGTGCGCATGCTTATGCAGGAGCAGAACTTATCCTTCTGGCAGGCACGTGAAGTCGCCGCTGCCGGAAATATCTTCACAACGCACACAGCAGTACCTGCCGGTATTGATAAGTTTCCACCGGAACTCATCGATAAATACTTGTCGGATTACTACCGTGATTTTGGTATTACGCGTGATGAGTTTTTAGGATTGGGACGTGCCAATGTTCATGATCACTACGAGCCATTTTCCATGGCAAATCTGGCTATGAAGCTTTCATCGCGTACAAATGCGGTAAGCAAGTTGCACGGTGATGTGTCGAGAAAATTGTTCCAAGATGTTTGGCCAAGTGTGCCGGAAAACGAAGTGCCAATCACGCATGTGACAAATGGCATTCATGCTAAGTCTTGGATTTCAGAAGAGATGGCTGATCTGTTTGATCGTTATCTTGGTCCAAAATGGTCTGAAGATGTTGAAGGACAAAACATTTGGAAAAGAGTTGCTGAAATCCCGGATGAAGAACTTTGGCGCATTCAAGATAGAAGAAGGCAGCGTCTTGTTAGTTTCTGTCGCGGCCGATTGCGCAAACAATTGGAAGCAAAGGGTGCGTTGTCCAATGAATTGAAAGAGGCTCTGGAAATACTTGATCCGGAGGCGTTGACAATTGGATTTGCGAGACGATTCGCCACTTACAAGCGGGCGAATTTGCTCATTCGAGATATTGAGCGACTTGCCTCTATTCTCAGTAACAAAGACAGACCGGTGCAGATTATCCTTGCTGGAAAAGCACATCCGGATGATGTTCCTGCTAAAGAAATCATTCGACAACTTGTGCATTTTTCGCGCGGAGAGGATGTACGACGCCGTATTGTCTTTATTGAAGACTACGATATGAACGTCGCTCGCTGGATGTTGCAGGGTGTTGATGTGTGGTTGAACACACCAAGACGCTTCATGGAAGCTTGTGGTACATCTGGAATGAAAGCAGCTTTTAACGGCGCTATTAATTTCAGCATTCTTGATGGTTGGTGGGATGAAGCTTATCAACCAAATGTTGGATGGGCGCTTGGACGTGGCGAAGTGTATGCCGATATGGACTATCAGGATGATGTTGAATCCGGCGCACTTTACGATATTTTGGAAAAAGAAATCGTGCCGATGTTCTATGACCGCGATGGTGACGGGCTGCCGCGCCGCTGGCTGTCGCTCATGAAGTCGTCAATGCTTCAAGTGTGTCCGCTGTTTAATATCAACAGAATGCTTAGAGAGTATGCACTGCGTGCTTACTTCCCGGCGTCACGTCGTTATTCGGAATTTTTGACGCAAGAAGCAGAGAAAGCAAAGAGTATTGCCGATTGGAAAGCTAAACTAAATCACCGCTTCCCTGCTGTGAAAATTGAAATGGTGCAAGCGGCTGATTCGGATCACGTGCGTGTTGGTGACGACATGCGAGTCAGGGCGCGGGTTTATTTGAATGGGCTCAGTCCGGATGATGTAGCTGTGCAGATTTATCATGGACCGATTAACTTCCATGGACAAATTGAATCAGGTGAAGTTATTCCGATGACGGTGAGTGATTCTAGGGATGGCGACACTTACATGTTTAGCGGGGCGATAAGGTATTTCAGCTCGGGTAGACATGGGTTCACGGTACGTGTGCTAGCGCATCACGATGATTTAATATCGCCGTTTGAAACAGGCCAAATCGTCTGGGCAGACGCCAACTTGCACATCGCACCGGAAGCAGATGCGACGCACAAAGAGAAGACGGCGTTGCATTAACGTTCAGCTTTGTCATTTCGAGCGAAGCAGCCAAAGGCTGCGCAGTCGAGAAATCTCGTAAGTTGAACTAATTGAACGTCTGATCGTTGCGAGATCTCCCCACTCGCTTCGCTCCGTCGAGATGACAAAAATGGGGACTCAGAATGACAAAGGGGGCGGGATGTTGGTCCCGCCCTCTTGATTTATAGCACTTACGTTATTTGTTGACAGTTTCGGAAGCGCCTATGGATCTGCTGCTTGGCGGTAGGATTTTGATCTTACCGATAGGAGCGGAAACAGCGGCTTTCGGTTCTTGGTTGTTCATGATGTCGATGAAGCTTATTTTGCGTTTGGTGTCGCTGTCGACAACAGACAACCAGACTGAGTATTCACCTGGTGTCAGTTGCGGCATGCGCAGTTCTTCTTCCCATGCTACCGGGTGTCCGGCTGCCCATGTGTTGGTTGGTGTTTCCGGTGTGTGGTAGGACAAGACGGCGGACTTGCCTTCGGCGTCTTTTAGCTCAATTTCCACGCGGAAGCTGGCGGCGATGTCCTTATCCAATTGCCTTGATGGGCGCTTTGCTGTCGCTGCTCCGAAGTTCATGGCTTTGAATGTGGCTTTGATTGGCTCGCCGGAGGCAGCTTCTGCAGGTACTGTTGCTTGTTGTACAAGTAGTTGATAGCCGATGTGTGAAGCTAGTGCCGACAATGGCTTTTGAATTGCCGGATCGGTGCTGAGCAAAATACTTGCCGGGATTTCGGCATAGCTTATGCCGTCATCGAGTGCGTACTTACTGATTTTATCTAGATCGGCTCCAGTTACGTCTTCCGCTATTTGTATACCAGTCAGAGTATCCGGACGGAACTTCAGGAATAGTCTGTATTCGTCAAACCCGTGCTTCTCGTCGGCGTTAAGGCGCGTTAGGAAAATGCGCTGTCCATAACGACGAATGGCGTAGTCGCTGATTTCATCGAGAACATCTTGTCCCATGCGGCTCTTAACTTGTGGATCGAGGTCAAAGTTTAAGCGAGCGGTCGGGAAAGACTTGGCGAACAAATCAACAATGTACTTGCCGTGCTGGTCAAGCAATCTTTGTGTCATGCCATGTTCTTTTTTCATGGCTTCATCCAATTGATTGCCGGCTGTTTTTACTTCGGAGACCACAGTCTTGCCGTTGTATGCAGGCAACGAACTTGGAGTAACCAAATTGCCTGTCATTATGCCGCCGCCGGTGATGCCGATGCTGTGGATGTTCGGGTTTTTGTCATAACGTGCACCGAACTCGGACAAGAAGTTGTCCCAGTTGGCTAAGTATGTCTTATCCCAGAACAAAGACAGTTGATGGTTCTGTCCATCAGCACCCTTGTAGGTAATTGCTTTAGCGCCGCCATCAAAAACCCACTTCGGAGTGTCGTTGGAATCGGTTGTTCTATCGATTCCAGAAGTCGCAACACGCACGATTGCTGTTCTGTTGGTTTGTGCGCAGAGTTCAAGAATGCGATCTAGAGATTCCCATTTGAAAGTATCTTCAACAGGTTCCAGTTCGTTCCATGTGTAAGTTACAGAGACGCCATTGACGTATGGTTTAGACAACAATTCTTTAATTGCAGTGATGTTGTCGTTATCTTTGATAACTGCGAAGTAGCCCAATTCTTTATTGGCCACTGGGGAAATTGTCGGCAGTTGATTTACCTTGAATGCTTTTTTCTTGATCAGTCTATCTTGTGATTTGTTCAAGTAAGATTTTTCTTGAATCGGATTGAAGTACTTCAAAATCTCGACAGGTTCATTTTTTGCAAAAGCTGCACCTGATGCGCTGACGGACATCAATAAGGTCAGCGACAGGGCAATATAAGAATTACGCATTCATCCTCCAGGCCGTCTATGGCTCACGGTTAGCTATATAGTACATATTAATAGCCTGACAACCGCAGCGGGGGACTACTCACCTAAAAGATGCTACGATTCGCTATTGATTTCCGGCTTGTGGAGTGGACTGTTGAGTCTCACCTATTTAGGTCACAGCGCGTTCAAGTTTGATCTTCCTGGACTCTGTCTTTATGTAGATCCATATTTCAAGCAACCAGTGGACTGGCAGAGACTTGAAAAGGGGCAGCTTGTTCTATTCACGCATGGTCACTTTGATCATGGCGTTAGGATGACGCCCAAACTTTACGAAGCTTGGAAGTGCAAATTTGCCGGACCGAGTAAGCTCATCAAGTGGTTGCAAAAAAGATACAAGAAGCGTGTGCCGGCAAGTGCATTCATCGAGATTGACCACGGCGAAAGCATCGAATTTAATGGCGTGGAAATAAAGGCTATTCCTGCCCATCATCCAATGACCAGACTAGGCAAGATTAGTAAGGGTATTTTCTTCTTGGTTGCGCGAGCGTCCGCTCCCGGCAATCCTGTTAATGGCTATTACTTCAACGGCTTCTATCACTCCGGAGACACCCTATATACGGAAGTAATTGCCAAAAGCCTGAAGGGCAACAAAGTCCATACTGCTTGTTTACCTATCGGTGGTCGCTATAAGGTTGCATCCCCGCAAGAGGCACTGAGAATCGCCGAGGAGATAGGCGCAAAACGCTTGGTGCCAATGCACTGGCAGGCGCTTTACGAGCAGTTTCCGTTCAGATATCAGCCATCGCATTTATTAAAGCTGGCGAAGACCCAAGAGACTCGCGTCAAGGTCAAAGCGCTGGCAATTGGTGAGGAGCTTGACGACGGATAATATAAAACTTTTGTATAAGTTTAAGAATGCATCAAATGTTTGTTGGCATGATGGAATCAGGCATAAGATGTTCATAGCTCCAAGGCAAAGACCGGAGCGTTACGAGTACGGGACCGACGAATCAGCCGAGCGAGAGCTGCGATGAGCAGGTCGCTGAGAGGCGTGAATAGCAAGGAGAAGGCACTAAATGTGCCTTCGGGCTAAGCGAAGGTGAAGACTTGTCTGAACCGGAGCGTTATTAAGGAGTACACACATAATGGGTAAGTCAGTAGGAATCGACTTGGGCACCACCAACTCTGTGGTCGCCGTGATGGAAGGTGGACAACCGACCGTTATTCCTAACGCTGAAGGCGGACGGACAACTCCATCAGTCGTGGCATTTACGAAGTCAGGCGAGCGTCTGGTTGGTCAATTGGCTCGCCGTCAGGCTGTGCTCAATCCGGAAAACACCGTTTATTCCATTAAGCGTTTCATCGGCAGACGCTTTAACGAAGTTGAATCAGAACGTTCTATCGTTTCTTACAAAGTAAAAGAAGGCGGCGACGGCGGTTGTAAGGTTTTAATTCAAGGCAAGGATTATACGCCGGAAGAAATCTCCGCAATGATCTTGCGAAAACTCAAAGAGGATGCCGAAAAATATCTCGGTGAAAAAGTGTCTTCAGCGGTAATCACTGTACCTGCTTACTTCAATGACTCACAGCGTCAATCAACAAAAAACGCCGGCACAATTGCCGGACTTGAAGTTCTGCGTATTATCAACGAGCCAACGGCAGCAGCGCTTGCGTATGGTCTCGACAAAAAAGAAAACGAAACCATTCTTGTATTCGACTTGGGTGGTGGCACATTCGACGTTTCAGTGTTGGATGTGGGCGATGGCGTATTCGAAGTTAAATCCACTTCCGGTGATACACACTTGGGTGGCGACGACTTTGACCACTGCATCGTTGACTGGGTTGCCGACGAGTTTTTGAAGCTGGAAGGCATTGACTTGAGAAAAGATCGTCAAGCTTTGCAGCGTCTGACAGAAGCTGCTGAAAAAGCGAAGATTGAACTCTCATCGGTTACCGAAACAAATATCTCCTTGCCGTTTATTACCGCTGATGCCAGTGGTCCTAAGCACTTGGACATCAAGTTGAGCCGCGCAAGATTCAATGAATTAACAAGACATTTGGTTGAGCGTTGCCGCGCCCCCATGGAACAAGCATTGAGAGATGCGAAGTTGACGTATGAACAACTCGATGAGGTTGTACTCGTTGGTGGTTCTACACGTATTCCAGCCGTGCAGGAATTGGTTAAGAGCTTAACCGGCGGCAAAGAACCTAACCAGAGTGTTAACCCGGATGAAGTGGTAGCAGTTGGTGCTGCAATTCAAGCCGGTGTTCTTGGTGGTGAAGTTAAGGGTGTTGTTCTTCTCGACGTAACACCGCTTTCACTCGGTATTGAAACAATGGGTGGTGTGTTCACCAAATTGGTAGAGCGCAACACAACCATTCCAACAAGAAAGTCAGAGATCTTCTCTACTGCTGAAGACAGCCAAACAGCCGTGGATATTTATGTATTCCAGGGTGAGCGTCCAATGGCGCGTGACAACAAGCTACTCGGTAACTTCCGCCTGGATGGTATCCCAGCATCTCCACGTGGCGTACCGAAAGTCGAAGTTACATTTGATATTGACGCCAACGGTATTCTCAACGTGACGGCGCGTGATCAATCTACCGGTAAGGAACAGAAGATCACGATTACGGCCAGCACTAATCTGTCCAGTGATGATGTTGATCGCTTGGTCAAAGAAGCCGAATCACACGCAGAAGAAGATAAACAGCGCAAGGAAGAAGCTGATATCCGTAACGAAGCCGACAGCATGTGTTATGCGGTTGAGCGGCAAATCAAAGAGCTTGGTGAACGTGTATCAAGCGGTGAGAAAGCGCGCGCTGAAATGCTCGTTACTGAACTCAGACAGAAGCTCAATGAAAACGCTGATCATGACACCATCAAAAACTTGATGAATGATCTTAGAGGTCAGATGGTTGTTATTCAGCAGTCGGCCGCGGCTGCCGGTTCACCAGTTGGTGCCGGTGCTACATCTGGTGGCGCTGAAAGCGGTGGTTTTGATGGCGGCGGCAATAGCGGCTCCGGTTCTTCGTCCAGCGGCGATGATGTAGTTGATGCTGAATTCCGCTCATCGGACGAATAACTGTCAGGGAAAACCATCTTAAATTAACGCAGCAAAAGTGCTATCTTGGGATAGGGCCTAGTTAAGCGGAGTTGATGTTGGTATGCCCAAAATTAAACTTGCCGAAGTCATAGTTGGTAGTCTATTAGGCTTTGGACTAATGTCCTTGCCGTCGGCGTTAGCCGAAGAGTCTGCTCAGGCTATGCTCGGCAAAATAAGCGCCTATGAAAATCGTTTTTTCTTTCATCAATACCCAAGTGATCCCGGTGATAAGCGCCTGCAAAGACTTGAGTTGCTTATCTTTGGTACCACACAGGAAGGCAGCATTGAGGAAAGACTGGCGCGACTGAGTAAAGCAATTGTCGAGCGCGATAGTCAATCAAGCGCAAAAACTACTCCAGTTAAACCCGAGACGCATGCTCCTTCGGCTGCGGAAAAAGAGCCACCGGCTAATAAGTCGTCTGACCAATATCCAATTCTCAATACATTAGAGTGGAGAGTTTTGAAAAAGACGTATCCTGGTGAATCACTTGATGAGAGACTGGCTCGCATTGAGACTAAAATATTCGGTCAACCGAGTCCGGCGATTTCGTATTTTGATCGCGTTGATAGATTGAAAAAGACTTTGGGTATTGGCTCTGTTACGGAAATCCCCAAAGGCCGAATGGGTCCGACTTCGAAGGCTCGACCAGGCAGTCAGTGGGGCGAAGACAATTTCAATCTTCCGCCGACCCAAAATGTGCCGAATATAGTTCCAGGTTTTCCGGAATTTGGTTCAAACAACGATATCTTTGGACCCTTGTCGGACATCATGCGCCAGATGCAAAAACAAATGAGCGATTTGTCGAAATTGCCGCCAGGTACTTATGAACTTGATCCGCAAACAGGCGAGTTTATAGAGAAAGATACTGGTAAACGCACGCAGCCATCTACGCCTTTTGTGCCGCCGAAGTTTACGGAACCAAAGCAGACAACACCAATGCCTCCGCCTTATAACGATCCGAATTCGATTTAATTATTCTATGGGTAAAGATTCCGGCTTGATGGATTTGCGCACGTAGAACATGCCGCGCACGACAACGAATACAATCGGCAGCACGCCGCCAACGACAAACGTTAAATCACCAACCACGCGAAGCCAGGTAAATAACTGGAAGTAATGTGAGTGGATAAATTCGTAACTGCGAGCAAACCAGAATCCGTGATTGAAACTTGCCACCATCTGAATTACGCCGGCCGGAAAGATGTTTAGGATAAGCATGAGCAGTAAGCCGATATTCAAACACCAGAACGATATGCCTATTAGTTTATTGTTCCAGACGGAATTTTCCATAAGATATCTGGTGCAAAATAGCACTGCTGCTACTGCCAGCATTCCATATACTCCCATTAACGCAGCATGTCCATGGTTGGATGTTAGATACGTCGCGTGTTCGTAATAACTTACGATGGGTGTGTTAATTAGGAAGCCAAATACACCGGCTCCAAGAAAATTCCAGAAGCCTACTGCCAGCAAAAACATCATTGCCCAATAGTGGGAGAAGTTCTTAATTGAGCCTTCTACCTTTGCTAGATGGACGAATTTCCAAGCTTCCATCGTTAGTAGTGTCAACGGCACAACCTCAAGAGCAGAGATCATTGAACCTAGCGCCATGTTAATTGCAGGTTGTGCGGTCCAGTAATAGTGGTGACCAATGCCAACGATACCACTGCCGAGATATAGCAAAATATCCACGTAAATAACAGACAGTGCTGACTTTTCAGAGACCATTCCTAAGCTACAGAAGAAATAGGCGACGATGATTGTCGTGTAAAGTTCAAATATTCCTTCGACCCAAAGATGAACTACCCACCAGCGCCAGAAGTCGGCAACTGCGAAATTTGTAGATGGGTCATACATCACCCCAAAACTGAAGAATAAAGGTATTGCCATTACTCCGTACAAAAGCATGTATGGCAAACTGCCGTGGTCTTGCCCTTTGAGAAGCGGACGAATGCTGCGAAATACAATGAATGCCCATAGCACCATGCCTACAATTAGCAATATTTGCCAGAACCGACCAAGTTCCAGATATTCCCAACCTTGATGACCGAGCCAGAACCATAAATCACCGAGCATATTTTTAATGCCGAGCCATTCACCGCAGACACTACCTACGGCAACAATCAGGACGGCACCAAATAATGCCTTTACCAACCAATGTTGTCCTTTGGGCTCATGCTTTGAGAGCATCGGCGCCAGGAACATGCCACCAGCTAACCAAGCAGTGGCAATCCAGAAGATGGAAAGCTGCAAATGCCAGCTGCGCGTGATGCTATATGGCAGAAAATTGCGAATATCCAATCCGTAGAGTCCCCCGGATTCCACAACGTAGTGAGCGGTAACCACACCGAACGCGGTTTGGAATAGGAATAGAAGCACGACGACCACAAAGTAAGGATAGATAGCTCTTTGGGATCGATATGGTTGAAACGATTTGACATTGTCCGTCATTCCAACGCCGGCAGGCGACCAGCCTAATGAGGGGAAAGCGCTCATGAGAAACTGAGTCAAACCAATGCCGCCGATTAACATGACAAGACTCAATGCGCTCCACATGAATATTTGCCAGTTCGGAGTGTTGCCTACAAGCTTTTCCGGAGGCCAATTGTTGGTGAACGTGTAGTCTTTGCCGGGACGATTGGTAGAACACACCCATGCTGTCCAGGCAAAAAATCTGCTTAGTTGCAAACGCTCATTACCATCGGCAATATACTTTGCAGGCAAAGGTAATTTGCCACCATCACTAAATTCAGTGTCATAGTGATGAATAAGCTCGTTGTAGGCCGCTGTCTGATTATCAGTGAGGGTAAGAGTTTCATTATCGCGATTGTAATTGTTGTGCTTAAATTCGGCGGCGAGTCCGCCAGTCAATGATTGTTGTTGCCCGGCGTTGAGTTCGTTGTACGGCTTGTTAAAACGTTCACCTGCAATCTTGTTGAGACAGAAATCCGCTTCGCGATGTAAATAGTCGGCGGAAAAATCCGGACCATTGTAAGCGCCGTGACCAAAGACGGAGCCGACGTCCATCAAGCCGTATTTTTGAAATATGCCTTGACCGGCCAAAATATCTTTACCGGTAAATAAAGTGTTGCCGTGAGAGTCGACAACTGACTTCGGAATTGGTGGTGCCTGTGTACTGGTTTCATGACCCATAAAGATGAGTGTTGAGAAACCTGCGATTAATACAAAGAACACCGAAAGTTTCCATTGCCACGACATCCGCTTAGTCTCCACCGCCTGTTGACATTTGGTTGTTCAAACCGACTATATAGTAGCGCGATTATGTCAGTGTGACTAAGATTGGCTTTCACCAGACTTGTTTGAAAGGTCCAATAAAAGATCTTTGTCGACTTGATAAACGTTGTTGCAAAATTCGCAGCGGCCTTCGGCTTGTCCATCTTCGTTGGCCATCGAAAGTAGGGAAGCTTTATCGAGGACTTTCAATGCTTCGACAAAACGTGCTTTTGAGCATTTGCACTGGAAGCTTAGTGGCAGCACTTCAGTAATTGGGCGGACATCAAATCCTTGCAAAATTCTAGACAGGATTTCTTCAATGCCCATTCCTTGTCTCATGAGAAACGTGAATGTACCGAAAGTGCTAACGTTGTTTTCCAACTGGCATACAGTATCTTCGTTGGCATCAGGCAATAATTGAACAATCAATCCGCCGGCAGCCTCAACACCTTCGCTTGTAATATGAGTACCGATAATGACTATCGAACCGGTTTGTTCCGAATCCACTAGATAGCGATTTATGTCCTCAGCAATTTCGCCTGTCTCCAATTCAACGGTCGATTGGTGCGGCATGCCAAAGCCGCGATCAATTATCACGTGCAAGTAGCCCGTGTTTCCTACAGCTGCCCCAACATCAAAATTCCCCAGGGAGTTTAACGGTAACTCAACCTGGGGATTTTCTACGTAGCCTCTAACGGTGCCTTTGGGATTTGCGTCAACCATTACCGCTCCCAAGGGTCCATTGCCCTGGAACTTTAAGGCTACCTGTCCCTGTTTAGTGACAAATGAAGCCAGCAACGACGCGCCTGTCATTGCCCGTCCAAGAGCGGCAGTAGCTGTGAAAGAGAGGTTGTGACGCCTGCGGGCTTCGGCTACGAGATTTGTGGTCGTGGCAATGACGGCTCGGATAGTTCCATCGGAAGATATTGCTTTTAAAATGCCGTCTTGCATCATGTTCGTAACGCTCCGGTAGTTTTGTCGATCCGACAACACATTTAGTGTTGTCTCCTTACCTTCGCTTGCCTCCGGCAATCCTGGTTAGCTTCGCAGCGACCGGCTTCACCGCCGCTCTTGCTCAGCTACTAGTTTTCCTCATTTTAGCAGCTTCTCAAGCGCAATCAAGTGGATTTAATTGGGCGGGTAGCCGTTAGCACTCTAGGTAGCCCATTCATGTCTTGGTGGATTTGGACCAGGCGCCATCCAGACTCTGCGAATAGTTGAGCAAGCGCTGTTTCTTGTCCGTCTCCAAATTCAAGCACGATTTGACCGTTAGTCTTGAGATGGAGAGGAGCAAGTTTTACAAAACTACGATAGAAGCTAAGTCCATCGGCATCGTCGCCAAACAACGCAAGCTCCGGTTCGAAGTCAATTACCTCGGGGGCAAGAGAGTCTTTCTTGCTCCTGGGGATGTAGGGTGGGTTGGAAACAATTGCATCGAGATCGGATGGAAGATTGTCTTGCCAGTTGCCCAGTATCAGGGTAAGCCTATCAATGACACCATTCTGCATGGCGTTCAGTTTACTTAGCTCAATAGCCGCCGGCGACAAATCAATGGCAGTGACTTGCGCTTGCGCTAATTCGGTAAGCAACGATATTGAAATCGCTCCGGAACCGACTCCAATTTCGGCGATGACTGGTGTGGCGATGTCTCGAAGTAGCGTGATGGAGTTTATGACGACCGTTTCTGTGTCGGAGCGTGGAATGAATACACCCGGCGCTACCGTCAGCTTCGTATTCATGAAGTGCGTGTAGCCGAGGCAATACTGCAAGGGCATTCTCTGACGGCGCTTTTCTACAATTTGCGCCATTCGCTCAGCTTCTACTTTGGATAAAAGCCTGTCTTCCTCAAGAAGCTGCTCCGCTTGAGACAAGTCGGTTATGTCATTGATTATCCAGTTGGCTTCGCTTAAGGCTTCGCCATCGCTCAAGCCAATCTGCTTGAGGTCCGAAAGCAGTTGCCGTTTAGCTGTCTTAATCGTCAGTTCGGGCACTCTTAGGAAATCGCTGACTCCAGCAAATAGCGCTGGTTGACCAAAATATTTGCTTCGATAATCTTGTCCATATCGCCTTCGATGATTTGATCAAGACCAAAGTTTTGGTTGATGCGGTGATCGGTAACACGATTATCTTTGTAGTTGTAAGTGCGAATCTTTTCTGAGCGATCGCCGGTGCCGACTTGTGCGCGCTTCTCGTCGCTCAAGGCTTTTTGTTGGGCTTCCAATTCCATTTGATAGAGCTTGGCTCGCAGAATTTGTTTGGCGCGCTCTTTGTTTTGCAATTGGCTGCGTTCTTCCGAGCAGGCAACCATCAATCCCGATGGTTTGTGTACGATGCGCACGGCTGTTTCTACTTTGTTGACGTTTTGTCCACCGGCGCCGCCTGAACGCATGGTGGAAATGTCCAAATCGTTTTCATTCAATTGAACATCTACTTCGTCTGCTTCCGGCATTACCGCAACAGTTGCTGTTGATGTGTGTACACGACCGGAGGCTTCCGTAGCTGGTACGCGCTGTACGCGGTGAACGCCAGACTCGTATTTTAGTCGGCTGTAAACATCGGCGCCGCGGATGTTGAGAATGACTTCTTTGTAGCCGCCCATGTCGGCCGCGTTAGCGCTAACCATTTCTGTTTGCCAGCCGCGCTTGTCGGCGTACTTGAGATAAAGGCGGAGCAAATCACCGGCAAAAATTGAGGCTTCATCGCCACCTGCGCCGGCACGAATTTCCATGATGATGTTTTTGTCGTCGTTAGGATCTTTGGGAAGAAGCATGATCTTCAGCTTCTCGATTAACTCATCTTCCTTGTTCTTGAGCATTGCTGATTCTTGCTCGGCAATTTCGCGAATTTCTTTGTCGGACTCGGTGCGTAGAATTTCTTGAGCGCCTTCGCGTTCTGCTTGGGTGCTCTTTAACTCATTGAACGCTTCTACAGTTTGTTCAAGAGTGTGACGTGTCTTGGCTAAGCGACGGAACTCATCCGGTCGCGACATGATTGTCGGATCAGCTAACTGCTCTTCCACTTTCTGAAAATCGCGCTCGATTTCCTCGAGCTTGTGAATAAAGTGATCCATTTGTAACGCTCTGGTTCCGCTAACGCTACACCTTCGCTTAGCGTTCGCCGCTCCCGCTTCACTGCGATCCGCTCCTCGCGGCTCTTCGCTCAGCTACGAACTACCCATCCTCCGACGTTTTGATACCGAAGAAAAAACTCGGAGAGGGAGGGATTCGAACCCTCGCTGCGCTATTAACACAGACAGTCTTTCCAGGACTGCACGATAGACCACTCCGACACCTCTCCATATTTAGCGCTCCGGTTCAGACAAAGTCTTCACCTTCGCTTGGCTCCGCTTGTCCCGCCTCGCAGCGACCTGCTCATCGCAGCTCTCGCTCAGCTGAGTCTTAGGAACTCTACGCGCCGGAGAAAATATTATAGCTTATCAAGTCCCGAGTTTTGGGGCTGTTTCTAGGCTTTCGACGAGCAAAGCTGGGCTTTCTTTGCGCCCGCTTTGATGATGGCTAGAAACTCGTCAGCAGCAAGGCTGGCGCCGCCTACGAGGGCTCCGTCAATGTCGGATTGAGCGAGTTGTTCTTCTATGTTGGAAGCTTTTACGCTGCCGCCGTAGAGGACAGGAATGGTTTCCGGGAATTCTTTAGATTTGAAGAGGTTGCCAATTGTTGTGCGAATCAACTTGGCAACTCGATTTGCCTCGGCTGATTCACATACTTTGCCTGTCCCGATTGCCCAGACTGGCTCGTAGGCTATGACCAAAGTCTTGAGTTCTTCCATTGTCAGGTCTGACAAAGCTGCAGCAATTTGTCTTGAGATAACCGAGTCAGCCAAATTTGACTCGCGCTCATCGAGAGTTTCGCCAACGCAAACAATTGGGATTAGCTTATGTTTAAGAGCGGTCTTTAACTTCAAGTTAACTGTGGCGTTAGTTTCGCCAAAGAATTGGCGTCTTTCCGAGTGTCCAATGATGACATAGGTCACGCCTAAGTCAGTCAACATGTTGGCAGCAATTTCGCCTGTGAAAGCGCCGGACTCATGGTGGTCCATATTTTGAGCGCCGACATCAATGCCTTTGCCGGCAGCGGCTGCCACTGTTGGCAAGCTTGTGAAAGGAGGACAGAGAACGATCTTCGGCAATTCTTTTTCGTTTTTAATTCCCTGCAAGATTGCTTCGGTGAGCTGCTTAGCTTCGCCGGTAGTTTTGTGCATTTTCCAGTTGCCGGCAATAATCGGCAAACGATGAGCATGTGCCACGGCATATCCTCCTTGTATCTGTAGACCCAAATTCTAACCGATGTACAATACTTTCGTATGGAAATAAAAGAACAGATCGCAAGTGAAGAGCTGCCAACAAGACTTCCCGAGTGGTTGAAGAAGAACATTCTCAACACCGAAGAAAATCGTGGCGTTCGAAAAATACTCAAAGAACAACGCCTGAACACTATTTGTGAAAGTGGTCGTTGCCCGAATAAGGGCGAATGCTGGGCAAGCGGTACGGCAACGTTCATGCTTATGGGTGCAGTGTGCACACGTACGTGCCAATTCTGTGCGGTCAACAAAGGCAAGCCGCAACCATTAGAAGAAGATGAGCCGACGCGCGTGGCAATGGCTGCGAAGAACATGAATCTTCGACATGTTGTTCTTACATCGGTTAATCGTGATGAGTTGCCGGATCAAGGTGCTAATCACTTTGCCAAAACCATTAGAACTTTGTACGAAACAATTCCTGGTGTGGCAGTGGAAATTCTCACGCCGGATTTTCAGGGACGCAAAGAATGTCTGGAGATAGTGCTGGCAGCCAAACCATCTGTGTTTAACCACAATGTAGAAACTGTGCCGCGTCTCTACAGAAAAGTACGTCCGGGTTCTAAGTACGATAGATCACTTTCTGTTTTAGCAATGTCAAAAGAAATTGATGCGAGCATCCCAACTAAGTCAGGCTTGATGCTTGGGTTAGGCGAAACGCAGGAAGAAGTCTTGCAAGTAATGGCTGATCTTCGCGCGATAGATTGTGATTTCCTGACGCTTGGTCAGTACATGCGTCCGACAAGAGATCAGTTGCCGGTGCAGCGTTATGTCACGCCGGAAGAATTTGAAGCGCTCGCCGACAAGGCTGAAGCAATGGGCTTTAAAACGGTGCACTCGGGACCATTGGTAAGAAGCTCTTACCACGCTAAGGAAGTCTATCAAGATTCTCAATTGGCTTCGGTGTAATGCTCGATAAGGATACCCTTCAACCTGGCGGTCTCAAGGAAGCACAACGTTGCTTTCTCGAAAAGAAGTACGATGAGTGCTTCTTCCATCTTAAGACGCATTGGATCGAGAATTTTGATGATATGGAAGCCGTCAAGCTCTTCTCGGACTTGATGAAAGCGCTAGAGCACAAAGACTTGAGCGCTAGCTTTACCTCGCTTTGCACTGATGAAGGCAAGGTCACAGACGATCCGAAATTGATGTTTGAGACTGGCTATAAGCTAATCGACACCAGGCAATATGAATTGGCAGCTCTATTACTAAAACGATGCGCGGCAATAGTCCCTGATGATCCAGCGCTAAATTATGAGCTTGGATTTGTTTTGATGTTGCAAAAGAAATTTAGTGAAGCGATTTTCTATCTTGAAAAATCCTTTGCTCATGAAATGACTTTTGACACGGCTCTAAATTTAGGCGCGTGCTTTGCGCTTTGCCGAAGAATGAATGATGCTCGTGAACTGCTCGTGCGCATGACCACTCTTGCTGAAACGGAGCAGGAAAAGGCCGCAGTTGTTGAGCATGAACACATTTTGAAGCGCTTAGAGCATTTTGCCGGGCAATCAGAAATGGATGCTCGTGATTGGGCTTATGTGCTTTATGGATCGGTGCTGTTGGATGCCGTGAGCCTCGAAAGCCAATTGGAGGACTACAAGTCAATTGCTGGGATTTTGGTTCAGCTGAAGAATTTTCTCAAATCGTCTTCGGATATCACAGTGATTGAATATTTCAATTTGAAGGCACGACCAATTGCTGAATGCTTGGCCGGAATGCTCAAATTGCCGGTGCAAAACTACAAGGGTCCTCTTCAATCAGGCAAAGCCTTGACGGTAATTGCAAATGGCGATGATATCATTGGACCTCATAGAAGTTTTCTTCCTCTTTCTGAGGAGCGTACGTTGTTTGTCTATTCGCTGGGACTGGAGCCATTGCCTTTGATAATGGAATTGATTGGCAAGTTGCCTGATGTTTTGTTGCCTTGGGACAATGACGAACAATTGACCGATTTTAAGGCAAGCTCCGAAAAGCTTCTCAATGCTGTTGGTAAAATAAATGGCAATGAAGCAGTCTCTGCGTCTGCGCAGAAATTGTTCGCGTACTATCAAAAGAAAAAGTCGCTCTTGCTGTGGAATAACGCTGAAACATATTCTGAAAGACCACAATACACGGCGGAAATTCCATGAGCGTGATTGAAAAGATCGCCTATACGGCCTCATGCGTAACGACGTTGCCTTTCTTGGAGAAGGTGCAAGAGCGTAGAAACTCGCCTTCCGGATTGGCGATTTATTTACCGGCGGTTGGATTGATAATCGGCGGTATTCTGGCTGCGATGTCTTGGATGCTTTCGTCGCTGCACGTTAATCAAATGTTGTCTGGAGCGATGCTTGCAATAGCTTGGCTTATTGTAACTGGTGGCATTCATCTTGATGGATTGATGGATACGGCCGACGGCATCTTCTCGCATCAAGGCCGTGAGCGAATGTTGGAAATCATGAAAGACAGCAGAGTCGGCAATTTCGGTGTAATGTCCGGATTTGTTGTTCTCATTCTAAAGTGTGCTTGTTTGGCTGTAATTCCAAAGACTCTTTTGCCTATCGTATTGCTTCTTTCACCTGTCTGGTCGCGTTGGTGCGAAGTATTGGCAATTGGTGGTTATCCGTACTTGAGACCGGAAGGGTTGGGCAAAGTGTGGCATGACACAACCAAATCGAGCGATGTGCTTCTGTCCTTATTCGTGCCTCTTGTAGTAACCGCAGCGGTATTTATGTCCGGCTTTTCCGGAGCGCTAATTTTGGCTGCCGCAACTGTTGTTGTCGGATGGGCTAGTGCGTACATCTTGAACAAGAAGCTTGCTGGGCACACGGGTGATACATACGGTGCAACGGTGGAGCTTTCGGAAGCGCTGGGGTTGTTGGTGTTTGTCTTAACAGTTGCGGCCTGAATTCTTTGGAACGGGCGCATGCAATGCGCCCCTACAAGAACAAGGGCAGGCACGTCTAGAAGCTTGTGCTGGGACTCTTCAAGAATGAAGGCGTATTGTCTTTCTCGTTTGGAATTAGGCCGGGAATGTTGTCCGGATTAGCTGGATTTGGCAGATTGGGATCCAGTCCGGGTAGAACAATTGGGTTGTCCCCCGCTGCTTTTGCTCGAGCGGCTTCTGCTTCGCGGCGGGCGCGCTCGGCGTCGACTTTGCTTTGCCAGTCTTGTACTTGCTGATCGTAGCTGGCTTGATCTTCTTTGATTTGTTGCATCAATTGCATTTTGCGAATTCGATAGTCGGCAACGTTAGCAATATCCAGTTCGTTGACTTTCTTGGCGCCTTTGGCAATTGCGTTGTAATCCGCCGCTGATTCGGCATTATCGAGAGCTTTCTTCAATAGCTGGCGATTTACATCATGCATGTTTAATGACTCGATGCTGTTTAGAAGCACGCACAGACGCACCGGATTGTCTTCTTGCGTTATAAGATTTGCGATGGACTTGTGTGCCAGCTTCTCCATGCCCATCGTGCGGACTTCTTGCGCGAAGTAAATTGCTTCTTCTGGTGATGTAGTCTGTTGATAGACCTTTTCCATTGCCATTTCAGCAACATCATTGAGTCCTAAATGTTGTGCGTTGACCGCTAGATTCTGCAAGTCCGCGTCCGCGTTGGTATTGTCGATAAGAGTTTTAATTGCTTGCCTGGTTAATTCAAAGAATTGATATTGCCGAGAAGTTAGTGCAACCAACATCAAGTCGTGGCTTGTCCTGCAAAGACTAAGCGCTTTTCTCACACATTGCCTGCGAACTTCCATCATCGGAAACCCATAAGTCTGAGTAAGATTTGCCAAATTGAGGCATTCATCTACAGTCGTCACGGATTCCAGCACAGAGATAATCATCGTACCTGCCATCTGGATTTTTCCAGTCTTAAGCAGTTGTTTTATCTGTAATATCTTTGCTTGGTTTTCATCCGGCAGCGGAGCTATCGGCTTAGCTTCTTTGAATTTGGCTGCATACGCAGGTGCCGGGCTGCAAATGGGAGCCGACATAATTGCTCCAATCAATAGAGGATAAATGAGTTGAGAGCTTTTCATATGGTGATTAAACCACAACTTTAAAGCAGTGCTGACAACTGCATCTGCAATTTAATTCAATGCATTGAACTTTTTTACTGTTTTTTCGTCTTTATGAATAGAGCGGTAGAAGAGTGTTGTCAGAGTGTACGTACACCTTGACATATTTACAAGATGTATTTACAATGACTATAAGATTCGAGTGGGACGAATTGAAGAACCAGCGAAACATTATCGAGCGAGGGCTTGATTTTGCGGACGCGATTGAAGTCATAAACAATCCAGCATTTATTCAACAAGATAAGCGGAAGGAATATGGCGAGGACAGATTTATTGCTGGTGGACTTTCCCAGGGACGATTTGTATTCGCTGTCTACACGGTTCGTTCAAGCGAACTAGTACGAATCATTTCATTTAGGAAGGCAAATAGGCGTGAGAGAAAGAGATATGAAGAGAAAATCTAGAACAGATTGGAAACGAGTAGATGCCATGACTGATGACGAAATCGATTATAGCGAGATTCCTGAACTCGATGATGAATGGTTCGAAAATGCTGTATGGGGCATTCCTGTCAAGGAAGTAATAACCATTCGCTTTGACAGCGAAGTTCTAGAATGGTTTAGAAAAAGTGGTCCCGGATATCAGACGAGAATCAATGCAATTCTGAAGGCTTATGTTGATGCACAGAAACGAAAGGTCGAAGCTGCAAAATCAACCAGAAAAGTTGCCAAAAGCGTGAAGTCGCGTAAGCGTGCTTAGGAGAGTCCACGTACGGTGGCGAGTTCAAACGGTCGGACGGAGAGAATTGAGGAGTTCTTTTCTTTTTTCGATTCGCCGTTCAGACTGCACTCTGTGACACTTTCTCTGAAAAGGTTGCCAGATAATTGGATTTCTTGAATCTTGTCTGTTGGATTAAGCACGCGTAAGACTGGGGCATTGCCGTCGTTATGCAGGGAAACAACGCGGGTTGCGTGATTGTTCAAACGAACCATGTCCGCCTGTTTGATTGAAGTTTGTGAAAGACAAGCCCAGAGGCGACCTTCGAATTGCTCGGCTATGTTGTAGGCATCAGTTTGTTGTGGAAGAGGAGCCCAGGCGTAGGATGTTTTATTTGGGCCGAGGCAGTTTGCTTCCGGTGTCGGTAAGTGTGGTCCGGCGCCGCCGCCACGGGTTCTCATTCGTCCACGGGAGAGTAAGGAGACGGAGCGCAATAAGGTGATGGCGATGTTGTTGCCATTGACGGCGTATTCCGGTAGCCCGGAGTTGAGGAATATTTGATCGTTGGCGATGAAGAAGCGTTGGCAGGGGAAGCGGTCGACGGGGGCTTCGGTTCCGATTTCTACTGGTAGTTCAACGGTTTCGTTTTTGTGTTGACGTTTTACAAGCGAGAAGTGATTTTCGGAAAGAGTTTCTTTTACGGTGTTGCCTGTATTGAGTAATACTTCCAGCCGGTGGTCTTTTGATTTGTTGTCCCAGGTGGTTTCAAAAAATACGATTGGGACATTCTTGCGGACTGAGACTTCTGTCTGGATTTTGTGAGTGACGAGTTTAGTCGAACGAGATAATTGTGGAATTTGATTTAGTTCTAAATCGCCAGGTGCTTGAATCACTTGGTCTGGGATTTTTATCTCATAGTTGAGGATTATTGAAGAAACCAATGGACCTTTGCTGCCAATTTTCGCGCTGATGAATTTTGCTTCTATCGGCATATCATTCGGCAGTGGATCAAAATTGTAAGTATCGCCACCGTCGCCAACGTCTTGCAGGCGATGGTCTAGGTTGTATCTTTGACCGTCTTTGGTGATTGCCGAAATGCCACCGTCTTTGGAGACTTCAACCGTCAGTAATTCATTGGTAATTGTTTTGACGTCGGCAGTGCTTGTGGAGCATGTGCTTGCGACCTTGTCATTGAGCTTTGGCGCGCCCTTTGACCATTGAACACTTGTCGCGCCAATGCCTGGCACTGTGCCTGGCCAGACCCAGCCTTCGTTGTATTGTAGAAGTTTGTAGTAGGGCGTTATGCCTGGTCCTGAGAATAATTCGTCTCGTTTTTCTGTTTTGACGATTTGGATGTTGGGTGATTTCTTGTCCTTTTCCTCGCTGTACCAGGTCATGTAGACAGGATAAGCTTGGTCTTGGCCGGAAAGATTGAAAACAGTCAGGTGATTGTGATTGCGGGCAGGATCATTCTCCGAAAGTTGGCTAATCGAAGACTGGTCGTTTAACGACAGGCGTGCTCGTCTTTCCAGTGCATCTAGAATATTGTTGAAAGAGTCTGTGCGTACCATCATTTCTCGATGCACTTCATCAACGCTGCAGCCGCAGATGCTGTCGTGTGGTTGGTTTTGAAGCAGTAATTCCCAAGCGCGAGCAAGCTCGGCATGCGGATATTCGACTTTGCCCTCGGCGGACAGAAGTGTAAACAATGGTTCGATGATGTTAGTGATTCTATGCTCAGCAAGACGATTCGCTCGCTTTAAATAAAGTCTTGTCGAAAGAACTCCGGGTAATAGATATGCTCGCTCGAAAAGCTTTGCTTCGGTGTTGTCGCGCAATTCGCCGGCTACTGTGGAGAGTTGCCCGTTGCTTGCTGTTATCGATGCAGAAAGTAGATTGATAAAGTCGTTAGGCTGTATTACCCAGGTGTCAATGCCTTCACCTTTCAACTTCTCGTCAATGCTTTCAATTGTCTCGGAGAAATCTTTCGGTGGAAAAATATGATCGCCACCGACAGGACAAAGTGCTCCGTCGATAAATGAGCAATATGAATTAGCTAGATGATTTGTTTCCGGACTGTGATTGAGCCAGGTTTTTAACGATTTGGAAAGTTCGTCAGTACTTTTATCTTCGTGGAATTGCGTTTGATAATAGCCGCGATTGAGGTGGTAGGTCAGCACGCGACTTCCATCGGGGCTTTGCCACCAGAAGACAGGATTGGTTTCGACTTTGCCAACACCACGCCAGACAATTGCGTTGTTAATGCCAAATCCGCTAAGTATTCTTGGCAAGTCTTGGCTGTGACCAAATGTATCCGGGCAATAACCAATCATTGCCGGTTTTCCAAATTTGCTTGTTGTCTCTAGTCCGAGTTTGAGATTGCGAATGAGACTTTCGCCGGATACAAGCATTTGATCTGCAAGTATGTACCAGGGCCCTGCCGATAATTTTCCGAGAGCCATTTGTTGTTTGATTCTGTCGGCAAGATGTGGTGCAATTTCAAGTGCGTCTGTAATAATCGCTGCTTGTCCATCCAAGTAAAAATTTGGAAGTGAGCCGTCATCAAGTCCGTTTAAAACGCGATCCAAAAGCGCAGGAAGTTGGCAGCGAAAACTTTCAAAGGGCAGATACCACTCTCTGTCCCAATGTGTATGAACATACAAGAAGAGCTGCATCAAAAACCTACATGTGGGTTAAGTAATCGCGCCTGACATAGGGATCGGTAATGTCGTTCAAATCCATTCTCAGCATCTTGTAGGATGAGTAATCACCTTGTCGCTGAATTGATAGCGTGACTTCTGTTCCTGGTAAGCCGACAATCATGTCGTAAACTTCTTCTTTGCTCAAGCCGACAGTGGGAATGCCATCGACTGCCACAATAATGTCGTCGTTGCGCAAGCCGACTTTAAACGCCGGCGTCAGCGGGAATACCCTGTTGATTACAGGCGGTCTGCCCATCGACATGACGAATTTTACGCCGATGATACCAATGCCGGAATTGGCGCTACCCGATAATCCTTGATCGCGAGCATCACCACGCAGGAATCTTTCCCAGTCTGACTGACCAATACCGCTGCGCATGTTGGGTTGATTCTGTTTGATGGAGCGTTGTATGCCGCCTTTTAATGCCGGACCAGTCTTTGGAGCCGGTTGGCTCTGAATCGGTGGGGCTGTTTGGGGTACGATGCTGTCCAATTCCGGCACAGCAGGCTTCAGGACAGGCTTGTCCTGCGCGTAACAGGGCAGACCGGCAAATGCCACGACTAACACAAGCGAAATAGGCCAATTCAAATTAAGGAATCCTCACTCTTATCTATAAGCATAACTTGAAATTACTTACCCGTGTTGGGGATTTGCCCTAGGTTTTTTGTTCCTTTTACGTAATGCTCCGTCTACATTTCATTTTGCCTTCACTTGCTTCCGGCAAAACGCGTTCGCTCCACTGCGACCGCTTCATCATCGCTCTTGCTTCGCTTCCCATTTTTGCGTGGAAATTGTGGTAAGCTCAAGGGACTTAAAAGGCTGACTGGTGCGCTTCTGCGCTAGATCAGAAAAACAGCGGTTGCTAGATGGCAAGCGTTGCCTCCCAATCTATAAGACACAAGGAGAACAATCGTGAGCAAGGTCACAGTTGTTGGTTCAGGTTTCGTAGGCGCTACAGTCGCCCAATATGTTGCCGAAAAAGATTTAGCTGATGTCGTTTTGATAGACATTTTGGAAGGTATTCCACAGGGTAAGGCACTTGACCTCCTCGAGGCTGCCCCTGTCAACATGCACGGTCGCAGCATCATTGGCACAAATTCGTATGCCGATACAAAGGGCTCGGACATTGTCGTAATCACAGCCGGTATTGCTCGTAAGCCAGGTATGTCACGCGACGATTTGCTGAAAACCAATGCTGGTATTGTGCAGAGTGTTGCAAAAGAAACATTCAAGCATTCGCCAGATGCAATTTTCATTGTTGTAACCAATCCGTTGGATGTAATGGCTTATTTGACCTGGCAAACAACCAAGTTGCCGACCAACCGCGTAATCGGTATGGCTGGTGTTCTTGACAGCGCACGTTTTGCTGCATTCATCGGCATGGAATTGAACGTTTCTGTTGAAGACATTCGCGCGATGGTACTGGGCGGTCACGGCGACTTGATGGTCCCGTTGCCACGCTTCTCCACAGTCAACGGCATTCCAATTACTGAACTGATGTCGAAAGAGCGTGTTGAAGCACTATGCCAACGCACGCGCGATGGCGGAGCGGAAATTGTTGGTCTCTTGAAGTCCGGAAGCGCCTACTACGCGCCAGGTGCTTCAGTGGCTCAAATGGTTGAGTCCATCTTGCGCAACAAGAACCGCCTATTGCCTTGTGCCGTGCAAGCAGATGGCAAATATGGCATCAAGGACATATATATAGGATTGCCAACAGTGCTTGGTCGTCAGGGTGTTGAGAGAGTGCTTGAACTCAAGCTAAATTCCGACGAAGAAGCGGCTCTCAAGAAGTCAGCTGACGCCATCAAGGAACACATCAACTTGATGAACCAGCTCTTGGTAGCTGTCTAAAACTAGACCAACTGGTAACGTCACCCTGAGAGTAGCGAAGGGTCTCACGTCTTTAACAGGTGAGATTCTTCGCTTCGCTCAGAATGACTGGACCAGGAAGGGCGCATGCAATGCGCCCCTACACCTTTTGTGCAATGCGTCCGTACGATTTTTACGCAGGGTTTGTGGTTACAGCTGTATAATGTCCTTAATTCTGGAAACAGGTCGTCTTTTGGCCACCACCAAGTTTATAGAGGTAATGATGCGTCGATTCTTTTTGCCTGGTTTGTCTCGTCAGTTGACTATTGCCGTGCTGGCAACGATGGTGTTGCCGGTGGTGGCGCAACCAAGTTTGGCTAAGGATGTTTCGGCGGCGCCGGCAGAAGTGTCGAAGAATCCTCTCGGCAAAACTGGAATTTTTGCTGCTGAAGCTACGCCTCCGGTAGACGATAAGGACAGCGCACAAGAGCGCAAAGAGATTGAGACTCTGCTCAACAACATTGAGCGCGAGTGGAATGCTCACAACCTCGAAGGCGTTCTTTCCTATTACGCTGATGATTACATCAACAATGACGGACTCGATAAGAAAGCTGTCGGTGCGTTGACCCAAGACTTTTGGAAGACGTATCCGGATGCAAAATCCAGCTCGACAATCAAGAGCATTCGTGTGGAAGGGCCATTCGTCACCGTTGAATCGCAAGACGTTGCTGATGGTTCAACATCCAAGGAAATGCCAGGTATCGGCGGCAAGGGTGAATTGAGCTCTATCTCCGAAGGTCAGCTTTACGTCAAGAAAGTTGGTCCAAACTGGAAAATAATTGGTGACCGCATCGACTATGAGCGTGTCAGAGTTGCTTTCGGTATTGCTAAACAAATACCGGCTCAATTTGCGGCGCCTGATCAAGTTAGATTCGGCAATCAGTATTCAGCTCGTTTGGAATTGAATCTACCCGCTGGTCTAGCTGCAGTAGGATCTATCACAGCTCAACCATTGCAATATCCGCAGCCACAGCCGACAGATGCTTGGCGTCCAATGGAAAACCCAATTCTTGAGCGCGTAATGAATGCAAACACCAAGAATCGCAATGAGTTGTTGATGGCTACTGTTGGTATAACCAATGCTGCTCGCAATTCGTTAATGGGCATCGCATTTTATACACGTCGACTGAATGTTGTTCCGAAGATGGAAATCGAAAGCGATACAACTAAAGTAACGGCTAACGCTACGCCGCCGGTAACCCCGAGGGACGAAAGCAAGTAATGTGGCTAATCTGGTTTGGTGCTCTTGGTCTCACTGTTTTGGATTTTCTTTCTAAAACATGGGCCAGAACAAATCTGACTTTTGGTACCACTCAGCCATTCATCCCCGGACTGTTGCAGTTCACGCTAACTACTAATCAAGGCGGAGCTTTTGGTCTCGGTAAGCAATATGGTTATTCAATGACCATATTGGCGTTCGCGATTTTCATTGGAATTGCCGTGTGGGCTTTTTTTCGGACGCGGGCAAACGACACACCGAATCTGATTGAAAAGGCCGGCATGGCCTGTTTGCTCGGTGGAGCGATGGGTAATTTATTGGACAGGGTGCAATACGGACGCGTCACCGATTTCTTGGAATTCTCGTTTGTTCCTTTTCCGGTATTCAATGTTGCCGATGCGACAATTGATGCAGGTATCGCTTTGATTTTTATTTCCTACTTGATTGGCTCTAGGGCTTCCGACGACAATGCCGCAAATGCCAACGAATGAAGAAACAGTTCTGACAATTGTTGTGCACTTGGATGCGGGTAATTCACTGCGTCTGGATAAGTACTTAAGCGAACAATTGGAAGAGCTGAGCCGACAACGCATACAAAAGCTAATCGATGACGAAAAGATTTTTGTAAATGGCAAAACAAGCAAGGCATCGCATAAATTAGTCGGCGGCGAAGAGCTTGAAATTCACATCCCTGCCGTGAAGGATTTGGATGTTAAAGCCGAAGACATTCCGCTCTCGATTATTTTTGAAGACGAGCATTTGATTGTGGTCAACAAACCAGCCGGCATGACTACGCATCCAGGCGCTGGCGTGCAGGAAGGCACGCTTGTAAATGCCTTATTGCACCACTGCCGTGGCGCACTTTCCGGAATTGGCGGAGTTGCCCGACCAGGTATTGTTCATCGCTTGGACAAAGACACATCAGGACTTTTGGTGGTAGCAAAAAATGATCAGGCGCACTGGAATTTAGCTGATCAAATAAAACACAAGCGAGCAAAGCGCGTTTATATGTCCTTGCTCGAAGGCGTAATGCCACTGGATGAAGGCATTGTCGATAAACCAATCGGCAGACATCCTACGCGTCGCAAAGAAATGGCTATTGTTGCCGATGGCAGAAATGCTGTTTCGCACTACACGGTAGTAAGCCGATTTAGTGCCTATACCCTTGTGAAAGTTGCACTAGAAACAGGTCGAACCCATCAAATTCGAGTTCATATGGCAAGTCTGGGATATCCTGTTGTGGGTGACATTGTTTACAACAAGAAAAATACCGGCAGCCTGGCCAAGCGGCATAAAATGGGCATCACTGGGCAGTTTCTGCATGCAGCTTACCTTTCCTTCATGCACCCGGTGACAGGCGATCATTTAGAATTTCATGCGCCTTTGCCTGATGATTTGGATAGGCTTGTAAAATCTCTCAAGTAATTCCAATTGGGATAAACAGATGATAATTCGCTATGCGGTTCTGGCAATAAGTATTGTGCTCGCTCTGGCATTTTGTTTGGCCGGCATTTTTAATGGGCAACCAGTGCAGCTCAATATGATTAACTGGCAGGGTGAAATTGCCTTGATGGTTTTGATATTGGGTGCTTTGGCTTCCGGTGCATTGCTTGGTTTTAGCATTACTCAACTGAAAGTCGGCAAAGTATCCCAAGAAAAGAAAAAGCTTGAGTGGGATGCTCAAGACGCGAAGTTAGCTGCATCAGTTAAGTCCGATCGCGAACAGCAACTGGAAGCAAAAATCAACACGCTGGAAGCCGCGCTCAAAACAGCTTTGAAAAACAAGTAATTACTTTCCCGGCGGATCTTCTTTTTTCTTTTTGGTTTCTTTCTCTTTCTCGCTGCCGCCGAAGTCGGAGGCTTTGAGATTGTCTATAAAGGTTTTGAATTCTTCTGCTTCCGCAGTATCTTTTTCCAGATCGGCGGGAATGGTTCCATCTGCCACCACTTGTGGAGATACAAAAATGGGGGCGTGGGCCCTCAATGCAAGTGCTATGGCATCTGATGGACGAGAGTCCATCGGTTTAATTACTTCCTCTAATTTGCCGTTGGGATCCGTCATGGATAACATAATGGTGGCAAAGTAAGTGTTGGCCGAAAGTTCGTTTATCTCAATTTGTTTGACCTTATAACCAAGCGACTGGATCACGCTTAAAAGTAAGTCGTGGGTCATTGGTCTTTCCGGTTTGTAATTGTCTAAGGCTCGCCCGATCGCGTTTGCTTCAGCCATGCCGATCCAGATAGGTAATGCTCGGCGTTTTGTTTCATCGTTCAGTACAACGATAGGATGTCCATTTCGTGCATCCAAGGCTATTCCGGCAACCCACATCTCAATCATCATCGTCTTACTGCTCCGGAATGCCTCTCTTGTTTTTCGTAAAGATTACTTGTTGCAACCTTTCGTTCCCGGCACCTCAAGTCAAAGGTCCAAAAGGCAGGCAGGGTGGCTGTATACGGACATCATGCCTTCCCTAGTGATATGCCCACAATCGGTCTGTTTATGTTGCTAAAAGATAAATTTTTCGCATCTTGGCGCCATTTTCAGCACTTTGGTTCATGCTAACTTGACCTAGCAGGCACGCAATGCATAAACTATTGGATCGGAGCTTTTCCAAGCTGTCCTACCGACTTCCCTTGAGTTTTCTTTAACTGGTAGGATGCACAAAATTGGAACCAAGCTAGCGCGTCCGGGTGGCGGAATTGGTAGACGCGCACGTTTGAGGGGCGTGTGGGTAACCGTGAGGGTTCAAGTCCCTCTCCGGACAAATTTTTTGAATGATGAAACCAAAGGAAGCTCAGCAGTGGTTGCTAAGCTTAACCTGCAACAGCGAGAGCGAGCTTTGCGAATGAGCAATGCGAGTGGAGCGTGGGTTGCTGGATAGCAAGTGAAGGCGAGGCTCTGCGAGCCGGAGCGTTAAAGGAGGATTCTTATGCGCAGTCAGTGGCCGCACACAGTTAGCGATATCGTGAAATCGTTGGACGGTGTTTGGGGTCTTGTAGGTGCCACGGATACACAAGGCAACTTGATTCGCTTAGAGCGCAGCCTGCATGAACCTCTCACTTACAAAATAACTGAGTATGATGGAGTGAGTGAAGACAAAGTAGTTAGGGAACAACTATACCAAGCGGGCGAAAAGGAACAAGCAGTCAAACAATTTGCCCGCGCTTTGGGATTTGATGGCTAAAAAACCGGATTACTTGGGAATAGTTACGCAGGGTTCGCTTTCGGGCGGATTAGAAATGCGTCTCAATGAAAAGGCGTCCGTTGAAGATTTACGTGTTGGACGCTTTGTTGTTGTTGAAGGAAAAAATACGCGCTTCTTCAGCATGTTGACTGATGTAAGCCTGTCTACTGCCAATCCAAGAATACTAGTCAATCCACCACAGGGCGATGACTTTGTTTTAGAAGTGCTTTCCGGTATTTCAACATTCGGTACGGTGAAAGTGCAGCCCATGCTCATGCTTGAGCAAAATGGTAAAGCACAGCCTGAATTAAGCCCGGTCAAAACGATTCCTAGCCATTTTTCGTCGGTTTACGAAGCAACTGCAGATGACTTTGCCTTGGTCTTCGGCGAAGAAGGCAAAGGCGCGGACAACGGCTACTTCAATATTGGGCAGCCTCTCAATATGGATACGCCTATTTGTATTGATTTGTCGAAGTTTGTTGAAAGATCAAATGGCATATTTGGAAAATCCGGCACAGGTAAGTCTTTCCTGACCCGTATTTTTCTGTCAGGCATGATCAGCAAGGATATGGCGTCGGTTCTAGTCTTCGACATGCACAACGAATATGGCTGGCAGGCTATTTCAGAAAACAAATCACAGCCGCGTGTAAAAGGTCTCAAGCAATTATTCGGAGCCGATGTTGTTGTCTTTAGTTTGGATGCCGAATCTTCTCGTGCACGTGGTCTGCCTGATGCGCATGAGCTATACATTGGCTATGACCAGATTGAAATTGAAGATTTAGAGCTTCTGAAATCAGAACTGGCGCTTTCTGAAGCGACTCTGGAAAATGCCTACATCGTCAAAGAGAAATTTGGTCCCAATTGGATATCCACCCTGTTGGAGATGACTCCTGAGGAAATTGACGAGTTTACGGAAACAAACAAGGGACATCCGACGGCCATAAAAACCTTGCAGCGCAGATTGAACACTGTAATCGCAAAGACCCAGTACCTAAAAACTCGTGTCAATCATAATTACATAGATGAGATTATTCGGTTTATCCAAGCAGGCAAACACGTCGTGTTGGAATTTGGTCGCCAGAATAATCTACTTGCCTATATGCTTGCGACAAACATAATCACCAGACGCATTCATAGAGAATACGTCAAACAGTCTGAAGTTTATCTGGCAAATCCTGAAAAGGTAGCGCCGCCGCGCAAGCTGATGATTGTTATTGAAGAAGCGCATAAGTTTCTGTCGCCGCAAGTTGCTAAACAAACTATTTTCGGCATCATCGCCCGTGAAATGCGTAAGTACTTCGTGACGCTGTTGATTGTCGATCAACGACCAAGCGGTATTGATCCAGAAGTGCTCAGTCAAATAGGCACGAGAGTCACGGCCCTTCTAAATGATGAGAAAGACATCGAAGCTGTTTTCACCGGCGTGCCGGGCAGCCAGGCATTGCGAACAGTCTTGTCCCAGCTGGATCCCAAACAACAGGCTTTAGTTTTAGGCTATGCCACGCCGATGCCGGTGGTTGTTCGTGCGCGTCCATTTGATGCGCAGTTTTATCAGGCAGTCGCTCCCTCAAGCGAGATTCCGTCTGATAAGCAGACGCGCCAGGCAATGGCTCGAAAAGCCCAGGCAGAGCTCTTTGGCGGCTAAGGCTATACTCGCCGACGGTTTTCAGCTATTGTTTTACGGGTATCTAAGCTGCAGGGCGGTTGGCGTAAAGCATGCAGGGACAACAGCACGATCAAGACAACTTTATCGAAAAGCGCGATCCGGCAGAGCTGGCCATGTGCATCATTTTGGCGGCCATCTATTTAGGTCTGGCTCGCTACTGCTGGGGGGCGCTCATTAACGCGCACCAGATGCGACTGCTGGTAAACATGATCGGCTTCTTTTGCACGATTGCGTTGCTGTCCATAGTCATCGGCATGCGACCTTACATAAGCCCGTGCAGTCTGCAATTGTCCGGCAAGGGAATTAAGTATCGCGGTCCGTATTGGCCTCAACGTAAGACCGTCAACTGGGATCAAGTCTTTCGTGTGTACCTGAGCCCCGAGCTGATTATCATTCTTTACCATCCGCTGGTTAACAACAAAAGTATGTGGCCGCTGCTCATCCAATCTATTTATTTAGCCGAAAAAGACAAAATCCCCAAGGCAATTTTGAAGTACTGTCCGGTGCAGCCGATTATGCTTACCGGCCCTAATTGGTTGACTCGCTTATTGCTGATTGTCGGATTTGCTATCGTCGCAATTTTTGTTTTGGACAAACTCGGCGTTTTACTTGTTAAGTGATCGTAAATAAGTAACGAGATTTTCCAGCTCGGCGTCGTTGATTGTCTCGACCGATTGCGGAGGCATATTGCCGCGACCTTTGCGAATAATCGCTTTCAATTGAGCGTCATCAGGAATCTTCTCGTTTATTTCTTCCAGGCTTGGACCGATGCCGGCTTTGCCGCCAGGGTGGCAGGTGTTGCAGCTGCGCACAAACAATTGCTCTCCGGTGAGATTCTCTGAGCGAGCAGTTTCTTGACGCTGCTCGGCTTTTTGCACTTCTTCGATGTGCTTCACTTCTTCGGCAATAGAGCAGGCTGACAGTCCCAAAACGACTGCTGCGACAGGAGTTAGTTTGACCAAATCGGCGGACGTGAATCTCATGACAGCTCCAATAAAGAATCCAAAAGGAATTAGCCCAATGATCCTATTGACAAGTGTTCACTAGGCATTGGCAGTTTAACACGCATCGGTCACCAGCCAGAATCGTGATGGAGAGCAGGTTTACGGCGATCAAAAAACTCTTTTCTTTTGTCTGAAATTACGCTAAGGTAATTAAGTAACGTAACGGTTGATAAGCGCGTTAAACACATTGTCTGGTCGGAGTTTGCTGCCTCAATTAACATATAGTTTACGTTGGCCGTGTAGAGTAGGTTTTGAGGGATGACGGGAGTAACTCGTCCTATCTGATCAACAGAACTCCACCACCCAAAAGATGTCACAAAAGTCGATTACTAGAAAGAAACAACAACACATGTCAACAGAAGCCACTCGACTAGAACAACAGGCTCGCCAGAGCCAAATGGAAGCGGTACAAGCCGCAGCGGAACAGAAAATCATCATTCGTGGTGGCAAGCCTTTGAGAGGCACTGTGCGTGTTGGCGGCGCTAAAAACGCCGTGTTGAAGATGATGGCTGGAGCATTGCTCACCAAAGACGTAAGCATTTTGCGCAACGTGCCAAACCTGACAGACGTCTACATGATGGCTGAAGTCATTCGCTATTTAGGCGCCAAAGTCGACATCACCGAAGGGCAAGTTGTAATCGACGCCCGTGATGTAAGAGATACCGAAGCACCGTATGAGCTGGTTAGCCAACTGCGCGCTTCAATTGTTGTTTTAGGACCACTACTTTCGCGCTTCAAGAAGGCAAAGGTTTCTCTGCCAGGCGGTTGTGCAATCGGCGAACGCCGCATCGACTTGCACGAGCGCGGACTGAAAATGCTCGGAGCCGAAGTCAAAATCGAGCACGGCTATGTCTATGCCAACACCGAGAAGTTGGTTGGTACAAGAATTCACTTAGACCGTCCATCCAACGGCGCCACCGAAAACATCATGATGGCTGCTGTTTTGGCTGAAGGTCAGACAATCATCGAAAACGCTGCCCAAGATCCGGAAATCGTCAACTTGGCAGATTTCTTGGTCGCAATGGGAGCAAAGATACAAGGCGCCGGCTCCTACTCCATCATCATCGATGGTGTGAAGCAGGAAGAACTCCATGGCGCTACTTTCGACACCATTCCAGACAGACTGGAAGCAGGCACATTCATTATGGCTGTGCTCGCAACAGGCGGAGAAATCGTCGTCGAAGGAGCCAACCCGCATCACCTCTATGCCTTGATGAGCAAGGTATCTGAAATGGGCGGCGAAATTTCCATGTATGCTCCGGACACAATGAAAATCCGCAGCGACGGTCTGAACAAAGGCACCGACATCACGACCTTGCCTTACCCAGGCTTCCCGACAGACTTGCAAGCACCTTTGATGGCCGTCTTGACCATCGCCGAAGGTACTTCAATCTTGTCCGAGACAATCTACGAAAACCGCTTCGGTCACGTACCCGAACTCCGCCGCATGGGCGCCGATGTAGCCTTAACCGGCAACGCCGCCGTCGTCAAAGGTGTACCGCGTCTTACAGGCGCTGAAGTAAAAGCGACAGACTTGCGCGCAGCCGGTGCACTAATCATCGCCGGACTGGCAGCCGAAGGTATTACCGAAGTTAGCGGACTTATCCACTTAGACCGTGGTTATGAACACCTCGAGTCCAAGCTCCGCAATCTCGGTGCTGATATCTGGCGTCGTTAATCGATCGCAGGTAATTGTTTTTGTAGGGGCGCATTGCATGCGCCCCTATTTGTTGGTGCTGACGATTAGGGATCCTCAGGCTTAATACGTTTCGGCCATAAACGAACCGTAGTCAAAGCTTGCCGCGCTGCTTGTTAGAGTTACAATCACCGCTGGGCTGGTGTTCATGGCTTGAGTCGCGGATGGCAAGTTTGTTGTCTTTGTCGCAACAAGGTTACCGTTAATGTATGCCTTGATTTGAGTCGGATCAGAAGCATCAACAGTGAAGGTAATCTTTGTTCCTGCCGACATGGCTACTCCGGTATCGGTAAATGACCAAACTCCTCCGCCTGAGGATGTTCCGAATTTCCAATTGGTGTCACCAGCGCTGGTAGACCAACGGAATCCGCAGCCCCCGCCGGTGATAGTTGGAGCATCGCCCCCACTTATACCACCTGGATTAAGATTGCATATCCAATACCTGACGTTGGTTGTGGTGTTTGGTGCGATTGAAACTTGCATCTTCGGCTTAAGTTCATATCGGGTTAGCGCATTGGTGGGCTGCTCGAAGCTGTTTTGACCTGATGTTGTTCCAGTGGTTAAACGATTAGTCGTTATACCATCGGTAACAGTCGCGTTTGCTATAGATCCGCTTGTGGTAACTGTAAAGCTTGTACCAATTGCGGTTCTGGTATTTACGCTGAAAGACGTTGGGTAGGAGTTAATAACGCGTTTCACTGGTGCAAGGTTTGGGTTTACTTCTCCGCCACCGGTCGATTGAATGCTAATGCCTGTAGTCGTCTTGGTAATGGTGACGTTGTTACCCGCAGTAATCGAATTGAGTATTGGCGTTGTGCCAGCCACTGCAAAAGTCCAAGTGGCGATTTTGCTTGTGCTTTGTTCTGTCATCCAGAGATTGCCGTCAGAGCCAATACATATTGATGTGACGCCGGTGCTTGAAGAGGGGAGCGCATACTCTTGAATCGAACCAGTGGGGGAAACTGATGCAATCTTATCTTTTGCATATTCGCAAAACCATATATTCCCATCAGGTCCCGCGCAGATTCCGTCTGGTGAGCTGCTGGCAGTAGGAATCGTGTATTCCGCAAATGTACCTGTAGTACTAACTTTTGCTACTTTGTTGACTCCTGATTCTGTAAACCAAAGATTGCCATCGGACCCAGTACAGATTGAGAATGGGGAGGCTGAACCGGTTGGTACTGTGTATTCAGTGATGGTTCCTGACGTTGTAATTTTTGCGACCTTGTTTCCGGCGCTCTCCACAAACCAAAGATTACCCTCCGGACCAGCGCAAATTGAACGTGGTTGAGAACTTCCGGTCGGCACGGTGTACTCGGTGATTGTACCGGCGGTGGTGATTTTACCTATCTTGTTGCCGTTGAATTCGGTAAACCATAAATTTCCATCTGGTCCAGTGCAGATACCAGTTGGCTGCGACGATGCTGTGGGAACAGTGTATTCAGTAAAGCTACCGCCTGTTGTAACCTTGGCTATTTTGTTACCAGATTTTTCAGTGAACCAGATATTTCCGTCTGGACCTGTACAAATTCCCCAAGGAGCTGAGGAACCTGTCGGAATGGTGTATTCCGTAAAACCACCTATTGGGGTTATGGTTGCTATCTTGTTTTGATTGTTTTCAGTAAACCAGATATTTCTATTTGGTCCTGTGCAGATACCTAGTGAATTGCTTGAACCTGTCGGTACTGAATATTCTGTTCCTGCGCTAGAAGCGGCAAGCGTGTGATCAAACGGCAACGGTTGTATCAATGCATTGGCTGGCATGATTACGTTAGGAACGCTTGCGGGAAGATTTCCTGCGGTGAGTGCATTGGTTGTGCTTCCACCGCCACCGGCACCATTGCTTGCAGAAGTAACCAGCCCTTGGGAGTTTACAGTGATGTCGGCGTTTGTATAGGAGCCAGGTGTAACACCGGAACTTGGAAGGCTGACGTTAACTTTGATCTGCCCTGGTGAAGTGGTATCAATAGTGGTGCCGGTGCCATTGACTAGCTGGCGACTTGTTGGCACATCTGGAGTTTCATCATTGACTGTGATTGGTGTATTGACCGGAGTTGGTGGGCATTCCGCATTTACCGCGGCACAAAATGCAAACATCGATAAAAGCGCAATTGATGCTTTCCAATTATTGAAACGACGAGTTGATTTTTTAAACATCTTGATGTTTCCTTGCCGGCGGTAAATTTGGTCGTGGCTGGTATTATACTGTCTCGTAGTGCGAACGCCATTAGATTGAGGATGACAAAATAATATGACTGTCTTTCGGGCGAAGTTCTACTTACTATGTATTGCATTTTCTATGCTCTGGTTGGGAGTAAGTCAAGCAGCTGAAGCGCTGAATCCACCGGTGATTTCGCCGGGTACGGGTTCGTATACTAGTGCACGCGCGGCAAGCATAATTGCGCCATCTGGTACCATTTTTTATACAACAGATGGAAGTACACCTACTTCAAATTCAAATCAATATCAATCACCCGTTATAGTTAACAGCCCGACACAAATTAACGCGGTTGCATATCAAGACGGAATTTATAGCACTGTTGCTACTGCATACATAGATGTAAATTCGGCACTCGAACCAATATTGCAAATTGCACCGTTATTACGCCTTACGACTGATTTCGGTGTTGTTACTGGAATTGGATCACCACAACCCGTGCAGCAGTGGATTGATTTATCAGGAAATGGTTACTCAGCTACATATAGTGAAGGTAATGAACCAATACTTTCTAATCCTTCATCAAGTATTGGCGCGATTAGCTTTAATGGCACATCTCAATTCTTGAATCTGCCGACAGGCTTTTCAAACTTCGCGTCCGGAATGAGCATTTTTCTTGTTGTGCGTCCAGACACACCAAGCACTGATGCCCGCTTCTTTGAGTTGGGCAACGGTCCTAGCAACAACAATATATATATGTCTCAACCCTCATCGACTGGTGCAGATCTGCATGTTTATAACGGCTCGACAGATAGCTCGGTAACATCATCAAGCGCTATCGCAATAGGACAATTTCAATTACTAGAAGGCATCTATAACGGAACTAGTACTGCGACAGTTTATACAAATGGAACGCAGGGTGCGCAGAATACTAGTATGCAAACGGCGGTGAATATTAGCCGTTTGCAAAATTACATTGGGCGCGCAAGTGGATTGGGTGGTTTTTACTCCGGCAAGATAGCTGAGATATTGATCTATCCCACTCAATTAACCTCAACTCAACGTTCAGCTGTCGAGTCTTACTATATTCAAAAATACCAAACACTTTCGGTCGTGCCGGTGACTCCAACAATTAGTGTGGCAGGCGGAACATTGAGCGGACCGACCGATGTTGCTGTTGCTTCTCAGCCGGGGACTATCACGTACATAACGACAGATGGATCAACACCGACAACATCATCGACAGTATATTCAGGGCCGCTTAGCGTCTACTACAGTCAGACAGTTAAGGCAATATCTGTGCGCGACGGAGTGCAGAGTAGCGTAGCTTCTGCCACATACGTGTTGGACTCAAGTCAATGGCCTGCGCCAAATCCTGGTGATACAACACCGCCCACAATTAATCTGCAACTACCAGCTCCTTCTATATAACATTTGGAAACAAATAAATGGCAAACAATAGAATCATCTGTCTTTTTCTGACAATGCTTACACTGGCGAATTCGCCGGTTGCATTTGCTGCTGACACAGCTACAGTGAAAAGGCTGAATGCACCGCCTCCGCCGGCAATGCCTGCCTTCATTCGTCGTGGCACAAAAGCCATACAACTCCACAACAACAAAGTATTGAAGTTTTCCGCCAAGGCGACAGACAGCGAAATTTCTGCTGCTCGAATTTTTCCAGAGCCGCTTTGTCCAATGAGCACAAAGCCTGTGCCAGGCGAAAACCAAGCACTCACAAAAGCGCTTTCATCGTTTAAGTCTAAAGGTGATTGTGAAAATGTTAGCGATCTGAATAGCTTTCTTGCTAAATACCCACGTTCGCGTTGGCGTGCATCATTAGAGCTGAATTTGGGACAGTGTCGTTTTGAGTCCGGCTATCCTAGTGATGCCTTGCGTTATTGGAAATCAGCATGGACTATTGCCAAGCCAGAAAAAGGACAATTGCAAACAGCCGTAGCCAACGGGGCAATTTCCAGACTGCTGATGTTAGAAGCGCGACTCGGTAAGATGGAGGACATCAGCAGTCAACTAGCCGAAATCAAAAATCGTCCGATGCGTGGCTCAGATGAAACTCGTGTACACAGCGCGCGCACCGGTCTGGAAACAATGAAGACGGATCCAGGCATAGCTTTCAAGTGTGGACCGTATGCAATTAATAGTCTTTTGTTTGGCAAAGAGCATGTTAAATCCTGTCATCCAACTTTATATAAAGCCGCTTCGACTATTAAAGGAACGAATTTATGGCAATTGAAAGGTTGGGCAACTGAAGCAGGTTTGGATTATCAACCAGCTAAAAGAATGCCGAATTCGCCTATTGTCGTTCCAGCTGTTATGCACTGGAAGGTAGGCCACTTTGCCGCGATAACTGAAGAAGCCGATGGACGATATCGACTTAAAGATCCAACTTTTGATACCGCTGGTGATAGATGGCTTAGCAAAAAGGCATTAGATGCTGAGAGCGACGGCTACTTTCTGGTGCCTGCAGGTAAATTGCCCAACGGCTGGCGAGCCTTAAGTCAGCAAGAAGCAGAAAATGTTTGGGGCAAGGGCTTTGCCAATGATAGCGACATGGATGCTATGACCCCGGATTGTCCTAGGACAAAACCTATGGATCAATGTGAAAAGGGAATGGCCCAAGCTGCATTCTGGACAATGCAGACAACTACTAATATTTCCGACATTCCATTGACATATAGTCCTCCAGTTGGACCAGAGATGAACTTTCGTGTCAACTACAACTATCTAGAAAACAATCAACCCGGCTCATTTGCCTTTACAACACTCGGAAAAAATTGGACGCTCAACTGGTTGTCCTATTTGACTCTGGATGCTTCTAAGAATGCCACCGTGCGGGTAAGTGGCGGCGGCTGCGAAGTATTTACCAATACCGGTACGGTGGGCAGTCCTGCCTACGCGAATCCAAATCTAACTTCGCAATCCACACTGGCAATTGTTGGCGGCAACTATCAGCGCCGTTTGCCTGATGGAACGATCGAGCTATTCAATGATACTGACGGTACAGGCCGGATCTTTATGACACAGGTGTTTGATCCGCAAGGCAACAGTATTTCAATTCAATATGACTCAAATTTTCGAATTTCAACAATTACGGATGCCATCGGACAGACATCCGCACTTACATATGCAACCAACAGCTTTGGTTCACCTGGCTATTACAACCTTACTCAAATCAGTGACCCGTTTGGACGTACTGCCACATTTACATATGATTCAACGTACGCCCTTCTTCTATCAATAACCGATCAAATAGGACTGGTATCTAAATTTACATATGATTCAGGTTCTAATTTTGTTACGGCAATGACGACGCCTTATGGAACGACATCCTTTTACAGTTACACGCCAGCCCGACCGAGCAATAAATTACCTACAGGGTTGAGAATCAGTTTTCCAGATGGAACTTCGTGCGTCGTGGAAAACTGGAAAGAACACATCCTTCAAACCTACTATTGGGATAGAGAAGCGATGTCTCGTTATCCCAATGATCCAGCAAATAGCGTTAATCCGGTCTATTCGAGTACCTGGCACTGCGCTGTCACCGAATGGCAACTATTAGCTCCGACAACTACCACTCAAAGCCCTGTCCCAAATTGGTACGAGCCTGCTCTTACACAGACAGGATCTGATACTAGGACTAGTTACTACTATGATGGCTCGACGGCTACCGGCGATGGCGATCACTATTGGACCGGACCAAGTAACAAACCCAACACAGTTACCCAGAACACTTCAGAGTGGGACTATACCTACAATACATACGGGCATATGACGCAGTCCATAGATCCCAAAGGGCGCAAATTTTCTTATACATATGCCGCGAATAACATTGATCTGATTCAAGCAAAGCAAGTTAGAGGAAGTAACAACGATGTAATTGGTCAATGGAGTTACAATCAATTCTCTGCACCACCCACGGCAGCGCTTAGTCAGCACCTTCCGCTTTCCTATATAAATGGATCTGGGCAGCAAACCATATACTCCTATAACGCATTTGGTCAGACTACACAGGTGTGTGATCCCCGAGGAAATGTGTGGAAATACACGTACGGCAGTATCCCAGGCAATTCTCTTCCTGCTTATCTGACCCAAATTGATGGACCACTGTCTGGTAATCAGGACGTCACGACATTTACCTACGATGGTTACGGACGGGTCTATCAAGCAACGAATTCCCAGGGCTATACACTAACGTATAGCTATGACAATGCAGACAGAATTACCCAAATAACCTACATGGACGGCACGTATGATCAAATTGTCTATGACAGACTTGATCAAATCCTGTTTACTGATCGACTAGGAAGAGTGACGCAAAATTCGTATGACAGCATGCGTCAGCTTGCCTATACAGTTGATCCGCTTGGTCGTAAAACCAAATATACATGGTGTGGTTGCGGTGCTGTAATGTGTTTGACTGATCCAGCCGGGCATACTACGACCATGCATCACGATCTTGAGGGACGTCTCTCAAGCAAGGTCTACGCTAACGGTACAAAATACAGTTACACATACAATAACTTCGGACTTCTGCAAAACCGTACGGATGCTTTGAGTCAGGTCACGAACTATTCTTACAACAGTGACCTGTCACTTGCAGAGACCAGTTATTCGAAGGCAGTTAACCCCACGTCATCGGTATATGTAACCTACGACCCGAATTATCCAAGAGTAACTAATAGACAAAATGGTAATTCCGGACTTTCTTATACCTACAACCCTTACCTAACGTCGACCGGTGGAATTGCCACTCTTACACTTGGTGGCTCTCCAACAACTGGCGATGTTGTATCGGTAACGGTAGCGAACACTACTGCCACTAATGTGTCTCTCACCGGGACTCCGACCACAGGCAATGTCGTCAACGTTCTGGTAATTAACAACAACCTTTCTGGTGGCAAGTACAATCTGCAATACACAGTCCAGGCTGGTGATACAACTTTGTCCACATTGGCAAGCAGTATTGCCACTGCAATTAACGGTAACGGGACGCTTTCGGCAGCCAACATCTCCGCTAGTGCAAGTAGCTCCAATGTGAAAATATCAGCCTATGGTGCGACTGGTGCATTTAGCATTCTGCCGAATGCCAATGGCACTGTCACCGAGACAGTTGGCGGCTCAATAAATGCCGGCGATGTTGTAAGCGTGTCGGTTTTTGACGCGGGAATTCCATCAAATACATCTACTGGATTGCCTGCTGGACAGCGGACTTATTCGTACACGGTCGGCGGCGGTGATACGACAATTACAATAGCCAATCAGCTTTCAACTGCAATTAACGCTGATGCCACACTTTCCGGATTGGGTATTACTGCCTCATGGTCTGGCGGAAATTCCTACTTCACCATTTCGTCCAATTCTGCTAATCAAACTCAATATGCCCAGTGGGTGAGCCCCGCTGGTAATGAAACAATTACTTTGACTGGTGGTCCGTCTGAGGCTGCTGCTACAGCCATATTGCCAAGCAGCTCAACGACAGTTAATTACACAGTGCAGTCAAGTGACACTACTTTGACGACGTTGGCGAATTCAATTAAGACTGCAATCAATGCGAATTCTGCCTTGAGCAATGCAGGTGTAACTGCCACTGCCAATGCCAGCTATGGCGTGATTTATCTATCTGCACCCGCTCAATTTGGTGTGCCCGCGGTAACAGTCGGCGTCAGTGGAGTGTCTCCAACTGAAACGATCACAACGGCAGTCTCTGGAAGTATTTATTTTTCCGGAACCCCCACGACAGGTAACAGAATAAATGTAACTGTGTACAATGACACGCTAAGTGGTGATAGTGTCAATTTGCAATACACGGTGCAATCGGGTGATACAACCGCCGCACTTTTAGCAAGCTCAGTCGCCAGCGCTATAAATGCAAACTCAACAATTTCCGCTGCCCAAATTGCTGCTACTGCAAGTGGGTCTATTGTCACTCTGACAGCCCCACCTGCCGCCGGCACGGTGGGTATTACCGCTAATGCCAACGGCACTGTGACTGAAACACTCACATTCTCAGGAACTTTGGGTGATACATTCAGCATCACAGTTTATGACCCTGCCTTGCCTGGAGGACAGGCAACTGCATCTTATACGGCAAGTGTTAGTGATACCGCCACGGTTATAGCTGCGGCCTTGGCTTTTAGGCTCAATTCAAGTACGCATACTTCTGGTATCGTTGCCACCTCAAGTGGTGCGGTAGTTAGTATTAACTCCTCCACTAACAGTCGCACAGTAGTTCAACAGAAGACAACTGGTACATCAACAATTGTTCAAGGTGGTGGTTCAACAAGTACGATATTGGCTGGAAGTGCATTTGGCGCCGGAAAATTGTCGTCAACCGCCAATACAGCAATCAACAATTCTATGACAACATATATCTACGATTCGCTGGGTCGTACCACTAATAGGTCAATAAATGGCCCAGCTAATTCCACAACATGGGAATATGATGCAATCAATCGTGTAACAAGCGAAGTAAACCCACTCGGCACTTTCAATTACGGATATTTGGATAACTCGCCAGGTTCATCAAAAGGTGATCCTCGTTTAGCCTCGATAACCTATCCAAATTCACAAACGACCACTTTCAATTACCTACCCAACATCCTAGATCAACGCTTGCAACAGATAGTCAACGCAAATCCAAGCGCCGTAATGGTCTCACAATTCAATTACGCTTATGACCCAGCAGGACAAATACGTCAGTGGCAGCAGCAACAAAATGCCGGCAATATCCACACTGATTACGACTATGACCTAGCCGGACAACTCACCTCTGCACAATCCGACTCCGGCAGCATTTTCAAAGCATACATTGGTGGTGCAGTGCACGCTGGCGATGTTGTGTCAGTAACTGCATATGACGCATCGCTTACTGGAACTGTACCTGTCGGACAGGAAACAGCCAGCTACACAGTAACCGGTGGCGATACGGCATCTAGCATTGCCACAGCTCTGGCCAGTTCAATCAACTCAACGATGAGCAACATAAGCGCTACGGCATCTTCGAGTGGCTCCATGGTAACCATAAGTACTTCACCAAACTACACCACAAGCTTTACTTGTGCAGTAACCGGGGCCGGAGCAACAGACACAATTGCATTAAGTCAAAGCAGTGCAATTTCTCCGCTGCACAAACAGAACTACTATAAATATGACTGCGCCAGCAATATTGTTGGAATGCAAGGAGACAGCACAGGCAGCTTCCCCTCCGGACTAACAACGACAGCAGCACAAGCAACATACGACTGTGTAAATCAACTCACAGAAGTAAAGGCCGCAGGACCTGTTGCCTTCCAAGCCACAACTGTAAATCCCGTCAAATCGGCTGTGGTAAATCTAAGCCAGACGGCCACCATAAGTGGAAACATCCAAGCAGGAGACGTCCTTTATCTAAGCGTCCATGATAAACAGCTTCCGCAAGCAGAGATAATTGCCTACACAGTTGGTGGAAGTGACACGCTGACAACGATAGCATCTGCCATTACCACAGCAATAAACGCAAACATGACGCTGAGTACGCTCGGTGTAACAGCAACGTCTGTTGGAGCAGTAATTACAATATCGTCGACATCTAGCAGCAAGACAAGCTATTCACAAGCAGCTAGCCCGAATGCAAAAACTGTAATAGCCTTGAATGACATACGAGGCGCATCAGAAAACATAAAGCCATCGACAAGCTTTGCTAGCAGTCCGAAGCTGGCTGTTGGTACAAACACTGCATCCGTGACAGCAGTCAGTGGAGGCGGAACTGCAACAACGGACACGTACCCAGTCACGATTGCCAACGGCACCTCAAAGTCATTTAGCTCAGACGCTAACGGTAATATGACGAATACGACTACAGGTGCTTACCCACAGTATTCGTATGATGCCGAGAATCGAATAATTCAGATGAATTATGGCGGTACCAACAGTACAAATATTACATACGACGCTGCGGGACGCTATTCGCAAATTTCGGAAACATACAATGGGGCGGTATTGAGTATCAGCAACTTGGTGTGGTGTGGAGATGAGATTTGCGAGACACGCCTTTCCGATAACAGCAGTTGGCGTCAATATTTTTCACTGGGACAGATAAACTTCTCCGGTGGATCTAATACAAATTACTTTTATAACTTCGATCATGTAGAGTCTGTTCGAGAAATGACAGGCACGGATGGAGGGGTTGTTGATCAGTATAGTTATGATTCATGGGGAGTAGGTTCGAAGATTGTTGGAGTCGGACCTGATGCTGATTTTGGCTATGCAAATATGTATCTCAATAGTCGTAGCGGACTATACTTGACGAAATATAGAGCTTTCAGTCCGAGTAAGGCTCGCTGGCTAAGTAGGGATCCGATGGGAATTAGCGCAGGAACCAATGAGTTTATTTATGTGGGGAATCGCCCGATATCCTACAGAGATCCATCAGGTCTTGGTCCTATAAACGCTGCAATATGGGGAACCGCTGGGGCTACTGGCGGATACTATGGTGGTGCCCTCACCGGGGGTGTCCTATCATTGCCAGGAGGAGGCGGACTTGCAATTCCTGGAGCAGTAGCAGGAGCGCTCCTCGGTGGAATGGCTGGCACTGCTGCAGGTTGGCTCATTCCGGATCCCAAAATTAGCGATATACCAGATCCCTTTTGTGCTGCTAAGCCGCCGAAAAATGCGTTAGATCCTAATGGACCAAAGGCTCCGGGGAACCCTGCTGATTATCCGGAGACTGGATTTGAGGAACCCAAGGGTGGACCTAATTGGGTTCCGAACCCGAATGGACCAGGTAAAGGATTTGAGGCTGCTGACGGGAATGTTTGGGTTCCTAGTGGACCTAAGGGACACGGTGGTCCACATTGGGATGTTCAAGTTCCTGGGCGTGCCGGAACAGGCTTTAATGTGTATCCAGGGGGACGTGTCCGGTAAATCTGGAGTGGCGTATGAGGTTGTGTAACATTGAAAATAGATAGTACTGGAGAATAAGCAGATGGTTAATGCGCAAGTACGACTCATTTTTGTCGGCGATTTGATAGATCCGGACTACATTACACAAACGTTGGGGATCACTCCAACAAAAGTAATGAAGGAAGGCGAGAAATTTGGGTCATGGAAATACGACGGACTGGCTATTAGTGATGATGAGGCTTCATCCGGCTCCTATGAAGCTTGGCGTTTGCTACTTCTTAAAAACAGTGAGCCATTAATCAAACTAAAAGAACTGGGTTACGATGGTTATATAGAGATTGAATGGCAGACCGATGGTCATCCAACGAATGACAGCTTATACCTGACTGGTGAATTCGTACAGGAGATCGGGAGGGTCGGACTTGGATTGAGCGTTTGGTTCAAGAGATAACAGAAATGTAAAACACGCGGTGAAAGATGAATAAGGCGGACTTTAAAGAAATATGGGGACAAGGTCAGCAAGACTCGGTTCGTACTTTGTTATCTCGTGCGGTCGATCGAGTTCGGAGTATTGCAGGACACACTGCGATTGATGTCTACTCAGAAGAGCGTGTGAAAATTATTTGGGATTCTGTTTGGCTAAATATTGATTGCGATCCACAAGGCTTTTGGATTCATGCCCCTAAGGATCTTGTTGGTGCTGATATTGATAGCTGGAATAAGGCTCTTGAAAGTTTTCATAAGGAAATTATTGAACCAATAAAGGATCAGATTGGCGGGGTATCCACCGGCATTGGATTTAAGTGAACGACTGCAGTTACTGGAGCGAATCAAGGGGACATGAATATAAGTTGGAACATAGCGGGGTGGTAGCTTTACTTGTGAAAGATTTTGATGTCTAAAGTGTTTTTATCATCTGTACTGGTGTTTTCTCTGGTTCTCGTGCTGGGAGGATGTGGACAGCCGTATACCCACTCAACTAATGAATGGAGACGTTTTGCAGTGCAACTTCCAGATAGCCAGTATGATCTTCAAATATCTATACGTCCTCGCCATGTGTTCTTGGCAGAATATGAGTATGAAGTCCTGGTCCGACGACCGAATCAATCACAAATAAAAGATAGCCTTCAAATGCAGACAGGAGGAGATACCTCGGTTTTGGTGAGCTGGTATCCTGGTTCTACCAAGGCGGGACCGTTTATTAGGTTTCAGCATAAAGTTGGTCCAGAGCAAATTGATGAATTGCTCGATTTGAAGTCTGGATCAAAATACGATAGTAGGAACAATGAAGATTTTGGCGACAAGTTGTCTGAAGCTCGCGTAAGCCAAGGGCAAGTTGTTGGATATATTGATAATAATTTTGAGTACCACAAAGAGAAAAATGTGCCATGAAGTTCAACGATAGCTAATCCGATATGATTGTGACGATGAAATAGTTGATTGGTCTGCCCAATGGATCGAATACTGAAGAATGGAGAGATAAGGGCCCATGCTGGAAGAATTTTCTCAATCATCCATTCGTTCATTGATACAGTCCAATGAGGAAGCTCAGCTAACAGCGCAACCGAAGATCAGAGATATTGAACTGTTTCTTGCTGTCACTAGTGAAGCTAACGGAATTGCCTGTTCTGTACTTAGTTCTCTTGGTCTAACAAAAAATGAAACTCGTTCTTGTTGTGCGGAACTGTTTCCTCAAGAAACAAAATCAACGGATAGAGACAGAGAATATGATAGGAATTTTTGGCATGCCCTCGAGCGTGCTCGGCATACACAAGTGCTATTAGACCATCGCCTGCTAACTACAGGACATCTATTGATTGGTTCGCTTGATTGCGTCAACATTTGCAAGGTGGTTGAAAAGCTGGGACTAGATCGTGCAACCATCTCAGAACAAGTCAAAGTTGCATTTAGCGATCCAGATAATGTAGCCAGAGAGGAGAGAAACCCAGACTCAGAGTTGCTTTCTTCGCTCTCGAAACGTTTGGGCAGTAAGGGTACTATTCTTCTAACTATTGCTGAAAGTGAGGCTCGAAAGTATGGACACTTTTACATAGATTCAGGGCACCTTTTATTGGCCTGTTTTTTAAGCACAGTGAGAATGCCACCAGAGCAATGTAGGAGTCAGTTAGTAGACCCCGTACGGAAGGAACTCCTACGAATGGCTGGCACGGGTAGTGGTTGCGAACTTGCTTTGCATCCACTAATGATCACTATTCTGGAAGACGCAATATCTCTAGCCAAGTCGGCGGACAAAGAAGTGGATGCCGAGTTTGTTTTTCAAGCAATCAAAGGAAATGAAAAAGGAATTGCTTTACGAGCAATGGAGAATCTTGGTATTGAATTGTAAATGGGCCAACTGAACTTTGAAGTACGTTAGCAGTTACGGTGAAAAAATGCAGAAAATGTCGGTTACCCTAAATTTGACAGCAAAAGATATGGTTGTGTGCGGAGAGCAACTTTTCTTGCGAGACATTATGCGCAGGCGGGGGCTTTGGATTTTATATGCGATCTGTTTGATTGAATCATGTCTGTCACAAGCATATTTTTCTGGAAATCTACTAGATGCTTTTTGTTGGTTCATTGTATGTTGGTTGCCAGCGTTTATTGTGTTCATAGTCTTTGTTGGTGTTCCAAGTCAATCATGGATCTACTATAGGGATAACCGCGAGCGCCTATCGAATGTCGTAATCACTATTTCACCGGAGAACCTTTTGAATGAGGCTAAGTCGGCCGGTGTTACTGCAGTCTACGAATGGGCGGCTATATCCAACATTGAGTTGAGGAAGCATTACATTTGGATTCAAGTGTTAAAGCATCCGCCAGTAGTAATATGTGTTCCACTGAGATCCTTTCAGGACGCGGACGAGGCTGAAGAGTTCTATAGACAGGCTTATTCATTTTGGCAACAGGGTAAGCTTCGGCAATAATATTGGAGGCGGAACTTTCGAGCAGACGATACACCAATTAAGAGTAAATTGCCGATTTTAACTAATGGAGTGGTGGGAGTATTGCGGATTCAAGCGGTGAGACTAATACTAGTGAAATTAGCGCTTGGCTCCATGAGTCTCGCTGCAGTAGCGTTAATCCTTACACTACTAGGATTTCCGAAGTTTCCTGCCCTGCTGGCCGCTGTTTCAAGCTTATCGTTTTGTCTTTTTGTGTGGGCAGCCGTTTGGAGGCGGAATATTGTGCTCTCGATAGCGTTTGCACTCCTGTCCGTCACCGCATTCATTGCACATGTATGGGCATGGGGACCGCACCTGCATCTCATCGCATTTTGATTAATTGAGTTCTGTTGATGCGCATGAGACAGCTTTAGCGCATAAATTCAATTCCTTTATCGATCTAGTGACATTTGAAAAGGCTGAAAAATGTCAGAATACGCTACAAGAAAAATCTGGACAGAAGAAGACTTGGACTCAATTAACTGGCAATTAGCTTATTGAGGCACCTGCAAGCTCTTGCCCAAACGCGCTGCGGCATTTAGAATTAGAACCATACGGTTCTAAAGTGGTTATATGATTCCGGTCAAAGAAAGCTCATCTCGAGAAAAGCTCATAAGCGCGACGATGCAGCTTATGTCTTCGCGTGGCTTTGAGTCTATGGGCATCCATAGCATTCTTGAAGAAGCGGGTGTTACTAAAAGCAATTTTTATTACCATTTCAAATCCAAAGAAGAGCTTTGTCTGGCAGCGCTTGATCACATGTCGGACTACTTCTTTGAGATGTTTGTTGATCCGATATTGCTTGATGCGAAGGTCTCGCCGAAAAAGAGGCTGCATAAGTTAATTGATTTCTTCAAGCAAAAAATGAGTGAGTCGCAGTGCTCGGGCGGTTGTGCCTTTGTCAATTTGTCCGCGGAGACGTCAGACTTTCATCCGGCGTTTAGAGAGAGAATTACTCGTCACTATAAAGAATATGCAGATCGTATCGCTAAGTGCTACGAAGAAGGCGTGAAGAAGGGCGAGTTCACGAAGAAGATAAAGCCGCAGCAAGCTGCACAAATGATTATGTCTTTGATGAATGGCACGATGTTGATGTCTAAGGTTCAAAAAGACCCTGGTGTTATTGAAATGAATACGAGCACCCTTTTTAGCCTTATCAGCGAAAAATAGCTACTGACAAGGTCAATCTTTATCTTTTTGTTCTTGATTAGGACAGACCGGTATGATTCAATTTAGTTAGGACAAGTCGGTCCTAATGCGTAATTCAGATTAAACAACCATAGAAAAGGAATACACACATGTCTAACGAATGCTGCGAAGAAAAGGGTCATTGCAGTGAGCCTGCCAGCCAGCAACATTGCTCAACTGGTGCTTCTCATGGCAATGAGGGCGAGTGCAATATGCACGAAAAGCTTCTGTGCTTGGCTGATGAAGCCTGGAAGGAAGTTTTGAAAGAGAAAATCAAACAGGAAATCGAAAAGACTTCCGGTGCCAAACTTTCGTCACTGGCTAAGCTTGTCGCGGAAGCTAACGGTAAGAAATGGGCGTTTATGATTCAAGGCAAGAAGGCTTGCGAAGAATACAAAGCCCAAGTTCGTAATTTGCTGACTGAATAATTTGGTCACTTGGGTGATCGATAACGAATAGCCTCGGCAACGTGCTTGCTGTCGACATTTTCCGAAGCTTCGAGATCAGCAATGGTCCGAGCAACGCGCAAAATGCGATCGTAAGCACGTGCTGATAGTCCGAGCTTGTTGACGGCTAGTGCGAGTAGTCTGCTTGCTGATTCGTCGATGCTGCAGAATTTTCGTACTTGTTTATGGGATAGCTGTCCGTTGTAGATGAAGTCGGGTGTGGGGAAGCGGGATTTTTGGGCTTCAACTGCGCGTTTGACGCGGAGAGAAATTATTTCGGAGGATTCGGAGATTTTGGTTGAGGCGAGCTCTTCTTCGCTTAGGCGGGCAGCTTCGACGTGTAGGTCCATGCGGTCGAGGAATGGGCCGGATAAGCGAGCCCAATATCTATCGGCTTGATTGGGTGTACACGTGCAGTGTTTGACTTTGTCTCCGCGGAAGCCGCATGGGCATGGATTGCAGGCGGCGACTAAAAGAAATGATGCGGGATAGGTGAGAGTCTGGCTGACGCGCGAGATGGTTACGTTGCCTGTTTCCATTGGTTGACGTAAAGTGTCCAGATGAGCGCGTGGGAATTCGGTGAGTTCATCGAGGAAGAGAATTCCTAAATGGCTCAGTGAAATTTCTCCCGGTTTTGGTTGGCGTCCTCCGCCGACTAGACCAAATGCGGATGCGCTGTGGTGTGGTGTGCGGAATGGACGTTGATTGATGAGCGACTTTTTGTCGGATAGAAGTCCGGCTACGCTGTACAGCTTCGTGAGTTCCAAAGATTCACCGAACGAGAGTGGTGGCATGATGGACGGCAAGCGTTGAGCTAGCATTGATTTGCCGGAGCCGGGTGGGCCGACCATTAGGATGTTGTGGCGACCGGCGGCGGCTATTTCTAGAGCGCGTTTTGCGTTTTCTTGTCCCTTAACGTCGCAGAAGTCTAAGTCAAATATCAATTGAGTTTGCCTTTGTTCGAATATTTGTTTAGCGCTTCGTACGAGTTGAGATGAGTTGTCCAAACCAGACAAAATATTTACCACTTGCTTCAAGTGGCTGGCTGGATAGACAGTTAGACCTTCGACAAGACCTGCCTCTTCGGCGTTAACTTCAGGCACGATTATGTTCTTTGCGCCGTAGTGAAAGGCAGCAAGAGCAACAGGTAAGACGCCTGTGACGGGGCGAATTGAACCATCCAGACTGAGCTCGCCGATGAGCCAGAAATCAGACAGCTTGTCTGTTGGCAGATAGCCAGTTGCAGCAAGTATGCCTGCGGCAATAGGCAAATCGTAAGCTGGTCCTTCTTTGCGTGTGTCAGCGGGTGCGAGATTGACCACCCACTTCTTGCCGGGTGGAAGAAGGAAGTCGCAAGCTTTAATTGCTGAGCGGACTCTTTCTTGTGATTCTTTGATTGCTGTATCAGGCAATCCGACAATTAAAATTTGTCCTATGCCACCGCCCGAATCAACTTCTACTTCAAGACGATAACCGTCGACACCTACTATGGCTCCAGAATAGACACGTGCGAACATAAGCCCTCCTTTTCAAGGGATACCTTGCTGGTGTTTATCTATAGACGGTCAAGAGGTGGAAAAAGTTCAATGCAATTGGCAGATTTTATCTTTAGCCGATAGCGTATGCATGTCCGCAACTCAAGCAGAATGAGAAGTCGTGCTGTCCGTTGATGCCGCAGTGTGGACACGCAAAGGCAGCGTTTTTGCTATTGACTTGAGTTCCAATATCTTTGTAATTGAGACTATCAAATTTGTATTCGCCGAAATCGTAATTTAACGGCTCTGGCATAGGCATGCGTTCTATTGCCCGCACTTCAGTTGCGTAGGGATCAGAATGCGTAGCAATAGTGTCGTACATAAATTGCCCTGCTTTGATGTCTCCGTAGCCTAGGTTGTTTACGGCATCAGGGTCAGTGGGACTTACAATTGGCTGGGCGCAAACGTTTTGTTGTAGGTGGCTGCGCACAAATTCATCTGTAAATTCATTGACGTTTTCCGGTGGCGTTTCGTGTGACACTTTTAACGTGGACCGAAGAGACTCGGGAGGAGCATTTATTGCTTTCGGTCTGGAGCGAGTATAACTTGGTTGAATGTCTTTCGGTTTTTTCTTTGGTGGTCGCGATAGTGCGGATTCGGCAGCGATTTCTGTGGTGGCGATGATCGACAGCACAACATAAGCTCCCAACAGCACGCCGAAATGCTCGGACATAAAAATACGAATAAGCACGCCAATTACAAGCCAGCGTAAGGCTGATAAACCACTGGCATAGACGTTGCCCACTCCTAGTAGGAATATGTTGAGAATCCAGACTAGAAGTATTGATTTTGAGGCTGGAAAGCGTACTGGCGAAACCATTGTCCTGCCCTGAAAAAGGGTCTGCCTAGCCTATTACTTGCCCTTAAGCAGCTAATTTATTTCGCTTTTTTGATGCCTTGAAACAAAGATAGATATTTCTTTGCCTCTTCGTTTTTAGGGTCTTTCGCCAGGATTTTGTTTAACTCGGCTTCGGCTTGAGACTTGTCGCCTTTGTCGTTCAGCGCTATTGCCAGACCAATTCGAGCTTCGGCATTATCTGGGTTTATCTCGAGAGCCTTTTTCTCTTCGGCAATTTGTCCATCAAGCTGTCCGCCTTGTCCTAAGGCTAGTCCGAGTTTGTGGTGGACAACATCATCGTCTTCGTTCAATTGCAGCACATAGCGGTAGTGATCGACTGCCACTTGAATGTCGCCTTTGCCCAGCGCGGCGTCTGCAAGCGCTTTGTGAGCCTGTGGCTCTGTTTGAGAAAGTTCAATTGCGGTGCTTGCTTCTTTTATTGCTTCGTCGAATTGCCCTTTGTTGGTCAATGATTGAGCCAATACGTAATGAGCAATTGTGTTTTTGGGATCAAGTTCAATTGCTTTGCGCAAAATGCTAATAGCTTCGTCGTATTGTCCTTGTTCGTTTAGGATGACACCGAGGTTGTTGGCGGCAACAGAGCTTGTCGGGTCTAATTTGAGAGCCTGTCTGTATTCGGTCTCTGCGTGTTTGTAATCCGACATTTTGAAATAGTTGTTGCCGCTTATCAAACAGTCAGTAGCGCTCTTTACCGTGCAGCCGGCTAGTGCGGCGCTTAGGCAGAGAGCAGATATGATGAAAGCTGATGAACGCAACGTCTTACTCATGCTAGGTTTTGGAACCCATCGTAGCAGGTTTGTTTTGCCCTAACAAATGAAGCTCTTTCAGTTGTTCTGCTGAAGCTTCCGATGGTGCGGCAGTCATTAAGCAAGTGCCGGATTGAGTTTTTGGAAACGCAATGACATCACGAATAGACTTTTGTTTTGCTAGAAGCATGACGATACGGTCAAGTCCGAGTGCTATGCCTCCGTGTGGTGGCGCACCGAATTCCAGTGCTTCTAATAGGAAACCGAATTTGTCATATGCGGTATTACGATCGATGCCTATTGCAGCGAACGCTTTTTGTTGGACTTCTTGGCTGTGAATACGAATAGAGCCGCCGCCAATTTCTACTCCGTTGTAGACAGCGTCGTAAGCGCGAGCACGACATTTTTCGGGGCTTGTTTCTATGTATTCGATGTCTTCCGCCTTTGGTGCGGTAAATGGATGGTGCACTGCCATCATGCGTCCTTCTTGTTCGTCGAATTCAAACATCGGGAAGTCGACTACCCAAAGAAGTTCGTGTTTTGATTCATCGATAAGACCAAGCTCTTCGCCAAGTTTTAAGCGCAGTCTGCCGAGCACGGTGGCAACAACATTTTCTTTGTCTGCCACGATTAAGATGACGTCGCCTGCGGTAGCTCCTGCAAGTGACTTCATGGTTTCGAGTTCTTCATCGGAGAAATGTTGGACAAGTCCTGATGAGCGAATGCCTTCTTTCTCGCCGCTTGCCGGGAAAGAAATCCAGGCAAGTCCTTTGGAACCTTGGGCTTTGGCGTATTCCACCCATGTGTCCAGGTGTTTGCGCGAAGTTGTCTCATGCGCGTTTTTCAAGGTGAGCGCTTTTACTTTGCCGCCGGCTTCAGCTACTGAGGCAAATACTTTGAATTTGCAAGTTTGAGCCAGTGGTGTCAGATCTCTGATTTTTAAATCAAAGCGCAAGTCCGGTTTGTCAGAGCCGTATGAGCCCATTGCTTCTGCGTAAGACAAACGCGGGAACGGACGTTTTACAGCGATGTTTACTTGTTTGAAAGACTCTTCAATAATGCCTTCGGCAATATTCATCACGTCTTCTTCATCGACAAAAGACATTTCCAAGTCTATTTGCGTGAATTCAGGTTGACGATCAGCGCGCAAGTCTTCGTCACGGAAGCAGCGAGCTACTTGATAGTAGCGATCAAGACCGCTAACCATCAATGTTTGTTTGAATAGTTGTGGAGACTGCGGTAATGCATACCATTGTCCGGGATTAAGACGGCTTGGCACCAAGAAGTCTCTTGCACCTTCAGGAGTTGCTTTGGTGAGCATTGGCGTTTCGACTTCAATGAAATTTTCTTTGTCGAGATATCTGCGCATTGCTTGTGTGATGTTGTGACGCAATTTGAGATTGCGGTTCATTGTCTGCGAGCGCAAATCCAAGAAGCGATACTTTAAGCGCAATGCTTCATCAACATTGTCAGATTCATGTAGTTGGAATGGCAATGGTTTGGAAGTGTTGAGAAGTTCAACTTCATCAGGATAAATTTCCAACTGACCGGTTGCCGCTTCTTTGTTCTGACTTTCGTCCGGGCGCTTGGTAACCGTGCCCTGGGCAATTATTACGTATTCGCTACGCAGGTTTGAAAAGATGTCGTGGACGGCTTTATTTTTGTTGGGGTCGGCTACCAATTGAATTTTGCCGGTTGTATCCCGCAATTCAATAAAGATGAGCCCGCCCAAGTCGCGCCTGGCATCCACCCAGCCTGCCACGGTTACTTTCTGTCCGATATTAGTGCTGGAAAGCTCGCCAGAGCCGCAACTACGTTTTAATCCTTTAGCCATTTCCTACAAAAAATCTCCTGCAAAAAGGACAGTTATCCCCTGCCCCGGACTCTAATTATAATTGCCCGCTTGGGTGTAGACTGAAGGGGTAAAGTAATTACATCTTTTGACAAGGTTTTAACTAATGCCCCCAGAGACCGCAGGTTTTATTTCTCAAATGAATCCCGTCGTATTGACGGTTTTGCCATGGTTGCTGTTGGCTTTGGGCGGATCTTTTATCTACAAGTCGGTTCTAGCCACCTTTTGGGGGCGCACCCGCTATTGGCATGGTTTTTTGCCAATTTCTCTTGTCTCGCCGTTATTTTTGCATTTGCCGTCGTCCCCACGCTCGCCGGTTAAGACTACCCACCAATGGTGGGTTCACATTCTGCTTGGACCTTTGTTCCTATTTCTTGGTCTGGGCTGTTTGGCCAGTGGCGCTGACCTATTGGGCTGGGAAGGTACCAAGTCCGTCAATCGTTTACTGACCCTTGGTCAAGACCATGTTGTTGATAAAAACGGTAAAACCAGAGCGGTCAAACCGCTTATCGTATTTGATCGGGATAGAGGTTATAGCTTTCCGGGATTCCATAGACTGCGCAAGCATTTTGTAAAAGTATTCAATCAGCCGGTATTCAAAGAAGAACACCCACAACCCGGACAGCCTGCGCCAGTGGAAACCGAGGAAGAGTCAAGCGACGATTCCGAATAGGCTTGCCAACAGTCAAGTTGTAACCAAAATGCCGAAGGGAGTATCCGATGACAAATTCTCTTACGCATACACGCAACGTTGCTTTTGTCGGACCGAATCATGCCGGCAAAACAAGTTTGATAGAGGCAATTCTTCACTCCACAGGTGCAATTACACGACGAGGGAAAATCGCTGATGGCACCATGACGATGGATCATGAGCCGGAAGCAATTGCCAGACAAATTTCCACTTCGACATCATTTGCGCGATTTACTTATAAGGACATCACATTCAATGTGCTCGATTGTCCGGGCTTCGTTGATTTTGTCGAGGAAGCCAAACTTGCTTTGCTTGGCTGTGATACCGCTGTCTTTGTGGTCGAACCTGATCCGCAAAAGCTAATTCAAATGGATTCGCTTTTGCATTTTGCCGAAGAATTGGGGCTCGCTTGTCTTGTCTTTGTAAATAAGATGGATAAGCCGGACATTGATTTTCACGAGACGTTAGATGCTTTGAATGCAATGACAGGTGTTAAGACATTGCATCCGATGACGGCTTTGGAGTATCCCATTTCTGATGCATCCGGCATTACAGGCTACGAAGATGTGTTGAAAATGGAAGCCTATAAATTTGGCGCTCAGGGCAAAGCAGAAAAAATGCCGGCTCCTGATGCGCTAATAACGGAAGTAGAAAATGCCCATGAGAAACTCATTGAGAATTTAGCGGATACGGATGATGCTGTTTTGGAATTGGTCATGGATGGCAAAGAGCCTCCTGTTGATCTATTGCAAAAAGATTTGAAAAAAGCTGTGCGTGAAGGTAAGTGCGTGCCTATTCTTGTTGGGTCAGCGCACACGGATGCCGGTGTATTTGCGCTGCTTGATACGCTTGTTGATGTTTGTCCTTCGCCTGCTGAGCGCCAATACAAAGACAAAAATGGCAAAGTGATAGCAGTGTCGGAGAATGGTCCTGTAATTGCACAAGTCATAAAGACTTACATTCATCCACAATTCGGTAAGCTGTCGCTGACACGAGTTATTTCAGGGACAATTTCAGGTGATGCGCATCTCGTTGACTCTTCTCGATCGGGAGCCAAGGAAGAACGCATTGGTGGCTTGTATTGGTTGCTTGGGAAAAAGCAAGAGACAATGCCTTCGGCTCCTGCTGGTTCTATAGTGGCGATTGCCCGATTGGAGAGTGCGCACACGGGTGATACTATCGTTGCCGGCAAAGATTCAACGGTGATGTTTGCGCCACCGGCACCACCGCCTTTGTATTCGCTGGCGATAACTCCAAAAACACATGGCGATGAAGCAAAGCTTTCTACATTGCTGGCAAAAATTATTGAGGAAGATCCGACTATCAAAGTTGATCGTGATCCTGACACTAATGAGTACTGCATTTATGGTCAGGGAGAAGTGCATCTAACGCTGACCAGGCAACGACTCGAGCGTAAGTATCATTTAGAACTTGAGTCAAAACGTCCTTTGATTGCTTACAAAGAAACCATCCAAAGCAAAGTAGAAGCGCATGGGCGTCACAAAAAGCAAAGCGGCGGACGTGGTCAATTTGGTGAAGTCTATCTGCGTTTGGAGCCACAGGAAAGAAGCAGTGGTGTCAAATTCAGCGAGTCCATCGTTGGTGGTGCAATACCGAGGCAGTACATTCCCGGCGTGGAAAAGGGAGTCATGGAGGCGCTTCAGCGCGGACCGCTCGCTAATTTCCCTGTAGTAGATATTTCGGTGAATCTATTTGATGGTTCATTCCATGATGTGGACAGCGATGAAATGTCCTTCAAGATGGCTGCAATTGTTGCCATGCGCGAAGGTTTGCAAAAGTCTCATCCGATTATTCTTGAGCCGATTGCCGAGGTGAAGGTCGTTGTGCCTTCAGCTCATACATCAGGTGTGCTCAGCCAAATTACTGGTCGCCGCGGACACATTTTGGGATACGGACCAAGCGGGACACGCGCCGGTTGGGACGAAGTCTCCGCGCATGTACCGCAAGGTGAGCTGTGGGATTACATAATTGAATTGCGAACTCTCAGCCACGGTCTGGGCTATTACACCTGGCAATTTGATCACCTCTCCCCTGTACCAGTGCAATTGAGCCAAGAGCTTATCTCCCAAGCCGCCGCCACCCACGATCACAGCCACGGGTAATTGCCCTTTTGTCAGCAATGCAAACCTCGCGTCCGTCGTAGGGGCGCATTGCATGCGCCCGCTTCCAAAAAGTGAATACATTCCTCAGATCTACAAAAGAAGCGCCATAGATGCTAAGATCCTTTGACTTCGAGTTTTTCGAGAAGATTTGTACTGTCTAAGTTTTCTTAGGGGGAGGTTCCCTTGTCCGAGGTTAGAGTCGCAGAAGGCGAAAGCATAGAAACAGCGCTGAAGCGTTTCAAGAAGAAGATCCAGAAAGCTGGCATCTTGTCTGAAATTAAGCGCCGCGAACGCTATGAAAAGCCGAGCGTAAAGCGCAAGCGCAAGGCCGAAGCAGCTCGTAAGCGCCGCGCCTAAAACTCTGATTTTTTGCATTCTTGTTACACGCGTCACAATGACGCGTGTTTTTTGCTAAATAAATTCCAATCTTGACATCACGTATCAAATTGGAAACGTTAATGTTGTCAAGGTTGGTTGGCAATCCAAATGGGGAATAAAAACCTTACGTCCCCCAAGGAGGCCGCTAATGGGCAGCGCTAAATTTGGCAACCAGGAAAATCTAAAGTTGGCATCCGTATCGACCAACACCTTAAAAGAGCGCCTAAACGGCATCTACAGAACCATGCAGCGCCGTCCGGAGACGATGATTACGCCAGGTCTTTTTGAGTACCTGTGGGATTTGAAAGAACTTGCGCTTCTAGAGGGCAAGCCGTCAGTTGAAGTGCCGGAGCCATGGCTCGCTGAATTAGAAGACACCTGCTGCACAGTCAGCAATGGTCTGCGTCTCAATTAACTTCTATAATTGAGGCGATGTTTTGCCTCAAGAATTACCAAATCAAAATTACTGTTAGTGCGTCAGCGCTGTTGTTTTTCAGCGGTGCCGCAATTGCGAAACATGCAAGTCAGAATTATGCGGTTTTGTACAAAGACATTCTTGCTGCAACTGTCCAGGCGGATGAGCAGTTAGTAAACGATATTGAAACAGTAGCTGAAACACTCAGAGAGTTTGCCCAAAGTCAGGGACACTTTCCAGATACCGGTGACGATATTGACGGCATGGCTTTGGAGTTGAGTGCGGTTTTGCCTAAGAATCCATATTCAGGGCAAGAAGCTCCGAAAGTTGAAGCGCACACGGATTTTTTAGATGGCTACGGACGACCCGAAGCGAAACGTGCGCGAATTATTTTTGATCCAAGCTTGAATGAAAGTATTGTCGACAAACTTAGTATGCATCCGTATTCTACGTGGACCGCTAAACCTGGCACGGTTGTTGCTGTTACCAACGGCTACGATCTCTGCCTCGTTTGGGGAGCAGGTATGGACGAACAACCGATGCGCGGAGAAGGCGGCCGTGTGCGTCTCGCTGTTCTTAGACGAGATACGGATTAAACCACTCGGATTGTATGGGCGCATTGCATGCGCCCTTTGTTTTGTCATTGCTCGTAAACTTCCAAAGGCAGTCCGTCAGGATCAAAAAAGAAGAAGAATTTCTTGTTGGTGATTTCATCGATACGAATTGGTTCGCATTTGATTCCATGTTCTTCCAAATGCGTTCGGTACTTATCTACACTTTCCACTTCGAAAGCCAGGTGCCTTAATCCACAGGCTTCGGGTCTTGTAAGACGCTTCGGAGGAGACGGGAAGGAGAAGAGTTCAATCTGGTTGTGTTCTCCTACTTTTAAGTCCAGCTTGTAGGAGTCTCTTTCGGCGCGGTAAGTCTCTTTGATTATGGGGAACTTGAGAACTCGACAGTAAAAGTCTTTGGACTGTGCGTAATCCGAGCAAATAATGGCTGCATGATGAATTTTGGTCAGCATTTGGGTTCCCAGTGACGTTTGAGGGAACTATTGTCCTGTAAAACCATCCTATTTTTGTTCGGATTAAGGTTCTTGTTCTACTTGCCTTCACTTGTCTTAACTTTTACGCAGTCAGTTATTGAAGGTGGTTTATGCAGAAAGCTCCAGTCAAAAAGCAAAGTTTATGCAGATGCCGGAATTCTTCCACGGATAGTTCTAGGAAAAACCCTATTTTCGGCGGCCACCTGAAGGCGTAATCTGGTTGCAGTAAAAGCCATTAGGGGGCTACAAGTTTATGTTTAAATTAGGGAAACGGGCTCACGGAGCCCTTTGTTTTGCTGCGTCTATGATCGCGCTAACCCTGTCGGCGCCTTGGTTTGCATATGCCAAACCGGTGGCAAGTCCAACCAAGAGAATCAGTTCCGCGTCGCCAGTGCGTCAGGCACCCGGTCTGTTAAATCAATTTGGCAAAGAAGATTCCGGATCGCTTTCGGCAATTAGCCCAGGTGGAAAACCTTTGGGCAAGTGCCCTCTTAAACATACGGATGTTAAAGCGGAAATATCCGGTTTTGTTTCAAGAGTAAAAGTAATACAGCAATTTCAAAATCCATTTCCAGAGAAAATTGAAGCCGTCTATACTTTCCCGCTGTCGGAATCAGGCGCCGTCGACGAAATGCTCATGAAAGTCGGCAATAGAATCATTCGTGGGGAAATCAAAAAACGCGAAGAGGCAAGGGAAATATACGAGCGTGCTAAAGCACAAGGACACACCGCGTCATTGTTGGATCAGGAAAGGACAAATATATTCACGCAATCAGTAGCCAATATCAAGCCTGGCGAAACTATTGAAATAACCATTTCGTATGTTGATCTATTGCCATATGAAGCAGGTAATTTCAGTTTTGTTTTTCCGACGGTAGTTGGTCCACGATTCATTCCTGGACAGGCTTTGGGCAATCAAGGAACCGGCTGGGCTTCAGATACGGACAAGGTACCGGATGCCTCGCGCATAACGCCGCCTGTAACACCGAAGGGCACACGTGCAGGGCATGACATTTCCATTTCTCTAGACATCGATGCTGGAGTACCAATTCTTGATTTGCAGTCAAAACTACACGAAGTAACCATTACAAAAAATGGTGACCGGAAAGCAGTGGTGGCATTAAAGGATAAGGAAACAATACCTAACAAAGATTTTGTACTCTCGTGGCAAGTAGCAGGCGAAAAGCTAAAGAGTGGTTATTTAACGCACAAAACCGGCGATAAGGGTTATTTCTCTTTGATGATTTTGCCACCCAAGCGCGTGACTCCAGAGACCGTAGCGCCCAAGGAAATGATCTTTTTGATCGATTGCTCGGGTTCACAGTCCGGGGCTCCGCTTGAAAAAGCAAAAGAGACTATGAGCTACATTCTCGATCACATGAATGCAAATGACACGTTTCAAGTAATTGCATTCAACAATCAACAGACTGTGCTTTTCGATAAGCCGGAAGTTGCTGATTCATCAATGCGTGCTCAGGCAAGAAAATTTATTGCCGGACTAAACGCCAATGGAGGCACCTGGATGGCGCCTGCTGTTGAAAAGGCGTGTGCTATTCCAGCTGATGAGCATCGTCTGCGCATAGTTACATTTATGACTGATGGTTATGTTGGAAATGATTTTGAAATCATCGGCATGGTCAAAAAATTGCGCGGTAAATCACGCTGGTTTCCGTTTGGCACTGGCAATGGCGTCAACAGAATGCTCATTGACATGATGGCCAAAGAAGGTGGCGGTGAGTCTGAATATGTTCTATTGAACAGTTCCGGAGCCGAAGTCGGTCACAAATTCTACGAACGCATTGCTTCGCCTGTTTTGACTGACGTCAAGATTGATTTTGGCGGACTATCCGTCAAAGATGTCTATCCGCAGCAGGTATCGGATGTTTGGGCGGAAAAGCCTTTGTACATCAAGGGCTGTTACACCAGAGCCGGTGCCGGTACAGTAACCATTTCCGGTTATAACGGCGGCAAGCCATATACCGAAAAACTAGCTGTCAATCTTCCTGTTAAGCAGACAGACAACGCTGTCATGGGTTCTATTTGGGCTCGCGCAAAAGTTGATCAATTGATGTCGGAAGATTGGTTCGGCGCACAGCAAGGCTCTGTAAAAGAGGAATTGAAGAAGGAAATTGTTGCTACCGCGCTTGCCCATCACATCATGACTCAATACACATCATTTGTGGCTGTGGAAGAGAAGCGTGTTGTCGAAGGTGGTGTGCCGAAGACAGTTACGGTGCCTGTGGAAATGCCGGATGGCGTATCCTATGAGGGAGTTTTTGGTGAGTCCGATCCTAATGTGGGTTGTGCTCGTAAAGCCCGCTTTAACTTTGCGCCGACGATGTATGGATCTGGTGGTTGTGTGCCACCACCTCCGATGGCTGCTCAAAGTTGTCTACCGATGGGTCATGTAGGTTTGTATAAATCTCGTGCCGAACTCTGTCTAGATGCGGCTTCGCCGAAGCCTGCAGTTCGCGAGAAAGAGTCGACATCCATGAAATTCAAAGATCTATCGAAGCTCGATAAGTCTCTAATTGCGGTTCTGGCTGCTTATAGCCGAGGAACAATCAACGGCAAAGCTGCAGGAATTGAAATTCGCGACGGCAAGTTGAGTGTGCGTATCCTTGTAGCTAAGGCTAATGAAAGCATTGTGAGTGCACTTACGAAACTTGGACTGCAAAATGCTCAATTAAACAAACACGCCTTGGTAGTCACCGGCGTGATCGCAGTCGCAGACTTGGAAAAGCTTGTGGACTTGAAGGAAGTGCTTTATGTGCGAGCTAACTAGGTGGTATGAATGCTGCGTAGCATAAGAATAGACCTATGCCTATTCCGAAAATGCCAATGAAAACAGCAATCAAAAAATTGCGGGCAGCAATTGAGCTACGCACAAAGAAAGCGCCGCCGCCTATGTACACAAGTCCTAAAATGAAGCAAAGTACGCGTTCAACCACAGACTTTTAGCTCTTATGTCTGGGTGGCATGCTCAAGTGGCTGGCTAGTGCTACGGCAACGAATATGGAAAAACCAACTTGCAGGAAGAGCATCAAAAAGAGAATGGTTTGATCCCCTTGTGGAAGTTGTTCCATCGTGCCTAATTGATCCACTTTGGGTTTTGCCGGAGGCATAGGAATTGGACTATTGGCCGGCTGAGCATATGCAGCAAGTCCAGATATTCCAACAACTGTCAGAGCCAAGGCGCTCAGCAGACTAGTCTTTACGGCTTTCATATTCGGCATAGAATATTCCCCTTGATACATTAGCCGCCTACGTATCAATCATATACCCTATAGTTGATTTACGGCCCGCCGCACTGTAAACGCCCAGGCAATCCTGGGTGGACGTCTGCGTGGTCGATAACCACCGGAAGCCTTTGTCTGCCCCAGTTTCCTTTGTTTTTCTCAAATAGTCCCGGAATAGGCTCTTTGCAAAAACTGCACTTGTTTCCCTTAAGCCGATAAACGCCTAGCTGGAACCAGTCGCGTTCTATCAGACACTCATGGCATTTCGGACAGTAGGTACTTTCTCTTTCAACATCGTAGACATTGCCGACGTAGGCAAACTTTATACCGGCCTCTATTGCTTGGTTGCGCGCGCGAATAAGAGTGGCATGCGGTGTAGGCGGCCGGTTCAATTTGAAATCCGGGTGATAGGCGGTGAAATGTATTGGCACGTCATCGCCTAGATTTTTCAAAATCCAGTCGCACATGCGAGCAATTTCGTCTGCTGAATCGTTTTCTTCCGGTATAACGAGATTTGTTAATTCGAACCAAACGTTAGTTTCTTTTTTCAACCATTTGAGTGTGTCTAGGACAGGTTCAAGATGAGCCAAGCATAGGTGTTGATAGAAGAGTTCAGTAAAAGCTTTCAAGTCCACATTGGCTGCGTCCATTACCGAATAGAATTCCGGGCGTGCCTCAGGTGTAATGTAACCAGCGGTGACCGCGATAGTCTTCAGTCCTCGCTCGTGGCAGGCTTTGGCTGTGTCAATTGCGTATTCAGCCCAAAGAACGGGATCGTTATAAGTAAACGCAACTGACTTACAACCCAGTTTTAGTGCTGCTTCTGCAATTTCATCAGGTGTGGCCTTCTCGGATAGTGCTGCGATCTCACGTGATTTACTGATTGACCAATTCTGGCAAAAGCGGCATCCCAAGTTGCATCCGGCTGTGCCAAATGAAAGTACGCTCGTACCTGGTAGAAAGTGATTCAGTGGTTTCTTCTCCACGGGGTCCACGCAAAACCCAGTGCTCATGCCGTAAGTAGTTAATATCATCTCGCCGCCGACATTCTGTCGCACGAAGCAAAAACCCCTGTCACCGTCTTTCATCACACACTGACGGGGACAAAGATTACATTTTATACGCGCGCCGTCCTCAACTGGTCTCCACCAGCGACCTGGATATTTCCCAACTAACATTTCGTCCATAATTTCAGTATAGCAATCAAGAATCATTGCTAGCAGCGTAGCAAGAGCGCTGATGAAGCGGTCGCCGCGAAGCGAACGTCAGTTGCCGGATGGCGAGCAAAGGCGGAGTGAAACGAAGCCGGAGCGTTATTAAAAATATGCGCCCGTTGTTCAATAATACAAATTACCCCAGACCGCCTCTAACTGATCCATGGTTTTGAATAGTGTCGTGCGCATGTGCTTATCTTTGGTGCAATATGCTTGCCAGTACAAGTCCCACCACTCTCCGTAAGCTTTTTCACGACCTTTAGCGGATTCCTCATCCAATACTTCTTGTCCCAGGATCATTGGTTTCATAGGACAAGCGGTGTCGGTGCATTCAACAGGTGGAAAGTCATCCGGTGTGAGGCTGGCTCCCTTATTAACCCAAGCGCGGCTAATATTCTCCACCGTGGCTGGATAAAGGTGCTTAATTTCCATACGGAAAATGTCGTCCGCCCGGCGGCAGCGTTCGGGATAAAACTCCACGATGCCTTCCTCGGGAAATTTTGTTTGAGGTGGTACATTCTCGCCTTCCGAGCTCATCACGACTAGATGACCCGGGAAGCTAGTAATCATTTTGTCGAACATGGCTTGCTGGATGCGTCGCCAGAGCTGCCTGGTGAGCTTGAAGTGGCCGTTGTCGGAAATTGACAGAGCCGCATTAACTACTTTTAGACAGTGGGCTAGTCGGTAAAGATCCGGATTTTCTATATGTTGATCAAGAAGACGGTAATAGCGATAAGACTCATCTAGAGCCAACTTATCGCGACGATCCATTCGTGACACGGTTGCCCTCCCAAGGATTCCAAAATTTACTGCACTGACTTTATACCCAGGCATAGATAAAACTCTCTGCCATGGCTTGTTTCAATCAGTTTTATTGCATTAAATTGCCGGCTCTAAGCCGTATTTGGCTAGAATGGCGCCCCAGTGCCCTTGTGCTTTTAAGATTAGCTCGGCTACTTCGCGAACGGCACCCTGTCCGCCGTCGGTATTGGTCACATAATCGGATGCCGATTTAATCTCTGGTCGAGCATTTGCCGTGGCTATGGATAGCCCGGATACCTTCATCTGTGGGTAATCTATAAGATCGTCCCCGATGAATGCCGTCTGGGACTCCGTAACGCCCGCCTTTGCCATGATTTCCTTGAAGGAAGCCATCTTATCCAGGTGCCCTTGATAGATGTATTTCATGCCCAGGAGAGTTGCTCTTTCCTCTACAGCTGGAGACGTGCGGGCGCTTATTAAGCCGGTTTGTAGTCCATATTGATGGAGAAGTAAAATGCCCAGTCCATCATGGGAGTGAAAGCCCTTAAACTCAGCCATTGTGCCATCTGGAGCCGGTACATACGAAAGGACACCATTGGTCAAAACGCCATCGACATCCATGACGAGAAGTTTTATTTGGCTGGCTTTAAAGGCAATTTCGTTGGGGATATTATTCATTTGGCACCTGGGTTTTTGTCCCAATAATTGAGTGTGCAGGAGCCGTTATCCAGGAGCAGTTCGCAGAGATGTCCTGTTTTGACTTTCACTTTTTTTGCTTGACGACGACTTTCAAATTCGCCGTTCATCAGCGTCAGGAAATAGCGCAGGCGACCATTGCTGCTTACAGCCATTATGGTGTCACTTGGTGAGTGCTTTCTTTGTATCTCATCGACAAAGGATTTGATATCGGCAAGTACGGCAGCTTCGCTTCCACCCCAAGAGCCTTTTTGCGGCCATTGACTTAGCTCGCTCCACTTTTTAAGCTCGTTTTCGCCAAAGCGCTCAATGATTTCCTGATCCGAAAGTCCAGTCCACTCGCCGTAATCTATTTCATTCAAACGTGCATCAATGATAGGTTGATAGTTAAGTGCTAGTCTCTCAATTACAATCTCTGCAAATTTCTTAGTGCGCTGCAGCGGACTGCAATAAATTGCCGTAGGTTTGATGTTTTCTGCAAGCAAATATTCTGCTGCATTATGAGCTTGCTTCAATCCTGTTTCTACAAGTGTTAAATCATTGCTGGAGCCGGCCCAGACGACTTTGTCTCCTGGCGCGAAGGTATTGCCATGGCGTGCAAGAATGAGGCGCATCAGACAAGCTCCCCTTCTTTTTCAATTATTGATTCGGCAATTGTGACATCATCAGGGCTGTCGATTGCCCAGTGACTGCGCCCTTTGTAATCGACCAAGACTACCTTAATTGGAATGCCGTTTTCCAGAGCGCGCAACTGCTCGAGCTTTTCGCTTTGCTCCAAAGGAGTCGGTTGAAGTTGCAGATAGTTTTTCAAACATTCATAGCGATAGCCGTACAAGCCAATGTGACGAAAAACGGGAGGCATGTCTTGTTTCTTGTCACGCAGAAACGGTATCAGTGCTTTGGAGAAATAAAGTGCATTGTTGTTTTTGTCGAATGTGACTGTTGTGCCACCGGCAACACCATTTGATTTGCTGGCTGCCAGTTTTTCATACTGCTCCCACGTAAGTTGCGTCGCAGGCGTTGCTAATTGCACTGCAGGATCAGAGTCCATTGCATCGACAATTGCTTGAATAATCCATGGCGGTGTAAGTACGGCATCACCTTGCAGATTAATTACCGCATCCGGTTTGTAACCGATATTTTGAATTGCTTGCCAGACTCTTTCCGTGCCGTTTTCGCACTCGCCTGTCATTACAGGCGTGGCGCCTATCTGTTCGGCATGTTCAGCAATGCGCTCATCGTCGGTGGCTACAAAGACACCTTCAACGTTTTTAACAGCTTTTGCGATTGCGCAAGTGCGCTCAAGCAAACTCTTACCTTTGATTAATTTCAAAGGCTTTCCAGGAAAGCGTGTTGAGCCATAGCGCGCCGGTATAACGATAACGGTTTTCATAAGGCATTTATTGTATAGTATATTGGGCGATGAAGATTAGAGGGAATAAGGTCATAGCGCTTGTTGCAGCGCTCAATGTCATGGGATTTGGACCCTTGTCAGCATATAGCGAGTCAAAATCTGCAGACGGCCAAAGCTTTGAGCTTGTTGATGTTTTGCAAGTGCGTGCAGACGATCCTCAAAGAGCAGTTAAAAAATTCAAGATAGGCAAGCCGTTAAAGCAACTAAGTTGTGATGTTTTAGTAGTTGGTGGTGGCGTTGGCGGAGTGGCAGCAGCTCTCCAGGCGTTAAAAGCCGGCATGACAGTTTGTCTGACGGAAGAAACAGACTGGCTTGGCGGACAGATGACTGCGCAAGGCGTATCAGCCCTTGATGAAAATTACTTGGTAGATATATCGGGAGCTAGCTCCAACTATCAAGAACTACGCAAAGCGATACGGTCTCACTATCTAAAGTCTTACAATCTGAGCCAAGCGGGCATTGATCAAGAGCGGCCAATTAGTTGGACAGGTGACACAACTCCAAAGGGCATTGAGTATTTCAATCCGGGAAATTGTTGGGTGAGTTGGTTGGCGTTTGAACCAAAAGTGGCCGTTGCAGAAATTGAAAAACTTTTCGTCCCGTATTTATCTGATGGCAGTCTGACTATTCTTAAGCGACACAAAGCAATTTCCATATCCGGCTCAGCGCTGAAAGTGTTAGTCGTGAATCTTGTAAATCTAGATGTCGGTACGACAGTCAAAGTGAAGCCAAAACAAGTCGTTGATGCTACTGAATGTGGTGATTTGCTGCCAATGGCTAAAGTGCCCTATGTCAGTGGTGCCGAGTCCAGAAAGCAAACCACCGAACCACATGCTCCGGAAAATGCCGATGCGGAAAATGTACAAGACTACGTATTTCCGTTTGTTGTTGAATTTTGTCCTGGCGAAAATCACACTATTGAAAAGCCTTCAGGCTATGAACAATTCCGTGATCAGGGAAAATATTCACTTGAAGGCTACAAAATGTTTACAGGCGCTGACTTTTGCAAACGTGATCGCAAGCCTGGTGAAAATGCGCCTTTCTGGACTTATAGGCGTCTTATCGACTACAAGATGTTCGCCAATGGTTCATTCGGCAAAGACATAGCTATGATTAATTGGTCGAGCAATGATCTGCGTGGTAAGAACATCATTGATAAGCCTGCAATAACCGTTGCCGAACGACTTGCTGAAGCGAAACAATTGAGCTTAGGGTTCTTATACTGGCTGCAAACCGAAGCGCCGCGCGATGACGGTGGCAAAGGCTATCCTGAAATGCAGTTGCGCAAAGATATTATGGCAACGGAAGATGGACTTTCCAAATACCCCTACATTCGCGAGGGAAGAAGAATAGTTGCCCACACAACGGTGATTGAGCAAGACATTGCTAGTGCAACCAATAAGACAGCACGAGCAAAGCTTTTCAATGACTCTGTTGGCATTGGACTTTACCCTATTGATATTCATGGTCGCCAGGAAGTGCCTGGTGCAGGACAATTTGCTCGACCATTCCAAATCCCCTTGGGTTCACTTATCACCCAACGCTCTTCAAATATAATTCCAGCTGCTAAAAATATCGGTACAACACATGTAAGCAATGGCGCTTACAGGCTGCATCCTGTCGAGTGGGGCATCGGCGAAGCCGCCGGTGTTATTGCGGCCTATTGTGCAAAAAATGGCATTCGCACAGATAAGACACGTACTCAGCTGAAGCATTTGAGACAAATTCAAAAGTCACTGGTCGAACAAAGAATTCCAATTTATTGGTACAAAGACATTTCAACAACAGATCCCGACTTTGCCGCGATTCAATTCCTCTCCGCAATAGGTGCGTTGCCGTCAGCTAGTGATAATCTCCTTTTCGATCCGCAACAGACAATTAGTCGCAGTGATGCTAGATCTGCTTTAGCGCGTGTCCTCAAGCTTCAAGGACACGACCAAATCCTTGATAGCATCATAAAGAGTAACGACGATGAGTCGCTTACTTGGAGTGATTTGGCTGTAATGGGCCGACATAGAAGCATAAAGAAGGACACCAAAAAGGCTGACAATTCAACTGTCTCACGTCGTGACTTTGCGGCATGGCTATATTTGGTTGCAACTGATCCCAAATACATGGGGAAAGTCTAAACGTTAGTCTTTTCCATTAGCTATTTCTACACGGACGCCACGGGCGCGGCCGCTTACGCCGGCCACAGCGTCCATAATTACTATCAAATCGCCTGAGGCAATTAGGTTGGCAGCGATTGCTGTTGGTATTGCTGAGCGGGGCATGTTTTCGTCATCAGTTGCTGATTTGATGTGCAGCGGATAAACACCCCAGAGAAGTGCCATTTGTCGGCAAATGGAAGCTCGTGAGGCTGTGGCAATGATTGGTGAACGCGGACGGAATTTGCTAATTAATCGAGCGGTACTACCACTGTAAGAAGGGACGATTATTGCTGCTGCATTGAGTTCAGAAGCTAAGTGCGTGGCGGCAACGGTAATAGATTCAAGTATTTGTCTTGAGCCGTCGATGTCTCTATGAGCTGGTAGTTGTTCTGATGTTTCTACCTTTTCAATAATGCGGATCATTGTCTCAACGGCTTCCAGGGGATACTGACCTGAGGCCGATTCGTTGGAAAGCATTACAGCATCGGTGCCGTCAAAAATTGCGTTGGCGACGTCAGAGGCTTCCGCGCGAGTTGGGCGGGGTGCACTGACCATGGAATCAAGCATTTGGGTTGCAGTTATGACTGGACGACCAGCGATATTGGCTTGACGAATGATTTGCTTCTGGATAAGCGGCACGTCTTCTGAAGGACATTCAACACCAAGATCGCCACGAGCGACCATGACGCCATCGGCTACCGCTAATATCTCTTGCAATGAGTTGACTGCTTCGCGCCTTTCGATTTTGGCGATGACCGGAGTCTGGCTGCCTGCCTCTTTGAGGTAAGCCTTCACTTCAGTTACGTCATTGGCTGTTTGCACAAAGGAAGCGGCTACCCAATCGACTTCGTGTTTAGCTCCAAATGAAAGATCAGCCTTATCCTTCTCAGTCAGCACAGAGATGTTGAGCAGAGAACCGGGAAAATTGACACCTTTGCGTGGTTTTAGTGGACCGCCGACTTTCACTTTCGTGACAAGCGCTTCTTTGGTAATTTCCTCAACAACGAGTTCCATACGTCCATCGTCGATTAGAATAACTGCGCCCGGCTTAATATCTTCGAGTAGTCTTTCGTAGCTTACGCTAGCAAGCTTTTCGGTGGCAACAACAGGTGCTGTCTGTAGTTTAAAAATGTTGCCTGCTACAAGTTGCACTTCACCGCCTATAACTTCGCCTATGCGGATTTTTGGACCTTGAATATCTTGCAGAATGCCTATGTTTAAGCTAAGTTCTTTGGCAATTTTTCTAATTCGCTTGATGTTTTCTTCGTGACCGGCATGTTCACCGTGAGAGAAATTGAGGCGGAAGATGTTTACACCTGCTAGCATCATGGACTTGATCATTTCATCGTTGGCGCAGGATGGGCCAACTGTGGCGACCAATTTGGTTCGCTTGTTGAAGCGTTCAAGCGCAGGCGCCTTGTCAGTGCCTTGATGGCGCAACAGCCTTTGTTTGGTCAACAATTGGCTTAATTGAAATTCTGTTACGTAGCCAAGTTCAACAAGGATTTCACCAAGACGACGCCTAGTCTTTTCTTGCACGGACATGGCTTTGGATAACTGCTCTTGGCTGATGAAGTCATTGCTTAGTAAAAGTGAACCGATGAATTGATGCGATAGGTGCTCGCGCAGGATTTTGTCTAGTTGCTCAATGGTGATAAGTCCCATTGATAGGAGAATTTCACCTATTCTCAAATGCGGTTTTTCAGCTTGAATGTATAACGCTGCTGTTACTTCGTCGGCTGTGACCATGCCACGAGCAACGAGTAATTCGCCGATGATGCGATTTTCGTCGAATTCACTGTACGTTTGTGTAGTGGGCAACTTGAGTTTCCTTGCGGTTTAGAAGGAAAAGAGGAATTCCAAATCTTCTTTGGTCAGTTCTTTGGCAACGCCTTCGTCGCCGCCGATAACTAAGTCGGCAAGTTCTTTCTTTTTCTTCTGCAAGGCAATTATTTTCTCTTCTACAGTGCCTCTTGTAATGAGTTTGTAATTAAAGACGTGCTTGGTTTGACCGATACGGTGGGCTCTATCTGTTGCTTGGTTTTCGACAGCCGGGTTCCACCATGGATCATAGTGAATGACGTAATCGGCGCCTGTTAAGTTAAGACCTGTGCCGCCTGCTTTCAAGCTGATCAAGAATATCGGAATATCCGGATTGCTGTTGAAGTGGTTGACACGATCAAGACGTTCTTTGGCAGGAGTCTGACCGTCAATATATTCGTAAGCGTAGCCGGCTTTTTCCAGCTCGGGACGGATAAGCGTAAGCATTTCAACGAATTGGCTGAAGATGAGCGTCTTGTGTCCGCCTTCGATAATGTCTTCCAGCATTTCCATGAGTGCTTCGAGCTTGGAAGAGTCAGGCAGCTTTTCTTCTTTGTCGCGGTTCTTTAATAGACGTGGATCACAACAGACTTGTCTCAAGCGCAATAAGGCTGCCAAAACCGATATCTGCGAGCGGGCAATACCACGAGCGGCAATTTCGCCGAAGACTTTTTGACGGCACTCGTCAAGGACATTGAGATAGAGTGAGCGTTGTTCGTCGTCCATTTCACAGAGCGTGACGATGTCTGTACGTGGTGGTAGTTCTTTTTCCACCTGGCTCTTCAAGCGGCGCAAAATAAATGGATGAACAATGCGGCGCAATTTCTGACCGGCACCATCAATGCCTGCTTCAATCGGGCGCTCGAATGTTTCATTGAAATCTTTGTGATTACCCAGGAAGTCCGGCATTAAGAAATCAAATATGGACCAGAGTTCTTTTAGGCGGTTTTCTACCGGTGTACCGGAGAGTGCCAGCCTGTGCAGCGCGTTTAAGCTCTTGGAGGCGATAGCGCCTACTGATTCCGGGTTTTTGATGTTTTGTGCTTCGTCAAGAATGAGATAGTCGAATTGAATGTTCTTCAATGCTTCATAGTCGCGACGAATGATACCGTAGGTTGTAAATACAACGTCAGGCTTGCTGCTGCTTACTTTTGTTAGTTTGGTCAACAGCTCATTTCTGTCTCTGCCCAAGAATAACGCTGTTGAAAGAGTTGGTGTAAAGCGCTCAGCCTCGGCCAGCCAATTGTAGACAACGGATGTTGGAGCAACAACCAACGATGACATGTGCTTGCCCTTTTTGTGATGTTCCAACAAGAGGGTGAGAGCTTGAATTGTTTTACCAAGACCCATGTCGTCAGCAAGAATGCCACCCAGACCATATTCACGCAAGAAGGTTAGCCAGCTGTAGCCCTCTTTTTGATAATCACGCAACTTGCCGCGGAAATCTTTGTGTACATCCAATTGTTCGAGCTTCTTGAAATTGAGAAGTCTATCGAGGAATTGCTGGAAGCCTTCGTCGGCATTAATGTCAACTTCATGAGCTTCTAAAGCTGCGTACACAGGCAATGCTTGATAGAGCGGACGCGACATATCTTTGCTCTGTCCGATTGCTTTGAGCAGACTCAATAAGTTATTGACCGGCAGACGTACATATTCGCTGTCATCGATTTTTAAATAAGTACGGTTGCGAAAGAGCGCTTCGATAATCTGTGGGAATGGCAACTTATTGCCGTTCGAATGCGCCGACAAGTCGAAGTCAAATTTGTAATTGTCTTTCTTGAGCGATACGCCGGCTTTTAGCTTGACCGGCTCTTTGCGCACTCGATAGTGCTTCAAATTGTCCATGCCGACAATTTCCCAGCCGGCACATTGCTCTGAGGAAAGATAATAGACAACATCGAGAGCCTGATCGTCCAGGAAGAAGAATCGATCTGCAACGGTTCTTGTAGGCTGTAAGTTGGACAAAAAGCGTCTGACTTGACTTTCTTGTTCCCAAAGACGTTTTACCCAGACGCTTTGTCCGGCGTCCGAAATTGTTCTTGTATAAAGTTCAGACTCAACAGCACTTGTTTCATCACGAGAAGGTAACACAAGATTGCCGTAGCGGAAGCCTAGGGCGAGTTCCAGGTTGGGGTTGGCGCTTGTAGTGCCACCGTTGCCGTTTTTCTCGGCTAGACGAATGACTACTTGTGGCGGTTCGGTAATAGCAACAGGGAAAGGAGCGCTGGTTTCATCAAGGCTGACATCCATGCGCTTGACCAAAATCGGCAGGTCCACAGCGAGGAACTTTGGCACGACCTCTAATTTGACGGTCATCTTGCCGTGCGAATCAAAGAATTGAAAGAGCCTATGCAAAGGACTTAAGTCAATGGTGTAAAAGGTGTTGTCTGCCAATACCCAGGACGGCTGTCCAAGGAAAAATATGGAATCCTCAATCGGTTTGTTGTGTTTCAACGCCACGAGTTGAATGCACAGTTCACCGTTTTCAGTTTCTGAAATAACTACACGCGGCTTAACAGGTGATGCCGCAAAAGTAATTGGCTTGTCGGTGCCTGTATTTATAAGGTTGGTGCAAAGACTTGCGTGATAGAGCACTTGCCCTTCATCGTTGCGCGGGATGCGGTGACCACCGGCAAGTCCTGACTTAGCGACAGATGGTAGTGATACCAAATACTCAGCCAAGCGATAGCTGCGCGAGCCTGGTTTTAACTGCTGAAGATTGTCGGGTGAGAGTCTTAAGATGTTGACTTTGCCGTGTGGCTCATCGGGAATCATGCCCAAGATAAGAGCCAGCGGTTTTTCAATTACCAGAATACCCAAGGTTAAATCGCCAGGCTCTTTAACTTCCAGCCCGGATTTTGGATCATCCAAAAAGTCTTTGGCTTTCGGGAAAATTTCTTGCGGCGCTTCCCGCGGACGGTCGACCTCACTGCTGTCAAATCTAATGCCTGGATGGTTGCGGGCAATGTGGGTCAAAATTACGGCCACTGAATGTTTGCAAACTTCCTCAAAATAAGGGCAGCTGCACTCAGCTTTGAATTTAATTTCCGAGTCGATAGTTACCTTAACTTTGTAAGGCTGGGACTCTGAGCCAATGACCAGGGCTTCGATAAGCCCACCGCCGTTAGCCTCTTCGTACTTCAGGACCTTCTTGCGCCGGTAATATTGAATGCCGCGGCGATAGACAGGCTCGCTTGAAGATTCCTGTAAGGCTTCAAGGGTAAGAGAAAACTTTTTTCCAGAAACTGGATTCATATGTACTTTGCTAGTTTGCTCGTCTGCTTAAATACGCGAATACGCAGATACCGCGTCGCTGAAACGCCAATAGGCGTCGGCAACTCATAGTCTCCAACGGTATTAGCTTAGCATGGATAGGCTAAATCGTTAACTGATATTGCAAATTTAGCCACTTGCAACTCCAAGTGTTATGCTTCTTGATAACAAGGGTAAGAAGTAATTGATCGGGTTTATAGATTCAATGGAGGTTTCTCTATCGAGAAAATCTATGACTTAGTACAACTTGATCTAGGTGGCTCTTACTAACAAGGGCAATAAATAAAAGGAATCCCGCTGGGCATTTCCAGCAAACTGTTGCCAGGTTTTAAATAACCTGGCTTTCCTTTTGGAGGACAAGTTTCTTATCCTTGGCTTTATCCACACCTGCTTGGAAATTCAGATGTGGTATGAATTACCTCTTAAGTAGACCCGTCGTTTTATCCTAATCAGGAGATGAGAATGCTACAGCAGAAAATTTCATATAAACCGTACAAAGAGATGGACTTTTCCCGCCTTAAGGGACTGAATGGTATTTCCGATGAGACATTGGAAATCCACTTGGGTCTATATTCCGGCTACGTTAAAAACACCAATATCCTCAATGAGAAAGTCATTGAGATTACAGAAGCAGGCAAGAGCGGCTCACCTGAGTACGCTGAATTGAAGCGTCGTTATGGCTTCGAGTACAACGGCATGCGCTTGCATGAGTACTACTTTGAAAACCTGAAGCCGAATGGCTCGGATATGTTCAAAGAGTCTTCCGCTTTGGGCAAAATAATTACCGAAACCTACTCCAGCATCGACGTTTGGAAAAACGACTTCTGCAAAGTTGGTGCTATGCGCGGTGTGGGCTGGGCAATTCTTTTCCAAGACCCATTCACCAAGACATTGTCCAACCACTGGATTACACTCCATGAGGAAGGCAATATCGCCGGATTTAATCCATTGCTCGTAATGGATGTCTGGGAGCATGCTTGGTTCCGTGATTACAAACCGGCTGACAGACCAAAATACATCGAAGCCTTCTTGAGCAACGTTGATTGGTCCGCTGTCGAAAAGCGTCTACTTAAGTAACTGCTTTTCTGAAATAGGTAACTTTGTAGGGGCGCATTATGTGCGCCCTTACTTTTTGCCTGCATTTATGCCGGTACAGTTGCCGGCTGGTGCACCGGTAAATAGACAGTAAATGTTGTGCCTTGCCCGACTTGGCTGCGGCAGGCAATTGTGCCGTGATGCGCTTCTGTAATCTCTCGGCAGAGATGCAGCCCGAGACCTGAGCCGGGTGCATATTTCTTGCCGGGCAAGCCTTGCCAGAATCTTTCAAACAATCTATCAATTTCCTCTTCAGGAATGCCCGGACCGGAGTCCTGCACCGAGATAATTACCTGTTCGTAATCGACTTCTAAAGCAACTTTGATGAAGCCATCGGATGGTGTGAACTTCAAAGCGTTGTTCAACAAATTCTGCATCAGACGTTTGATGGACATGTAATCAGCTTGTCCAAATACTGGTGTGCGCGGACGATCAAACATCAATTCGATGTTGCGGCTTCTGGCAAGAATTTCAATTTCAGTGACAGCGTCGGAACAAAGCTTAGTCAAATTGCAGTCGCTGAGTTGCAAACTGCGTATGTCTCTTTCCAGGCGGTAAATGTCAATCAGGTTTCTTATCAAATCAATGAGATCCTCATTGCTTTGTTTCAATTGCAAGAGAACTTCTTTTTGGTTCTCGTCGAGATCACCTAGTTTGCCGCCGATTAGAATATCGAGAACACGATCTGCTCCGACAAGCGGATTTTTTAAATCGTGAGTGAGGGCAGCCATAAAGTCTTCACGCTCTTGTAAGACATGCAAATGATTGGCTTGTTCTTGCAGGCGTTTGCGTTCGGATATGTCACGACAAACCATGACACCACCTCTAATGCTTCCTGTTTTATCAATTAGCGGGCGGGCATTTACTGAGACAAATACACCGAATGGCCTGCGACCGTTGCGAATGAACATTTCCACATCATTAACTTCCTGTCCGCCGGCAGCAAGGGAGAGTGGAAATCTATCTGCAGGAAATGGTGTTTTTTGATCGGACAAGTAAAATCCATAATGCCTGGGCCATTCTTCAGGCATTAACTCGCAAGTGCCGAAGCCGACAATACGTTCGGCAGCCGGATTGAACATTACTAGATTCTTTGATTCGTCGCAGACCATAAGTCCTTCGGAAATACTGTCGAGAACGAGATTTAATAGGCGTCCTTTGGCTTGTAATTCACGTTCGGAGCGATCCAGTTCTGTGATGTGTTGATAAAGCCTACGCATCAGGATAAAGAACAAAAGCAAAATTACGGCATCAAGCAAAAGAAAAACATTGGCGGCATTTTTGGAATCCAGTACGGATTGATCGACCTGTCCATTTAAATGCGCGATTACTTCTGTTTCGTGCGCAGCTGCCACCGAACGTAATTGATCAAAGCCTTTGTTGGCTCCGTCGATAACTAGTGCTTCGCGTGCTGCGTCAAAACCTTTATTTTGCCTGGTGTTGATTATCTGCTGAATGCGGTCAAACCTATTCTTGGACAAATTTTCCAGCTTTGCCAACCAGGACTGTCTTTCCGGAAATGAGGCATTGGCTATTTTTAATTCGGTTATGAAGCGTAAGAAGCCTGTCTGTGCCGTTTGGAACGACTGCAGATAGTCGTTGTCGCCTGTAATCACGTAACTCTCAGCACCGGCTTCGGCCGCCTTCATGGTGGTCAACGCTTCATGCAGTTGGCTTACATATTGGTAAGAATGGTTGATTGATCTTTCGAGATCCAAGAGTTTGAAAGCGTTTTTATAGGACAGCAAAAAGACATAACCGACTATCAGGAGTATCAGTCCTGAGCCAATAAAAAACTTTTTTGTTTTATCCCACTCTCCAGACATGGTCAAAACAACCGTTGGTTATGTATTTCAGCCGCTCACAAGTCTAATTTGCCCAAAAAAGCCATAGGAATAAACAATAAAACTTAAGCTTATTTCCTTATTGCGTTACTTTTGGCTAAGTAGTGTGTGTTTGGTTCATTTCGACGACTTTCCGGGGCTCAGTTACTGCTAAAATTTGACGGTTATTGGACTAGCATGAGGTTGGCAGGCACTATGTCTACAGAGACTGGCACAAACCCGGAAACCAATGTAAACGACATACCGCAAGAAGCCGCTCCCGAGCCGAGCGTCGAGATACCGCGTCCAACCCTTACCCTGAGGGAAGCTGCCGCCATAATGGGCAAGTCGCTACGTTCACTTGAGCGCAGTATCCTGGGCAAATGGGGCAACAAGCTGCCGGCAGGCTGGTCTGCACGTAAGATAGACACCGAGTCAGGTCAAGAATGGCGAATCATCCCGCCTCCAGGGTTTCGCTTAAGACATATCTTCTCGGATGCTAATGAGACTGCCGAATCAAATGACGAAATGGAAAAGCCGGTAGAAACAAAACGCCGTTTGCCGCGCCAACTAAATTCCTCTATCGAGAGTCCGGCTATTGTTATAGACCGCACTGATGAAGTAGAAAATCTTTTGCGCGAACTTCTGCAAGTGCAAAGACAGCTTTCCGAGGAAAGACGCCTGCGCATGGAGGACCTCCGTCTGATAACCCAGATGCAGGGTTCAATGAGATTGCTTGAAACCAATGCCAATGAGACTAGCCGTCTGAAAGAAGAGTTGGTGCTTGTGAAAAACGAATTCCAATCTCTGAAAGTTGACTATTTGGCTGTTGTCAACGCTCCCTGGTGGAAGCGCTTATTCAAGCAAAAGTAAATAAGTCCAGCAAATAAGTGGAGAGGGTAATGAGTCAAGCTGACGCGTTTGTAATTACATATTGTGGTGCTTGAGGTTACAGGCAACGGGCTGTCAGGTTGGCAGCCGAGTTAGAAGTACAGCTTGGTCTCAATTCAGAACTCAATCAAGGTTCTGGCGGCATCTTTGAAGTTGAGTACCAAGGACAAAACGTTTTTTCCAAGAAAGCATTCAACCGCTTTCCGGAAGACGGAGAGGTGGTGGCGATAGTGACACTTATGGGACAGGGAATGTCACTCAAAGAAGCACAGGATAAGGCTGCTGAGGGAATTGCACAGGGACCATCTTTCATGGAATGGTTGAGCAAATTCTTCAAAAAGGACTAAAAACTTTTGGCTGAGCAAAGAGATCTGGTGATTGCCATTGATGGACCGGCAGGCGCCGGTAAATCGACAGTGGCGCAAATGGTGGCACAGAAACTCCAATACCTTTACTTGGATACCGGTGCTATGTACCGCGCGGTCACCTATCTTGTAGTGAAGCGCGGTGTCAATCCGGATGATGAAAATGCTGTGACGGAAACAGCCAGACAGGCAGATATTGAACTTAAGAGCAGTGTCGATGGCTCAGGCAAACCGAGAGTGTTTGTCAATGGTGAAGAGATAACAGACAAGATTCGCACAAGGGAAATTTCCAATCTGGTCAGTCCTTTGTCGGCAATTGCGTCAGTGCGTTCAATTCTTGTTGATCAACAAAGAAAGCTCGCTGCCGGCGGCAAAGTTGTCTTGGATGGACGTGATATCGGCACTGTTGTTTTGCCGAATGCCGATGTAAAAATATTTCTGACGGCGTCTTCTGAAGAACGCGCCAGAAGAAGACTGAAGGATCTCGAGAAATCAGGCGAGACGGCCGATTTCCAGGAATTACTTGCTGAAATCGAAGCACGCGACAAGCGTGACTCAACAAGAGAAGTGGCACCTTTAAAAGTTGCCGATGGCGGTATCGTCGTCGACACCGATAGTCTGACAATTGATCAAGTCGTGGGCAAGATTTTAGATATTTGCGCTACGAAGAATTAGACTAAAAATCTTCGCGGACTTCGTCGCGGGCAATGAGAGCTTCTGTTTTTTGACAAAGAGCAACAAGAGGCTCCGGCATGCCTGGTGCGCGTATAAATTGCCGGCAGAGATCAAGTGTGCGCCGCAACGCACGCACTACATCGCCTTCATCGAATGGGCTGGCATTGCGAATCTCGTCCCAAGTGGCACCCTCCGCCCACATCTGGCAGATACCGGAAAATAGCGGACTAAAGCTTACGGGTACTTCAATTTCAAATTCCTTTTGCAGGCGCAAAACGTGTTTGGCGGTTTTGAGAATTTGTCCAAGGGCTATTTCCACGTGCGGTGAAATTGACGCTCTATTGGATGACACTCGGTCGTCTTCTGTGACAAGGGCTGTAATAACAGCTGCTAATTCGGCAGGTTTTAGTGTTTCTAGAACGCCACTCAAGGCAACTTCTGTTAAGAAGAGTTCGTTAGTGCCTCTTATCGTGGCGGCCATCAGACCGAGCTGGGTGGGCGTGTCGCCCTGTATATAACCTTCAATGCGTAAGATGTTAGCCAAGGCTTCAAAAGTTCTCCAGTAACGCCCTGATTGCCAGTGTATGCGTTTTTCAATTTGCTTGTGTCTGGCGCGCAGATGGTCAATGCGCTCGGTTTGTTTGCTGCAAGGTTTTTGCACAGGACAACCATGGCAGGGCATGCCATTTGCCTGGTCGAGCATTTCCTTCATTTGTGTTTTTACTTCTGCAAGGGCAACGCTGCCTTCTTGAGCATGAGCTTTGGAAAGCCCTTTTTGAATCTGTTTGAGTTGTTTTTCTTTAGTATGTACTGCTTCAAGGCGCTTTTTGTAGAGCGGCAAATTGCCCAATACTTTTGGACACAAAGGCTTAGCCAAGCTTTCCAATTCGCGTTCTATCTGCATGGTTTGCAAATAGAGAGGTTCTAATTCCTGGCTGACCATGAATTGTCCAAAGGACTTTTCAATAAGCTCTTGGGCTTCTTCAATGCTGTGTCTTTGCAGCAGGTTGAGAATCATGCCATATGAAGGCGTGAAGCGACTGGATAATGGATCTGCCGGTGCCTGGGCTAGTTTGCCGGCATCCTCTACTGGTTCAAATGGATGATGCAAAACGACTACGTGCCCGACTTCGTCCATGCCTCGTCTGCCGGCACGTCCGGACATTTGTAAGAATTCGCTTGCGGTTAGTTGCCTGTGTCCTTCGTCGGCACGTTTGGAAATTGAGCTGATGATGGTTGTTCTTGCCGGCATGTTAATCCCTGCAGCAAGAGTCTCTGTTGCGAAAACTACTTTCAATAGACCCTTTTGGAAAAGCTTTTCCACCATTGCTTTCCATGAAGGCAACATGCCTGCGTGGTGAACGGACATGCCCTCAAATAGATAAGGTAAATGCGGATGGTTTTTTAAATTAGGGTTATCACCGACGAAATGATCAACTTGTTTCTTGAGTTCTTCTTCTTCCTCGTGACTCAGCAGGGGAATGCCGCGTGCCTTTAGCATTGATTCTTCGCAGCCGCGTCTGGAGAATAGGAAATAAATAGCCGGCAGCATATTGCGAGAAGCCATTGTCGCCAGAATATCGCCTGGTCGCGGAGACATGCTGGCGATGATGCTTCGACGATTGCCTTTAAAAGTCTTTTTGCTGCGACCAAAGTGTTCTTTAAGACTCTTGTTTGTGCCTTGTCCGGGAGTAAGCAAAGGGTAAAGATGGCGAGCTCCGAAGTAGTAAAAGCGTAGTGGCACGGGACGAAAACTTGATGTAACAAGTTCTGTCGGCCCGTGTGTTTCGTCTATCCATTGTGTCAGTTCTTGGGCATTGGCAATGGTGGCGGAAAGCGCTACCAGCTGAATGTTTTTGGGAGCGTAAATAATCGACTCTTCCCAAACAGTGCCTCGTTGCGCATCGTTCATGTAATGACATTCATCTAAAATGACGAAAGAAACATCGCGCAGGTTGCGGTCGATATCACCAAGGGCGGTTCCGTAAAGCATATTGCGAAAGACTTCTGTTGTCATAACGACAATGGCTGCGTCTCTATTGATGGAAACATCGCCTGTTAAAAGACCGACCTTCTCATCACCGAACTTCATGCGGAAATCGTAAAACTTTTGATTGGACAGGGCTTTTAGAGGCGTTGTGTAGAAACAACGCTTATTGGCTGCCAGAGCCATTTCTACAGCATACTCGGCAATGACTGTTTTGCCTGAACCTGTCGGTGAAGAGACTACAACGCTCTTGCCTTCTTCCAAGTGTTGAATAGCTTGTAATTGAAAATCGTCAAGCTTGAAAGAGAAAAAATTGTCAGGACTTAATTGCAAGGTGAAAGGAGGCTAAGCGCCCGGATTGAGTTAACGGCTAAATCATAGCAGGGATGGGGCTTTTCAGGGGCATAATCGCCTTAAGGCAAATGGCATATTATAATAGTCCTGCCGGGACGTGGCGCAGGGGTAGCGCGCACCCTTGGGGTGGGTGAGGCCGGAGGTTCAATTCCTCTCGTCCCGACCATAACAGGAAGCCGAGCCGGACCATTTGGTCCGGCTTTTCTTTTCGGATTTATTCTAGTTTGTTTTCGTCTAATAGAGTCTTGAGCATGCCTTGTCTGTGAGAAAGGCTTGCTTGGTTCTTTTTCTGTTTTTCGTCTTCTTTTTGCTGACTGAAAACTTGGTAGTTGCCCCAGTCAAACAAGTTCGCCGGGTTACCAATCCAGATTTCTTTGATGTTCTTATCATCGACTTTCAGATTGTCGTGCACTTTGCCGTCTTCTGTTTTGCAAAATACTTTTTGTGTTTTGTCGGCGTCTAGACGAGTTTGCAAACTAACTTCATTGTAGATGGCGCGAAACTCTTCGGCAGAAGTATTGTGAAAAAGAGTTGAAAATTTATAGCTGGCTTTGTCGGCCATAGACTTGCGCTCACTGTCGTGCTTGCCGGACATATCCAAAACATCTTTGGCGATATTTTCTGGTGTAAAAGGAAGTTCTTTGTCGGACATGATCTTGAACCATTTGTAAGGAAAAGCGGTAAGGAAAAGTTTTTGATCCAGGAAATCTTCAGCACAAAAAGAGAGTGCATGGGACTCCTGATTTCAATATACCCAAATTCGGCCAAAAATGGACAAATTTAAGCGCCGGTGGAGGCACCTTTTAATATACGTTCCATTTCGACTTGGTTGAGAGCATAGCGGCGTGCCGTGTCGGAGTCTATAAAGCCCTCTCGATAAGCGTTGTAGATGCTGCCGTCCATTGTCTGCATGCCTTCAAATGTTGAATTGCGAATGTACTCGTTAATGGCTTCAATATTGTTGCCGAGAATTGCTTCCTGAATGGTCAGATTGTTGAGCATGATTTCGTGCACTGCCATACGTCCGCCGTCACGCAACGGCAATAGTTGTTGAGCAATTACAGCCTTAAGTGAATTGGCTAGTTGCTGGCGAATTTGCTCTTGTTCGGCCGAGTCGAACATACCCATTATTCTTTGGATTGTTTTTGGTGCCGAAGATGTGTGCAAGGTGGAAAGCACTAATAGCCCGGTCTCAGCGCCTCTCAGCGCCCCTAAAATCGTTTCCCGGTCACGTAGCTCACCGATGAGTAAAACGTTCGGGTCGGCACGCAGGGCAACGCGTAAAGCGGTGGCAAAGGATCTTGTCGAGAAACCAATTTCTCTTTGTGTGATGATGCAACGTTTTGGACGGTGAACAAATTCCACCGGGTCTTCCATCGTGTAAATATGTGAGAGTTCTCGCTCATTGATGGCATCAAGCATGCCGGCAAGTGTTGTAGATTTGCCGGCTCCTGTAACACCTGTGACAAGTATTAGTCCGGAGCGCGAGTGAGTAAGTTCCTCAATTACAGGCGGTAATCCAAGTTGAACGATAGTTGGTGCCACAGGCGGTATAATACGCATGGCCGCTCCGAGCGCATCGAGGTCTGTGTACAAGTTGATACGAACACGAGCCTTGTCGCCGAATTGCAAACCAATGTCTATTTCGTGTTTTTGATCAAATTCAGCTTGCTGTCTTGGATCCAGTAAGGATAAAAGTGTTGATTTAAGCGCTTCAGGAGTGAATACTGGCAGACCGGAAACCGCACGAATGCTGCCGTCGATACGTAAGACAGGTGCCATGCCCGACTTGAAGTGAATATCCGAAGCCTTATATTCGAGGGCAAGATCAAGGATCTGCTCGACTGAAACGGGTAGATTGCGGGCGTCAACTGACATTTTTACTGAAGGACCTATATTATCTCTGTGCCGAGTATGCCTTTTAAACTCTTGAGGCCGGAATTAACGGCACGTGACACAACCATCTCTGATAAACCCAGTATCCGGGCCGTTTCCTTCTGTGTCAAATCATAGAAGAAAACAAACTGTACAATCTTGCTTGTTTTATCGGATAGTTTTTGAACGGCATTGGCAATAAGTTCTCTGTCTTCCTCAGCCAATTGGAAATCTTGATACTTTTTGTCGGGCACCATGTCGTTGAGGCTGCGATGATCCTCGTCTTCATTGGTATCACCGTTAGATTCTAATGACTCATAATGCGTGCAGGCATCCCACGACTGTTGGGCAGCCAGTATCTCGTGTTGAGCGATACCGGAATTTTCCGACAGCTCATGCAAGGTTGGTGCTCGTCCCAGCTCTCTGGATAACGTCTCTTCCAGATGTCCTATCGCTGAATTTATTTCGTTGAATTTGCGAGGCACCTGCACAAGACAGGCATTGTCGCGCAAGTAGTGGAGAATTTCGCCCTTGATATAACAAGTTGCCACAGTTTTGAAGCTGGCCTTACTTCTTTCCGGATCGTAGTAACGAATAGCTTTTAAGAGGCCAATTGCCCCAACTTGCTCAAGATCCTCGAGCAAATCCGGGCGTGTTCTGGAATAGCGTCTGGCAATGCGCCCGACAAGAGACATATGATCTTTGACCAACTGGTCAGAAGATTTCCGCCCCGAATTGTCGGCCGCTAATCGAAGGGTGCCCATGTGTTATCCCGTAAAGACGTGCGTAGCTTGTCCCCACAAGATCTTTCCCGGTTAGCCTAAAGATTAAACTTGACAAGCAGCCCTGAAGCAGGGTAAAAACCTGGGTCGGAGCCCGAACTCCGCTACAATTGGGCTAGATGGGCAGATTTAGTTGTGTTTAATGCGTCCGCAATATGCAGCTTAAGTGCCTATGATTAAGTAGCTAAGATGGGAAACAGTCCTTGATACAAGCGATTAGAAATAAGTCGATGAAAGCCCTGGAGACTATTGGACAGCTCTGGGGACGCATTTCAACTCAAAAGCGACTATTGCTGTTTGGGTTGGTTTCCATTTCCGCCATAGTTACTTTTACCGCTTGGGTGGTTGTTAACCGAACGCAGGCTGTTATAAACCACTCCGTGCAACAGTTTGGACAAGCTCTAGCACAAGCGCTTGCTCGAGGGGGCGCGGAAGCTCTTTCCAATTCAGGCAATCTAGAAGGGCTTAAATACTATGTTCTGACCGAAATGGGACAGACTCCTGCAATTGCTTACGTCGTTTTTTGCGATCCCTCCGGAAAAATACTTCTGGACAGTCAAGCATTGCCGACCAATAGAGATGAAGATCCAAAAACGCAACAGATTTATCCAATCTATCGTCTGACTCGCTGGCAGCAATCGGAGCCGGGAATTTATTCCAGCCCGATTGGATACAGACCACTCATGAATATCGCAGTGCCTATGCAACGCAACAATCAACAACTAGGCATTTGTTGGGTGGGACTTGATAGCTATGCATTTACTATCTTGGGCACCCCTAAGGAGACGCGAGTATTTCTCGTCTCGATTTTTGGATTAGTGGGATTTTTAGGTGCGCTTTGTCTTGCTGTTAACTATGCGCTTATCAACGGCCCATTAACTGCACTTTCCACGGGAGCAAGTCATATTGCCGCCGGGCGTTTCGGTCACCAGATTGAACCGCAAAGTGCAGGCAAAGAAATTGATCAAGTGGTCAATGCATTTAACTACATGTCCAATCGATTGCAGCAATACGACAAGCAAAACCTTGATAGTTTGATGGGAGAGCGGAATAAGTTCATTTCCGAACGCAACAAACTTGAGCTGGTTCTGATGTCTATCGCCGACGGCGTTGTCGTGTGTGATCGAGATAATAAAGTACAAATTGCTAATACGGCTGCAACGCAGCTGTTTGACAAAGAAGCCAGTGAAATCGTTGGTAAGCCGCTTGTCTTTTGCACGGAAGGTCCTGAGTCTCCGCAGATTTGTCAGGTGATTCAAGCATTTACCGATACCGTATCGCCTGGATCGCTTGAGCCTGTTGTTCAGCAAATTCACCTTGGACAAAGAACGGTGAGACTGCACATAGCGCCACTTACGACTAATCGCGAATTTCTCGGCTCAGTTATGATCATGCAAGACATCACGCGCCAGGCTGAACTTGAGCGCATGAAAAACGAATTCATTTCTAATGTGTCGCATGAATTGCGTACACCAATTACGTCTATCAAGAGCTATGTTGATACTCTTTGTAATCACGGTGAAAAGTTGGAAGCCGATACGCACCGCGAATTCCTGCAAATTATCGACAACGAAGCTGATCGCTTGATGTATCTAGTTAATGAAGTGCTTGAGTTGTCTCGCGTGGAAGAAGGCGAATCTGAACTCGAGATGTCGCAGCAAGATTTGCGCGCCACTGTTGAGTATGCCCTCAGAGCGGTCAATCTTATGGCAGTTGAGCGGCAGATTGAAGTCAATCTTTCCAGTGATACCAACTTGCCGCCTGTGACTATCAATCAGGAGTCAATTGAGCGCGCAGTTATCAACCTGATGACCAACGCCATTAAGTACACACCAGTAGGCGGACACATTGAAGTAGTGCTTGCGCATTTGAAAGAGAGCAACGAAATAAAGATTGCCGTTTCTGATACAGGTATTGGTATTCCTGAAGAATCATTGCCGCACATATTCGATCGTTTCTACAGAGTAGAGCGCAAAGTGCATACGATAAAAGGCACGGGACTTGGTCTAACCATTGTCAAAAAGATTTTGGAAAGACACGGTGGTCGTGTGCAAGCCGAATCATCGCTGGGTGATGGCTCTACTTTCAGTCTTTTCCTGCCTTGCTCGGCTACAAAAGAAAGTCCAATTGTTGTTTCTGATGAAACGCACCAGGAAGCGGCTGGTTTACAAGGGGTTTAATTAAGCCGCGTTTAATCAGGGCTGACCATAGATTAGCAACATATCGATTTTGGGTTTCGGTTTACAAGGTAGCCACATGTTATGATCATGCAGTTGACAAGCTGAAAAACAGCTAGTCTTCTTTGATGTTCAGGGGCTTTGGAGTGTCATGCCGATGAAAAACGGTAGGATTGGAGTCTAAAAGCTTGGCTAGAGCAATCTATCCGGGATCTTTTGATCCAATGACGCTAGGTCATCTGGATATCATTCGGAGAGCTTCCAGGCTCTTTGACAAAGTGGTGATGGCGGTGGTCGGCAACCCGGGTAAATCCCCCCTCCTGCCGATTGAAGAGCGTAAAAGGCTCATTCAAGCGACAGTAAAAGGGATGCCCAATGTAGAAGTCGGGAGTTTTGAGGGCTTAACCGTTGATTACGCCAGAGCCAACGAAACGACCATCTTGATAAGGGGGCTGCGAGCTATATCGGATTTTGAAGCAGAGTTGGGCATGGCCCAAACAAATAAAGAACTGTTTCCTGAACTAGAAACAATTTTTTTAATGTCAAAAGCCGAGTATTCTTTTATTAGCTCTTCTACCGTCAAGGAGATAGCCCGATTGGGAGGCGACGTTTCCCAGTTCGTTCCAGAACCCGTAAATGTTTACTTAAAAGAACATTTCGCAAGAGGTGCCAAATAAATGACGACAGCAATTGCACCAAGTGCAACCACAGCTTATAAGCAAACATCCATTTACAAGCATTTGGATTTGCTCGAGCATTTGATTGACGATGCTGCCGGCATCCACAAGTTTAAGCTGATCAATGCCGATCAATTTCTTGATGTGCTCGACAAAGCAAGAGCTCGCCTCCCTGAAGAACTCAGAGAAGCTGCTGATGTATTGCAACATCGCGATGAAGTAATCGCCGAAGCACAAGCAAGAGCAGAACAAATTATTTCCATGGCCCGCCGTCAGGCTGAGACCATGGTCCACGAGTCGGAATTACTGAAGGCAGTACAATCCGAAGTAGAGCGTATTCGTAAGCAAGTAGTTGGCGAAGTAGAGCAAATGCGTAAGGAAGCTCTTGGCGAAGCCGAGCGTATCCGCGGCGAAGCCGAGCAAGAAGCGCAGCGTGTTCGCGATGGTGCTGACCATTATGCTGAATCAGTGCTGTCACGCATTGACGCTGATCTCAACACATTGGGTCAAACCCTTGCCGAGTCGCAGTCAATTGTTCGCAACGGACAAAGACTCTTGGGTCAAGTTAAGCGTCAGGCATCACTCACTAGCCCGCTTTTGAGCGGACGGAACGAGTAGTCGCTTTACCGGGACCAGCTTTAGAAATTGAATACTGCGGCCAGTGCTTGTGCTTTGCCACATGTCTCATTCCGTGCGGCAAACGGTAGTGTCGTGCACGGAACTTGGGCTTCGGCGGGTCGGGCACTAGTTCGCCGGTAAATCCTTCATAGACAATTTTCGACAATTTGCGCACTAATACATTAGCCCGCCTGTCATTGTGCGGACGTTCGACTTGTATGGCAACCAGATAGCATTTGCCGCTGTTGCACCAGACAATACCGGCATCGCCTACCATTGAGCCAATGTCACCTGTTTTGTGAGCAATTCTTGCCTCTTTGCCTAGACCATTTGGAATGAGTGACTTGTTGCGCACACGTTGCATGACGTTGAACATCCAGTCATGACTTTTCTTCTCGAGAATTTCACCGTTGTTGATTCTGGCAACTAAATACGCCAATTCATATGGACTTGTTTTGTTCGCACCCGGCAAATCCGGTAACCAGGCATTTAATTGGGTTTGTTTCAGCCCCCATTGTTTAAACAACGGATTGAACTTATCAATGCCGCCAAGTAAATCAATGACGAGATTGGTGGCAGTGTTGTCCGATCTGGTAATCATCAGTTCGGCTGCGTCTTGAACGGAAATTTTGGAACCTACAGGTCGCCACTGCAAAATGCCGGAACCGCCTGCCATCAAGTCTTTGCGCAATTCAAGTTGCTTATTTGGATCAACTAGGTGTTTGTCTTGCGCGCTCAACAATGCAACTAAAATAGGAATCTTGATAATGGAAGCTGCAGGGAATTTGTGATAGCCGTTAATTTCGGCATATTCGCCGGAGTCGAGATCAACAGCGAAGACACCGGCTGTTAATTTCGGCAAGTTAGCGGCTTCTTTCAGCCCAGTGGCAATGGTTTCCGATTCTGCTTTCAATGCAAATGGCGGTGCTATAAGGACAGGTGTTTCTGGTATCAGATCGTTTGCCAGGGTGGTATTGGGTGTATCGGCAGGGAGTTTGTAGCATTGTAGTAAGGTGATTAAACAGGCAAGCATGCCATAAAGAACGAGCCGTTGTCCGGGTGGCAGGCGCTTATTTCTCTTCTTGCGGGCCACGTGACGCTTTGCGTGTTTAACACGCAACGGATAAGTTTGTCTCTGGTGGTTTCCTGAATGATTCACATTTACCATTTTAGCCTCAAATCAAATTTTGGTAAGATTCTGTGCGTCCTTATGCTCGGTTTTAATCTCGACTGCAGCTGTTCTTCGTGGGATGAAGAAGTACAACGAAAGCAAAACAAACGTGGTTAATGACAGCCAGTATCTTGAAAGTAGCGAAACGTCGGTGCGTGGTGAGACGAAGCCTTCTATGCAGGCGGCAATAATGAGAAGGGGAATGCAGCCGCCAAAAAGTCCTAAAGCCGGCTTGGCTGCTAGTTTTAAGGAATCTATGCGCGAATAATTGCCGGGAAACAAAAGAGCTTTCCCTATCAAAAGACCGGCCCCGCCGCTTATGAAGATTGCCGTGAGTTCCAAAACTCCGTGAGGCGCTACAAAGGCTAGAAGATTACGGGCAATGCCGAAATTGTGGCAGACACCAAATATGGTGCCAAGAGAAATGCCATTAAATATTAAAACGATTGCTGTGCCAACGCCAAAGGTAATTCCCAAGGCAAAAGCTACGATGGATACGTGGATGTTATTGGTGACAATCTGGGAGGCGGCAAGAGGACTGAAATTTTGTATACCGCCTGTCCACAATTCCCGCTTTTCAACGGTACTCCAGATATGGTCTGGTACTAAAGGGTCACCATGGAAAAGTTCTTGGCGAGCAAAATTAAGGTCCGAGTTGGTTGCTACGTAAGAACCTATTAGAGGTAAAACGAAAAGCGTAACAGCAGCCAATACATAGGCAAAATATCTCAAGACCAAATTGGGGAATTCCACCCAGAGAAAGCGCAGTAGATCAATTAAGCGGTTATTGGTGTTTTGATAAACCTGGTTGTGGGCGCGGACTACTAAATTGTTGATGTAGCTTTCCAGTTGCCTATCAACCATAAATGAGCGCGCTCGAGATAAATCGGCTGAGGTTGCTCTGTAAAGTCTGCCCAACTGTCTCAATTCTTCCTTGCTTAAACCGGCCATGCCGAATTTATCTATGCCGGCAAGAATTGCTTCCAGCTTTTGCCAGGACTTCTTCCTTTGTCTTACCCAACGTTCGAGGTTCACAGGAGTATACTTTTATCGAAGTCATGCCAAGTTAGGTCAGTCCGTGCAAAATCCAGACTATGTAATATCTACCCCGGAAAACGTCGAGTTACACCTGGAGATGGCTGGTTTGGGCAACCGCATCTTGGCTTGCCTGATTGATACTGCCATTAGCTACCTGGTCGTCGGCATAATAGTTGGACTGGCCTTTGGCGTCGCCTATTTTCTGGAATCCATGCACCTACCTTGGCAGCAGGCGACCGTGCTCGGAATTTATCTTGTGAGCGTCACCATTATCAGCGTCTTTGTGGTTATGCTGGGTTATTTCATTTACTTTGAGGTGCGGTGGCAGGGACAGACGCCAGGCAAGCGCGTTATGCGCATTCGGGTGGTCGATGAAAATGGCGCGCCTGTAAAAACAAGCGCTGTTTGGATTCGCAACCTCGTGCGCAATGTTGATGTGGGAGTTTTCTTTATTGGAGTTCTCTTCATTATGTTCGATAAGAGAGAAAGGCGCCTTGGTGATTTTGCCGGAGCTACTCTTGTAATAAGGGAAAGACGACTCGACCCGATGATTGTCGAAGCAGGCTTTGCTGAATCCAAAGACTTCGTGCGGCATGTTGATGCCGGCAGACTTAGCCCGGAAGAGTATCAAATAGTGGCTAGTTTTCTGGCGCGGCGCAACAAGCTGGAAAAGGGAGCAAGACAGCTTTTGGCTCGCGACCTCAAGGAATACTTGATGAAAAAGGTCGGCGATGCGCAATTGAAAGAACAGAGTCCCGAGCTTTTTCTGGAAGCTGTTTACTTTGCCTATCAGGAGCGAGCGATTTAAAACCGGATTTGGTTCTAACTTAGCGCTGCGCTACTGGAACATAGTTCAAGTTGTTTGGTCCTGTGTACTCGGCACGTGGACGAATCAAACGATTGTTTGAGTATTGCTCAAGCACGTGAGCTGTCCAGCCGGAAATGCGGCTCATAGCAAACACTGGCGTGAAGAGATCCTCTGGAATGCCGAGCATGTAGTAGACCGAAGCGGAGTAGAAGTCTACATTTGCGTAGAGTCCTTTGTCAGCCAAAATCATTGCTTCAATCTTGCGGGACATGTTGAAGAGTTTCAGATCGCCTTCGCGCTTGCCGAGTTCTTCAGACATCTTGCGCAAGTGTGTTGCGCGTGGGTCTTCTGTTTTGTAAACGCGGTGTCCGAAACCGGATATCTTCTTGTGCTCTTCGAGCATCCTCTTGATGTACGCTTCAACTTTTGATTCTTCGCCAATCTTAAGCAGCATTTTGATAACTTCTTGGTTGGCGCCACCATGGAGCGGACCAGCCAAAGTACCTATTGCTGCAACAATTGCCGAATACATGTCGGTCAATGTACCTGCTGCTACGCGAGCAGCAAAGGTGGAAGCATTGAGTTCGTGATCAGCATGCAAGATAAGCGCAATATCCAAAGACTTTGTGTCTAATGCATCTGGCTCTTTGCCGGTCAGCATGTAGAGGAAGTTGCCGGCTGTGGAAAGATCGGTTTTTGGAGCAATTGGCTCTTTGCCGTTGCGAATGTTGTCCCAGTGGGCAATGATTGTTGGGAATTGCGATGTGAGACGAGTGGCTTTGCGGATATTTGCTTCGCGGCCATTGTCGCCGGCATCCGGATCGAACATGGAGAGAACAGAAACTGCCGAACGTAGCACATCCATTGGCGGAGTGTTCTTCGGAAACTCCTTCATGATTTTCACAAGGTGTGCTGGCAGTTGTCTGTTTGCTTTTAATTCTTTGACCAATGTCTCGTATTCGGACTTGTTCGGCATACGACCGAACCAGAGCAAATAGACCGTCTCTTCAAAAGTCGAGTTCTTTGCCAGGTCGTGAATGTCATAACCCTGGTAAATCAGGCGGCCTTCTTTACCATTTACGTCGCAAATCGTTGAGGTTGCGGCTACTACGTCTTCTAGCCCTGCCTTAGTCATGGTCGACTCCCGAGAATTTGAATTGTTTGGTGTGCTCATTGGTATTTTTTCCGTGTTGTATTTTGCTCAACACAATAGTTAATAATCGTCTGTTTATACACTAAATGACAACCATATAGCCTGAGTATAGGCTCATTTCGCCGGTTTTAGCAATTTCGCAAATTGAGCCATTTTGGGCGATAATTTTGAGGTGCCGAAGTCAAAAAAGCCAAGTGATCAAAATGCAGCCAAGCGGCAAAAACTGCATGGCCAGCAGTTTTCGGCGATAAGGCAGTTAGTCAGGCGTCTAAAGAAGCTCGTTCCAGTTGAGACAAACTCTCAATATGACGAGGCTGTGCTGGCTTATGCGGCGCTTCTGTCACTGGCGGCACGCCAAATTATGCCGGAAATTTTTCAGGGAAAACCTGCCGGAATTATTCTTTCAGCCCTGACAGACGAGCTTCGTCTGGATAAAAGCCAATTTGCTGACGTGCTTGTTGTCCATATAAATGACGCCTGCTTGACAGCCGATAAGTCGTTGATTGCCTCACTGAAAGAAATTCTCTTGCAGGCAGGATCTCAGGAGATCGCGGTTCTGTCAGACCCATTGCTTGTTGGTTGGGTGTATCAGTGCCTGCTTTTTGAGCGAAGAAACTCTTTTACTAAATCTGATGCGTTGCAGAGAATTAGTTCCGATGAGATTCAGTTGAGCGATCTGCCGGTGCTTACGCAATGGTTTACGCCTGATTGGATAAGCAAATTTCTTGTTGCTGAAACGATAGCGCTCAAGGCAAATTCGTCAGACAACGATTTCACATTCATTGATCCTTGTTTGGGCACAGGACATATTTTTGTTGAGGCGCTTAAGGCGCGTTTTGCGTCGCGCGGTAATTTGCCTGCTGAGACTTGTCTGACAAAAATTCTTGCCGATGAATTATTTGGTTGCGACATAGATAGAAAAGTAGTTGAGATAGCTGGATTTTCTATTTATCTTGCTTGTCGGGATTTGGCACCAATAATTGAACTGCCGTTGCCCCAAATCTTTTACTTTGAAGAAGGCGTCGGTAGTCTGTGTTTGCCGTTTGATGAAAAGCCTGGAGTGGAGATTTATTCACTAGTCGGCAAGGCCGATATAGAGCAACTAAGACGAAAATATTCGGCTGTCATTACTAATCCACCGTATTTAAGTCATCGGCTGATGCCCAAAGAGCTTTCGAATTTTCTAAAAGACAATTATCCTTTAGGGCGTTTTGATCTTTACGCTGCCTTTCTCGAATTTTGCATGAAGCTGGTTGAGGAAGATGGAGTTTTTGCTCTCATTTGCCAGCAAAGCTTTATGTCAATTACCCGCTATGAGAAATTGCGGCAAGAGCTTTTGGAAAAATTCTCTCTTAAAACGATTGTTCAATTGGGCTCAGGAGTCTTTGCTTCTCGAAAAGGTGAAAAGGTAAGCAACGCCATTATCATTGCCCAGTTGAATAAACAAGAAAGTGCCACTGACTGTTTTCGAATTTTGAGTGATGAGGAGCAAGCAATTGCACAGATAGAAGGAATTCGAAATTTGCCCAAGCTGGAAGGCAATTCCCAGCTATTTTGGAAATTTCCGGGACAGCAATTTGCATTTTGGTGTCCGGCGGAAATACTTGCTTTGTTCGACCTGCCGGCCTTGGAGTCGTCCGAGTCAGGCATTGAGTCAGCCAACGGTCTGTTCACTTGTAACAACAAGGAATTTGTGAAATTCTTCTGGCAAGTTGATGAGAGTGAGGCAGGCAATTATGTGCCTTACGATAAAGGCGGCGGCTATAAGTGGCATTACACAACACCGCTGCGCCTGAATTGGCGCAACGATGGAAAAGACATTCGCGATTATCGCAAATTGCGAGGACAGTCGGTAGCGCTTCCGGGTGAGCGTTACTACTTCAAACCAGGCGTTACTTATTCTTATATTGGAACACGTGGCTTCAAAGCCAGATTGCTGTCGCCAGACAGTATATTTGATATTGCCAGTTCGGCGTTGTTTACAGATGATCCCCACTATTTGCTTGGATATTTAAATTCGTCGCTTGCTCGTTTTCTATTGGGTGTTTTAAACCCGACTGTAAATTTCCAGATCGGTGATTTAAGACGACTGCCGTATAAAAAACCTTCGTTGCAAATAAGACAGAAGGTTGCTAAAGCAGTAAACGAAGCAATTGAACTTGCTCGCCGGTTGGAGGCTTTTGACTCGCAATCACCCAATTACAAAGGACCGGTGCTGCGGCAATATACGCAATCAAACGATTTGGAGCATCTGGCGGACGCGTGCGTTTTGCATCGTGAGAAGTTATCTGAATTGAATGAGCTGGAAGCTTCGTTGCAAAAGGCCATTGACGATGAGATTTTTGCGCACTATGGAATTAGCGCGGAAATGCGAACTTTAATTGAAAACGATCCCTGGGTTAGCCGTAATCAAAAACTAATTGGCGATATGCCTAGCGATAAGCAACTAATCGCTGACTGCATTAGTTGATTGTCTGGTTTGCCTTAGTTCCCTGTGCTAATGCGTTCTGTTTTGGACGCATAAACAGTTCAAACAGAGCTGGGATGGTTACAAGGGTAAATGCGGTGCTGGTAATTAGACCACCGACTATTACAATTGCCAGAGGTTGTTCCAATTCACGACCAGCCCCGCCAAAGATGGCTAGAGGCAACATGCCCAATGCGGCGGTAATCGCCGTCATCAATACAGGGGCAAGCCTGTCCACGGCTCCTTGATAAAGTGCGTCATCAAATGGCACATTTTGATCGACAAGGGTTTTGATATGTGTAACCAGCAAAATTGAATTGCGCGCTGAAATCCCGAAAAGGCTTATGAAGCCAATCATTGAGCCAATACTCAAGACATTGCCGGTCAATGCCACAGCTAGAATTCCGCCGATGGCAGCTAATGGTAAGTTAGTCGCTATTAGAAGTGTTGCTTTCCAGGAACCCAGTCCTCTGTTGAGAAGTAAAAGTATTCCGACAAGCGACAGAAGCGACGTCCAGATGAGATTGTTGCTGGCTTGTTGTTGAGCTTCGTATTGTCCGGCGTAGTGGATGTAATAACCGGCAGGCAGCTGTACTTGTTTTTCTATTAAGCGTTTAGCGTCGTTGACGACTGAAACAACGTCGCGCCCGTTCGTATTTGCTTGCACCACTATCCGGCGTGCGACATTTTCTCTGATAATTGCATTGGGACCGGGCATTTCTTCAATAGTTGCCAGATCTGAAATTGGTATGCGGGCGCCATCTGGAGTGTCGATGAAAGTTTGTTTGATCAAATCTAGGTTGTGCCTTGAAGTTTCATCCAGCCAAATCTTTAAACTAAAAAGTCTTTGTCCCTCGAGCACTTGTGAAACTATTTTGCCATTGAAGGCAGTTGAGATAAGCTCTGATACGTCATCTGCGGTAAGTCCATAACGAGCCGCTATCGAGCGATTGATTTTGACAATGACTTCCGGAGTCAATACTTGTGATTCGGTTTTTACATCGACGGCTCCTTTAACAGTGGACAAAGCGCCTTCTACTGAATGTGCCAGAGTGCGCAAAGTATTTAAGTCGGGACCGAATATTTTGATGGCGATGTCGGCGCGTGTGCCGCCGGAAAGTACATCATCCATGCGGTGTGCAATAAATGATCCTACATCAAAAGCCATTCCCGGAATTTCAGAAAGATGGCCGCGAATATCGGCAAGTATTTTCGATAGGGGGCGATTGCTTTCTTTCAGATGGAGATCAAATTCGCTAAAGTGAGGACCGCCGGCATCATCGTCAAGCTCCGCGCGACCGATTCTTTGTCCGACGGCTATAACATCTGGATGTTTGAGAAGATTCTTCTCAAGGGCAATACCCATTCGCTTCGAGGCGTCAATACTTTGTCCGGGAAGTCCTGTTGCTGCGATGATCAAATTAAGTTCACGAAACTCAGGCAAGAAAGTCTGTCCCATAAAGGGTAGCAGCGAAAGTGATGTTAGAAATGCTACGAGGGAAAATACCGCAACCATGCGAGGCTGTTCCATTACCCTGTGCAATAAGCGACCGTATTTGTTTTTGAGATAGTGAACTGTTGAGGGTTCGCCTTTCGGCAACTGTTCGCGCTTGCTCAAGAAGTAAACGCATAAGGCTGGAGTTACAGTCAACGCTACGGCTAAACTGGAAAGGGTGGCTACTATGTAAGAAAAGGCCAGTGGTGTAAAAATCCTGCCCTCGACTCCAGAGAGAACAAAGACAGGCAAAAACACCAATGCAACGACAAAAGTGGCATAGACAACAGATGAGCGCACTTCGCGGCAAGCCATATAGATAACTGAAAGAGTCGGCTTGGGGTGTTCCGACATATTGTTTTCTCTGAGTCGACGGTAGACATTCTCTACATCGACAATGGCATCATCAACAACTTCGCCGACAGCAATTGCTAGTCCGCCCAGAGTCATTGTGTTGATGCTGCCGCCTGTTGCTTTTATCGCTAGGATTGCCGATAGCAAAGAAAGAGGAATAGCAGTCAAGCTTATAGCGGCGGTGCGCCAGTTGAGCAGGAAACACCACAAGACGGCAACAACCAGGACACCGCCCAAGGCAATGGCAAACAAGACGTTGTTTATTGATGTTTCGATAAATTCAGCTTGCTCGAAAATGTAGTGGACTTTGATGTCTTTGGGTAGAGAGAGCTGTAGTTCGGCAATCGCTTTTTTTACTTGCTTGGTTACCCCAAGCGTATTAGCCCAGGGTTGTTTAGTGATGATTATTTCGATGCCGGTGTCGCCATTAACTGTGGCATCGCCGATTTTAAAGGCGGAGCCGATTTTCACATCGGCAACGTGTTTGAGCAAAATTGGCGTCCCTGCTCGTACGACAATGACTGAATTTGCTAAGTCGTCGATGTCTTGAATCCTGCCGACTCCGCGAATACTAAGTTGACGATCCGGGCGTACGAGGTAACCGCCGGGTGCGACTGAGTTTGCTTTTTCTGTTGCTTGCAATACTTGATTGAGTGTGACTTCATAGGATCTCAGCTTGTCGGGGTGCACCAGTACTTGATATTCCTTTTTGTCCCCACCCATCACCAGGACTCTGGCGACACCAGGGACGGCCAAAATACGGTTGCGAATATCCCAATCAGCAAGGGTGCGCATTTCCATGGGTGTGGTGACGGTCGATGTAAGTCCTATTTTTAGAATATCGCCTACAACAGACATTGGCGGCAGCATTATTGGTGGACCAATGCCATAGGGCAATTTGGGTAACACAGTCTGAATTCTTTCATTGACCAGCTGTCTTGCCAGATACAGATTTGTGCCGTAGTTAAATATGACTGTTATGACGGATACGCCCGGGAGCGAAAGCGACTTCACCAGGCTCACTCCTGGTGTGCCGTACAAAACAGTTTCCAGAGGCAGGCTTACAACAGGCTCGACTTCAGAAGGAACCAATCCTGGCGCTTCTGTCTGGATTGTTATTTGTGGTGGCGCAAATTCCGGTACGACGTCGACATCCATCTGAGTTGAGAGATAAAGACCGGAAACAACAAGTACCATCGCTAAGACTATCACAATAAAGCGATTGGCTATTGACCATTTGATTACTTGGTTGAGCATGCTTTTAGTCTTTGGCTATTTTTTCGCTGTCGGTGGAGCTGGCTTTTTCGGCTTGTATTTGCCGTTTTTCGCGAGCCGATTTTTTTGAAAGCGAGGACACAAGCAGTCCAAGGAAGAATGAGATGACAACCGCAATGGCAACCAATTGAACATGCCAGGCTTGGCTGTCGTTTGCGCTGTCGCTACCTTCACCATGACCAATTAAACGCTCGCCCTCGGTTGGTTGCGTAAACATTTCGTCGCGTCCACCGGATTTCAAAAGCTCGGCAGCTAGTTGGAAGGCGCCTTCCACTATTACTCGCTGTCCTTCATGCAGTCCGGACAGGATTTCTACTTGATCGCCCAGGCTGCGACCTGTTTTTACTCGTGTTGGTTGATAGCCGTCTTTTGTTTCGACAAATACTAAATTATGACCAGTGCTGTCAACCAAAGCTTCTTTGGGTAACATCAAGGTTTGCACCGGTGCTGATGTTTGGATGTGCAATTGTGCGTACATATCAGGCTTAAGGCGTTGATCAGGGTTGGCTATTTCAGCTCTGACTGGAAGTGTTCTCTTGTCAGGATCAAGTTCAGTGCCTATATAAGTAAGAGTGCCGCGGAAAATTTCATGTGGGTAAGAAGTGACACTGAGTGCGACAGACTGTCCTGTGGACATGCGTGAAACGTCGTCTTCATAGATATCGGCAGTTGCCCAAACTTTGGTGAGATTGCTTATCTTGAAAAGTTCATCAGCCGAAGTAATTGATTGACCGATGGTGGCTGAGACCTGTGCGACCATGCCTTCTCGACTTGCCAAAACAGGAACCGTCAAAATAGTCCGGCGAGTCTTGAACATTTCTTTCAGCCTGGCATCACTTACGCCAAGTTGTCCTAAGCGGTGACTCAACGAATCGTAGATGATGTTTAGTTTGGCTCTCAATGATTTGAGAACAATTTCTCTTTTTGTAGTGGCTGCCTTCAGTCGGCTTTCTGCCAGCTTCATGTCGGCATTTGCTTGTTGCCATGTACGCTGGGCAGCAATACCTTCAGCAAAGAGCTTCTCATTGCGCTTCACTTCAATTTGAGCAAGATCAAATTGTGTCTGGTTTTGTTTGATTTCGGCATCAAGTTCTGCTGTTGTTTGCGCTATTTGATATTCAAGTTCGGTTTTACTCTTAAGTGTTTCGGATGCTAGTTCGTTTATCTCAGGACTGTCGAGCAAAATAAGCGGCTGTCTGGCTTTGACATGTTCACCTTGTTTGACCAAGATGTCGATAATGCGGCCGGAGACAAGTGAATGTTGTTCAAATTGCCATGTGGGAATAGCTTCAATTTTCCCTGTTGTTTCAACAGTCATGGGCAGAGGTTTTTGCTCAATGGTCATAATTCTTAAGCCCAGGGCGGCTTTGCCCAGGTTGCTTACAGGAATTATCTGACCTTCCGGTCCAAAGGTTTCAAGCCCTGAGGCGCTGTCGCCGGCGAAGGCACAAGGCTGCAAAAAGCCGAATGTGAGAGCAAATGTCAGGCAAGCCAGGCGCAATTTTTTGTTCACAGCCATTAGACGAACCTGCCGTATCTAGACCAACTTAGATTCCTAACTAAGCTAATTATAGCTGTGTGGCGCTAATTTTATAGTTCGTATTTGGTCTTTCCCAGCCTGCTTGGCTGATATGGTTGTGCGCTCGGGGCGCGGCCACCCCAATACTGGCTCCACGATTTATAGGGAAAGTTTGTTTTTTTGGCCATGTACGCTTGATACAGAAAGTCGGCGTTATATTTGCCATCGGTATTGATTGTAAAACTTAGTTTTGTATCGGCGTCGGAAATTTGGAAGCATGTGGGCACAAGCGGCTGTTCTCTTGAGGTGTATTGCGGGGTGCCACCTTCCGTGATAGTGCCATTGTTGTTGAAGTCGAAATAAGCGATATTGATTGGCGGCTTCTCGCTAAACGGTTTATCTATGCCTATGTAATTCTTGACTGTTTGGAATTCGGCAATGATATTTCCCCGCAGGTCGTAGTCTTCGTGCCTTGCATGAGCCTGGGCTTGCTCAGTCTTCAAGTCTTTGATTCTGTCTTGAAAATAGCCGTTAACTTCTTGCAGTAGGCGATCATGAGTACCTTGGTCGCTCTTTGGCAGGCTATTGAGCTCTTCTATTTTTTTTGCAATGCCTTCGGGAGTGCGTCCCTGGGAGTCTTTCATCGTCAATCCTCAATTGCTGCACAAAGGGATATATGCCCAACAGAGGCATGATCTGACACTCGATGTCATTAATTTGCCTGATTGTTTAGATTAAAGACATTGCTGTACTGTTAATAGACTCATTTGGGTCTATGTCGAGCTTCTCTTTTAGCCATGCGATGAGACCTTCGACGCCTGATTTGGCGATTTGCTTCTGGAATCGGGCGGTCATGCGTGTCAGCAAGTCCTTTTCGCCGACGGTAAGGCTTATGACCGTCGGTTCGCCGTTGCTGTTTCGGCGCAGACGCCAGGTTACGTGCGACTGCTTTTTGCCCATAACTAGAGCTGTTTTGACCAATACGTCATTTTTGGATGTGGTTTCTGAAAGAATAGACAATTTCCCTTTGTGGAAAATATGGTGCCACCGTGGGTAGTATCGTTTTTCCACAAGATGTCGCAAAGCAGAGACAAACTCTCGCTTCTGTGTGGCGTTTAATTTGTTCCATTGCGGTTGTCCTACAGAAGATTCGGCCATTTCTTGATAATCGATATGTCTGGCTGCCGGCTCAAATACACTGTGATCATCGTCATCGCCTGACCACTGAGAAAAGAGGATGACCAAGTTTTGGACTACGTTTTTGCCGCTTTGTGCTTGCGCAGGCAGGCTTGTGAGCGTAAGAACGATATACAGGGCAAGTATGGAGAAAAGTATTTTTTGCATTACTGACCTTAGAGCATTGCTCGGCGCTTATTGAGAAGAATTGCGGCTGTCGCCAGACCCGCTACCGCCCAAGTGGCCAGCACCAAAATGTCTCGCAAATAATCAGCTGGAGTACCCAGCATGACGCCACGAAACGCATCTGCAGAATAATACATAGGCAATGCTTTGGCTAAAATCTTTTCCCATGTGGGCATGCCGTCAACAGGAATAATAATTCCGGACACGAACATGAGTCCCACTCCCAAGATGGACACGGTCATCGTGTAAATGCGGATTGTTTTTAGAAGACAGGCAGCACCCAATCCTATGCAAGTAAAGCAGAACATTGATGCCAGTGTGGCAATGACAATGCCGAAGAAATTATTGCCTAAACTAAAGCCTGCTAAAGGCGATGTTATGCAGAGCGCCAGCCATAAAACGACGGCTGCCTCGACGGTTACGGTCAATGTCTTAGCAATAATTGCCGCTCTTAAACCCCGGGGAGCAAGGATAATTTGTCTATAGGTCTTTTCCATCCACTCATAAATCCAGGAAAAACCCAAATTCATGCAGGCCAGTACATAACAAAGATAGGCAGCCAGCCCTGGTGTGACAAAGTCACGCATCGTGAAAGTTACTGGAAATAACGATGCCGAATGCAGGGGTAGACTTAACTCTTTAGCGCGTTGAGTTAAAACCGACAAGATGCCCATGGCAATTTGTTGATCAATTAGTGGATTGTGTCCTTCGGTCAGAATTTGCACGGAATCTTCCAAAGGATCCTGAGAAACATTTGCTAGAACGGCTATTTTGCTCGAGGTCAAATCGCGCTTAGCTTGATCAAGATCCTCGTAATTAGTGACAACGAATCTATTTGTTTCTTGCAAACGTTTAGTCAATTCGCTAATGCCTGCCGGATCGTAAAGACCAAGTGGAATATTTCTTGCGCCGGCAATGGTATTGCCTACAATCCAAATAATTAGAATGGCCAGCAAGCTGCTGGCAATAAAGTACAAGGGTCTGCGCGTCCATTGCAGAATGTCCTTGCTGATAATTGCCAGAACTTGGTGCATGTAAAAAGGACTCCTTTGAAATTTGACTAGCGTGTTACGGCTGTGCCTGTTGAGACCGCTAAAAAGATCTCTTCCAGGCTTGGTTCGTTGGTTGCAACATTGGAGAATACGAGTTTTTCTGTTTCCAACCAGTTCAAAACCGTTTGCATGCTTGGTACAAGCTGCGCATCTTTTGGCTGGGCAATTGAAATGGTGTTGCGGACAGGATCGTAGTTGATCTGAGTTGGTAGTCTTAAGAGAAGTCTTTCTATCTTGATATTCAACTCTTCTTGCGAATAGGTTTTTGCCAGGCGGATAGAAATGCTGTGAATTCCCTCAGTCTTGGCTCTTAATTCTTCGATGTTGCCTTCCAATACCATTTGTCCGCGACGAATAATGCCTATGCGATCTGCCAATAACTCCGCTTCTTCCAAATAGTGAGTGGTCAGCAAAATGGTAACGCCGGCTGAACGCAATTCCTTGAGCATTACCCAAATTTGTCTGCGTGAGGCTGGATCTAGTCCAACTGTAGGCTCATCCATGAACAATACTTTTGGATTGTGCAAAATGGCCATGGCGATAGAAAGTTTGCGCATCATGCCACCGGAAAATTCGCCGGCCAGGTCGTTGGCTCTGTCAGCTAGTCCAGCTTGCGCCAGCAACTGTTTAATTCTTGGTATCGCTTGTGCGCGGTTCATGCCGTAAAGGTCGGCTATGAAGATAAGGTTTTCGTATGCGGTGAGTTCCTGGTAGAGGCAGACATCTTGCGAAACTACGCCAAAGGCTTTTTTGCACTTTTCCGCTTGTTTGATGCTGTGAAAGCCGGAGATAAAGACATCACCGGACGTTGGGCTCAAAAGCGTGGTCAGCATATTTATTGTTGTTGTTTTGCCTGCGCCGTTATCGCCAAGCAGCGCGTAAATATCGCCTTCTTTGACGGAAAAACTTAGACGATCAACAACGACCCTGTCACCAAACTGCTTGGTCAAGGACACGGCTTGAATAGCCGGTGCCAATTTTGAGCCGGTTCCTGACTGAGACATGTCGTGCAGCGTTCCGATTGAATCTGAGTTCTTCATTGGATTCCTAATTACAGTCTGCTGTCAAGAATGAAGTAGGGCGCCAGACAGAATTGGCAGGCAGATGAAATTTATTGTATCAGGAGTGACAGGTCTATATAGTGCTGCGCTAACGACGCCGCTTGTCAAGATGCTTTTGTAGAAAAGAATGTTCCTAGCAGTGAGGACCGGTGACGGAGAGCATGCCGCAGGCTTTCATGATGGCGTCTATGTGTGCGACCTTGAAAACCTTGTAAATGTCTGTGGGTATGTTTGCGAAGGTGACCTTGGTGCCTTTTGAGTCGCTGCGTAAAAGCAGTTCTTCCAGCCATTCAATTCCTTCTACGGAAATGAATGTGGCATTGGCAAAGTCCAGTGTCAGTTCAGTTGTGTCTCCGGCAAGAAGCTCATCCACTTCAGGGATGCTGCTTTTTATTTGACCGATGATGGCGTAATTTTTTGCTTTCATAACTGACTCTTATGGACGGTTGCGTTTTGGATAGGAACTCATGAAGAGTTCCAGAACTTCACTAACTAACGCAGTGCGTGGATTGGTGCGCGCACTAATGTCGGCGCAGGCGTTCTTGATCATGTTTGGAAGTTCTTTTTGGAAGTCGCTCGGGGAAATGCCTAACTCGGAAATGCTTGATGGTTGTCCTGCGGCAGCAAGCAAATCGTAGACACCGCGTTGTAATGCAAGCACGCCTTCTTTGGTGTCATGACCACCTTCGTAAGTAGCCAGTCCTAAGTATTGAGCAGCCTTGGCATATTTCTTGTCGGCAACATAGAGATTGTAGCTGGAATGCGCAGTTATCTTGTTGGGCATGCCGGAGTTGTAGGCAATTGTTGAAAGTAAAAACACGCCGTTGGCTTTGCCGTGAGTGATATGGAATGTTGCACCCAGTGCGTGAGCTAATGCGTGGTTGATGCCGACGGATGCACCACCGATGGCCATGCCGGCCATGCTGGCGGCATTGTGCAGTTTGTGTCTCCAGACAATGTTTTCGCTGTCCTTCAAAACTTCCGGCAGTGCTTCAAAGATTAGGCGCATTGCTTCCAATGCTAAGCCATCGGTATAATCCGTTGATAGGAACGAAACCAATGCTTCCAGCGAGTGTGTCAAAGCATCAATTGCTGTGTCGACAGTAATATCTCTGGGCAATGTGCGGGTTAAGTTCGGATCGATGATGGCGACATTTGGAACTAGGGTTTTGTCGACAAGTGAAATTTTGCGCTTCGTTTCATTGTCCTTGAAGACAGCAAACGGTGTAACTTCAGAGCCGGTTCCCGATGTTGTTGGAATGGCTATCAATTGTGTATGCACTGTCTGAGGATAATTGCCTATGCGATAGCGGAAATCCAAGAAGTTAACATCGACATCAGCACGAGTAAGATTTGGTGTGTCGTAGAACAAACGCATTAGTTTGGCTGAGTCGATAATTGAGCCGCCACCTAAAGCAATAATTGTATCCGGCTTGGACTGACGCATTTTGTCGATGGCTTTGCTGATTGCTTGCCAATCAGGCTCGACGCCAACCTCATCAAATACTTCAACTTGACTGTCCGCAGGCAATCTCTCAAGGACTGCTGATAGGTGACCACGTTTTGCAGCGGATTTTGTTGTAAGCACAAAGACGGATTTCGTCTCGATGTTGCGCAAGTGATCGATACTGCCCGGATTGTTGTAGATGTTTTTCGTTGTTGGTAGCGAGAAAACGGCGGTGCGACGTCTAGGCACGCGCTTCAAATTCAACAAATTGCTGATGCCGACATTGTCGGTGGTGATATTGCCGCCGCCGGTGCCGCAACCAAAACTCAAAGTGGTCTTCAGGTTGTTGTAAATGCCGCCAAGCCCACCCATGGACGTTGGTGAGTTCACAATGATGCGTCCTGCATTTATGGCAGTAGCAAATTTTTCAATAACACTGTCGTCTTTGGCAAAAACGCCTGCGGTGTGACCTGTGCCGCCTGCATAGTTGATATCCAGGGCGCGGTTGATGCCATCCTGCACGTTGTCTACAAAAACATAGCTCAATACAGGCATTAGTTTTTCAACGGCCAATTTGTGTGACCGAATATCGCCTTCCATCGCGCAAAGCAAAATCTTCGTTCTGCTGTCGACACTAATGCCGGCTTGGTCGGCAATTAGTTTTGCCGGTTGTCCAACGAGGCGGTAGTTCATGCCACCAGATTTGGGATCGATAACAACATTTGCCACCTTTTCTGTTTCTTCGGGTGTGCAGACATGGCAGCCCAGGCGTTTAAATTCTTCCATCAGAGAAGGCCCTACTTCTCTATCGATTATGAGAGTCTGTTCCGATGGACATTCCGTTCCGTTATCAAACGTCTTGGAGATGATTATGTCCATAGCGGTTTCAGGCATACTGGCGGATTTGTGGACGTAGGCAGGTGTGTTGCCTGAACCAACGCCTAATGCCGGCTTGCCTGATGAATAGGCAGCCTTGACCATGTTTGTGCCACCTGTGGCAAAAATCAAATCGACTTCCGGATGGATCATCAGAAGTTCGGTTTCGCGACGCAAGCGGGAAGACTTTTCCACCCAGGAAATGAAGCCTTTAGGAGCGCCGGCAGCAATTGCTGCTTCATAGACAATTTTGGCCGCTAGATTGCTGCAGTTGGCAGCCATTAAGTGCGGGCTAAAAATTATCGAGTTGCGTGTTTTAGCTGCAACTATGCTTTTGAAGATAACAGTCGATGTTGGATTGGTAACCGGTGAAAGCGCGAGAATCACACCCATCGGTTCGGCAATTTCCACCATGTTGTCTTCCGGCATTTCTTTGATAATGCCGACTGTTTTTTCGCCTTTGATCTGCTCGTAAAGGTATTCTGAGGCGACACAGTTTTTCATCACTTTGTCTTCCATGACGCCCATGCGTGTCTCTTCTACGGCAGCTTGTGCGAGAAGAGCTGCATTGTTGACGGCAGCCTGTGCCATGGCTTTGACGATGCGGTCAACATCTGCCTGGCTATATTGAGTGAAAACTGCTGCAGCCAGACGCGCCTGACGGGCCAGGTGATTGACCCTGTCCATTAACTGAGTGTCTTGTTCTCGAATGGAGATGACCATTAATTCTCCTCCAGTACTAAAGACTGGATTTCAGCGCCTCTGTTCCGGCGAACTCATTACACAATAAGTAAAGTGTAATAGAGTAACCGCTCCGTTACCCGTTTTAACAGCTCAGGTTGGAGAACTTTCATTTATCTTATTGCTTAAGGTTCCTTTTATAAAGCTTGTTTTTCGCTCATAAGTGGGGCAACCACGCAAATATAGCTATCAATATAAAGAGACACTGACTAAAATATTGGCAACGGCAAACCAAGAGCAAACGAGATGAAGCTAGTTTCCGACAAAAAGAGAATCGGGTCATTGGCAATGGCTCTGTCCTTTGCTGCCAATTTGAGCCTATATCCGGCAATAGCCCAGAACCAGCAAGCTCAGCAGGTTTACGTGCCGCCGACGAAATACCAACGCACCAAGCAATATGCCTTGGCTGGTATGCAGACTGCCCAGAGCCCAGGCATTCCTTTAGCGATGTCGGGGATTCCTTACGGGGTTAATCCGACTCTCAATGTACCGTCAGCCACCTGGAGGGCTCCTTCGGCAAACGTTGCCTCCTACACTGCCTGCGATTCAGTCGCTCATACGCAAGCGACAAAGCTGGTCAAGTTGGGCAAGTTGGATCATGCCAGACAGGTAATTTTGACAGGCTTGCGTTCTCATCCCGGTGATCAGCGCTTGCGCAAAGATCTGCTCGATATTGATTTGAAGCGCGCCAAATACTTGAACAGCCAAAAGCAATTTGATGCAGCAACTTCCGCATTGCGTGAAGGGCTTTATTGGGTTTCTACAAGCACTGTTGCATTAAGCATGTTGAACAGCATTCTAGTCGTGCAGGGTATTAATGCCTCTGATGCTGCTGCTCGTTTGAGACTAGCTGATGTGTTCGCCGGACAGAACAAAAATACTGATGCGTTTGTTGAATATCGCATTTCGGCAAACATCACTGCCACGGCAGCCGCTTACATTGGCTTGGGCAATATCGCCTATCGCTTCGGCGAGATGAAAGAAGCAAAGGGATTCTATGGACAAGCTGTTTCTCTTGAGCCTAATCTTGCTGCTACGCACAGACAACTAGGATTGTTTGACTTAGCTATAAACGACTTGGTGGGAGCCAATTCCGAACTAAGTCGAGCACTTATTCTTGACCCGACTGATCAAACATCGGCTCGCTCGCTTGTCGGACTGTGGCAGCGTCAGGTATCGATGAATACCAATGACGTAAATAACCATCTTGGATTGGCTCGTGCCTATTTGCTTGTCGGCGACTTGAAGTCGGCTCAGCAAGAGTACAGGCAAGTGGTATTAATTGATCCACAGAACCCGCAATTGCCGGCAGCTCGCATGGGTTTCAAACTTGCTATATCCAGACAGGAAGTAGCCAGAGCCTTTGACGCAGCGCGCGGCTTTGAGTCACAAGGCAATTTTTCAGCAGCACTGCAAAGTGTGCAGAGTGCTTTGAGAATTGAGCCAAATAATATTCAATTGCTCAACTACGACGGCAGCCTCTGGGAAAAAATGGGGCGTTTTGAAAATGCCCGCTCAGCTTATTTGGCTGTATTGAAACAAGATCAAGCCAACACTTATGCCATTCAACGCTTAAATGCATTGGCAACTGCTGGAGGTATTGATGCCGCCAAAGTTGCCTCTTCATCCGGATTAGGAATTGCTGCCGCTTCCGCAGGAGGCGCCGCATTGGGAGCAGCTCTGCCGGCTATCATGTCGCCGCCGCCAGTTGCCAAAATTGGTACCGATGAGGAAGTGAATAGTATCGCTGGGCTTTTAGGTCACGTGCGGACAGTTGCCGCCGGTGAAAAAATGCGTATCACTAAAGGTGAGAATACAGTACAAAGTCTTATGCAACTTATGGAGAAGCTGAATTCCGGCAAGAGTAGTGGTAGCGGTGGACTAAATTTGTCTGCTTTGTTCGGCGGCGGTGGTGCTGATACAGCCGCTGCTTCTATGGGATCCGGGCTGCCACCAGGAGTATCGGCATTACTTGGTGCGGGACCGGCCGGCTCGTCTGTACCGAATGGCTTGTCCGCCTTATTAGATAGCATCGGTGGTGCCAGCGGATTGGCAGCTCTTTTGGGCGGCGCGGGAAAGCGTACGGTAGGCAGCAATGGCTTACCGCCAGCAATTGCTGACCTGATGCGTGGAGATAAGTCGCCGGCTGGTTCTGGTTTGCCTTCGGCAATTGCTGACTTGTTGCATGGCAGTCAATCATCAGCCGGAGTTGATTCTGCTTTGGCAGGGTTGCCGCCAAATATTCAAGCGATTGTAAATGGCACTCAACCGCCTGCCAAGCCGGCAGCATCAAGCATTACCGCTGGCGTTCCAGCTTCTGTAGCAGCCATTCTCGGAGCCGTGCCGGTACCTGCTGCAGCAGCCACTAGCGAATTAGCATCGACCAGTGCTCGAAAGACAAGCGGCAGCAAAAGTGTAAGTGCAAGAAAGGTGGAGACAACAAAAGGAAAAACGTCTGTCAAGAAAGCGACAGTGAAATCGGCGCCCAAGGTAGCAAGTTCATCTGGAGTAAGCGCAGCTACCGAAGCAGTAGCAGCTGGAACCGGAGCTGCACTTGGCGGTGGACTAGCCGGCTATATGCCTCTTATTCAAATGGCTATGGAACGGTTTACTGCACTTGAACAGCAAACTAAAACTATGCAACAGCAATTGGAGGAAGCAAGGCAGCAATTGCAGGTTTTGCAGTCAAGACCGTGTGTTACTCCTTGTGGTGGTAATTATTCACCGCCTAATCTACAAGCACCACCAGGATTTTTGCCCATGACACCACAATTAGACATGGCGCAACCATTGAATCCCGCCTTACCTTCTTCATCTAGCTTGCCAGTTGCTGGTGAAGTTGGAGCTGCCGCGCTTGGCACCGCTATTCCTGCTATTAATTCTCCAACTTTTAGTTCAGCAGCATCCACGTCAAGCGCCGATGGTTCTGATACCAGTAAAAAAAAAGAAAAGCAAAACAAAATTCGCCTTGAACTGGAAGGCGTGCGCCCGGATATTTTGGGATTGAGATTCAAGGTTGTTTTGAAGAACGACGAGAATCATTCAATTCCAGTGCCTGCTGATCCCAATGCCATCATAAGGAAACTCAAGGTTTCGTTCCCGGCTACTTCAGTGCCGGCACATGGCGAATTGCACGGCAATATCAAGTTCTCAATTCCCTAGTGCATTAACGGGCAAGCAACCGCTGTCTTATTGTTTAGCTCTTGGCTTAGGACATCTTTGAATATGCGCTCGTCCCTAAGGAATTCTTCCGGATAGACTTTAACGTCGCCGGAAAATGGGTAGCCATAAAAGGCAACCAAGAGCAAGTTTAAGCCAATTAAGAGAGACACGCCGGCAGTCATGATTATCTGCGATAGTAAATCCGGTAGTCCAAAGAAGTAAGTGAAAATAATTGTGCATACAGCACCTACGAAAAGCACGAACCAAACTGCCGGCCAGACGCCATGAGAACTTAGGACCAGTCTGTCGCGACGCGCGTCGGTAAATTCGGACAATTCCTGCAAAAGTGATTGGTAAATTGCTTTTTGACTTTCGGTGACAGGTTCCCACATGACGCAAGCTTTGTAGAGAAGCACCCTGTCCTTTTGTGCTTTTGGACTGGCCTGCATTTTGTTCATCAGATTCCATTCGTTGGAGCGTACCTCATGGACGTAGTCCATACAGAGTTGGTGAATCTGAAAACGTTTTGCTGAAGGCAGACCATCTGCCAATTCAAATATATTGGCCACAGCATTAGCCTCTTGTCCGACAGTCATGTGCGCTGTTTGGAATTTGGTCATACAGTCGACAACGATTAAACCAAGCAAAACAGCATAGAGGGTGCCTACAACAGAAAGAAGCGGACTTGCTACATCGTGATAATGCTTGAGAGCTTCGGCATTGACCTTGCGCCGTACCAACAATAAGCCGAAAACGGAGATAATTACTCCTACAAAGACGAAGAGTCCGCCGACTAAGTAAGAGTCCCAAGATATCCGTTCCATTTAATTAGTCCTTTCGAATTGCTTCAAAGCACATACTGCGGCTTTTGCTTGTAGAGATATCGCAAGGTGGCGGCATCCCCTGGCGATAGTTGTGGCACAATGCGATCGACATACATAAGATCATCGCGATAAGGGCTATGCGCCTTAATCCCTAATGCGTGACCAAATTCGTGGGCAGATTGTGCTTGCAGTCTCTCGTTGTTGCCGTCGAGCAACAATTCAATAACCACAGGCTTTTGGGCAATGTTTACTTGTTGTGCCAAATCGAATGGGTAAACTTGAGCCGATGTGATACCAGCCACGTGAGTGCCACCCGGAGTGCCTGAGTCGGAAAATCCTTCGGTAAAAAATACAAGTATTTGCGCATTACGAGGATCATCGGTAAAGGCAAAACTGAGTAAGCCTTCGTTTTGAAAGCGCCGCCATTGTTCTATGCCGTTAGCCACAATGTAGTTGATATCAGGAGTCCAACCGAAGGCTGTTTGCAACTGTGCGAAAGGATCTGCGGTTGGGGATTTGAGCATTCCATAGACTTCCTCAACCCTTGTCTCTTGGATTTGATCAAAAGGACACTGAGATAATTTAAGTCCGGGAGCTATCCAAATTTTGAGAGGCATTTTTCTTGCTTCCCAGCGCACAAGCGCCCCATTTAATGTAGGTTCGCCAGGTAAATAGGAAGTAGCCTGCTGATTGGGTCTGCGATCTTCTCCGGGTGTTAAGTGCAATCCATTAACTCCGGGCAAGTCCGATTCGGAGGACCGGCTATAGGTTTGAAAGCCGGCTTTGGGTAGGGCGCGGGTTTGCGCGTATAAGTCAGAGGGTGCCAATAAAAGGATTACGAGGCTGATGCCAAGTAAGCTTTTTAATGAAACACTCTGCATAGATTCGCCGTCCTGAATTGGCAAGGGCAATAGAATAAAGGTTCTAAATCTTCATTTTACAGAACGTCCATTTTTCAAGCCCAAAAAATTGCCGAAGCTACGTTAAAGGTAGGACAATGATGACAGTTTTAAACGCAGTAGGTGGCCTAGTTTTGACTGACCGATACCAAGAAATGAGCATGAAAGCAGCCCAGGCTGTAGCTTCTCAGCTAAAGCAGAAGCCAAACAGCGCTCTTGGTTTGCCTACCGGTAGGTCGCCTGTGGGTTGTTACAAACTCTTATCTGATTGGACGCGTGCCGGCAATTTGGACTGGTCGAAAGCAAATTGTTTTGCTCTCGATGATTATCTGCATGTCCAGGAGGAATTTTCCTTTGCCCGTTTTCTGGAGGATCATCTCTTTAAAAACGTCAGCTTGCCGGACAACCAAAAACATAATCCTTGTTGGGTTGATAATTATGATGAGGAGATTCATCGGGCTGGTGGTCTTGATCTAGTAATGATAGGCATAGGACGCAATGGACATATTGCTTTCAATGAACCAGGCACACCCGTAACAAGTTGGACGCATTGTTCAGGACTAACGGAATCGACGCGTCAGGCAAATGCGTCAATGTTTCCAGACGCCAACATGGTGCCAAGCGGCGCTATTTCCATTGGTTTGTCGACAATACTCTCGGCTCGTAAGGTTATCTTGTTGGTCAGCGGTGAAATAAAGAGAGATATTGTAATCAGGTCGCTATCCGGACCAATTACAACAGAGGTGCCGGCATCATGTTTGCAAACACACCCTGACTTAAAGGTATTTGCCGACTTCGAGTTGCCGAATCATATTCCTCAGCATTGATGGAGACTGCATGGTGAAATTTAGGCATTTTACGTCGGCGCTATTGGCGGCAATCTATGCTTTTCTGCCGTGCTCAGGACAAGGTGAGCAGCCCGGTTTTGAAAGCGATGACTCTCGAATAGTAGCGCCTAGACAAACGGTGCCCATGCAACCTGCCCAGCCGGCGTCGCATGTGGATCCTGTTGTTGTTTTAGAAACGAGCAAAGGGCAGATTGTCATTCGTCTGTTTGATCAGTTGGCACCAAATACGGTGAACAACTTTCTTGATCTTGTGGACAAAGGATTTTACAACGGGCTTAAGTTTCATCGCCGCGAAGCAGGCTTTGTTGTGCAGGGTGGTTGCCCGAATGGTGACGGTACAGGCAATTACATCGACCCTAAAACAAACCAACCGAGATATTTGAAACTCGAAATCAACCCGCGCTTGAGACACAATTCCGCAGGTGTTGTGGCGATGGCTCGCAGTAATCATCCGGATTCTGCCAGTTGCCAGTTTTATATTACGCTTGGAGCGGCACCTCATTTAGATGGAAAGTATGCAGTATTTGGTGGCGTGATACGTGGCATGAATGTCGTACATTCACTGGCAATCGGCGACAAAATAATTTCTGCTAGTATACAAAATCCTCAGTAACTGTTTAGAAATCAAATTGAGCCCTGTCTATTTGGAGAAAAAAGTGGGAATAGAGAGAGCGAAAATCCGTGCTGTTATTGTGGGCAACATCGCCATTCTGGGCATGAGCCTGGCTGGTTGCGGAGAAAAACCAGAAGCTGAAATGATTCAAGTGGGACAAGGGTCATTGTGTCATGGAAATTGATATTTAAAATCCTAATTTCCGACATTTTGGTGCTAAAATATTGACATGTACCCACGAAATCTTAAAAAATCACTCCTTGTCGCTGCCGGTGATACGCCAGTTGTAATGGTCAACGGTTCCAGACAAACTGGTAAAAGCACCCTGATTCAGCACCTTTTCCCGGCTTCCAAATCGCCTGAGTATGTTTCATTGGATAATTTGGCTACTTTGGACTCGGCTAGATCGGATCCACAAAGATTTATCGAGAATTTACCGGAGAGAGTTATTATTGATGAAATCCAACGTGCTCCTGAACTCATGCTGCCCATCAAATATTCGGTGGACCAAAGAAGACGTCCTGGCCGCTTCTTCCTAACCGGATCGGCAAATGTATTGGCACTTCCCAAAGTAGCCGATACGCTTGTTGGCAGGATCGAGGTTCATACTCTTTGGCCATTATCACAGGGCGAAATTCAAGGTCAAACTGAATCGTTCATTGACACTGCATTTAGTACTGCCAAATTTAAAAGAGTCAAGCCGATTAAAATGGCAGACCTCACACAGTTAATGTGTACAGGTGCTTATCCTGACGTACTTCAACGTGACACTGTAGCGAGACGCAAAGACTGGTTCACTGGATACATCAACACTTTGATCGAGCGAGATGTGCGTGATTTGCGCAATATTGAGCAGTTGACTGTAATGCCAAGACTATTACAGCTCATCGCTACTCGTGCTGGAGGATTACTCAATTATTCTGATCTTTCGCGATCTCTAGAAATAAATTTGTCTACTTTAAAAAATTACTTGGCACTTTTAGAACTGCTTTTCTTAGTGGTACCAATACAGCCATGGTTTGGAAACATAGGAAAAAGACTGGTTAAAGCACCAAAGCTCTATATGAATGACACTGGATTGCTATCTTACCTACTCAATGCAGATGCGAAGGCCGTCACTCAGAATGGTTCTCTTTCGGGAATGATTTTCGAAAATTTCGTAGTGATGGAGCTGCTCAAACAAATAGCCTGGAGCGAGGCTCAGCCGAAAATTTACCATTTCCGTACCGAGGCAGGACAGGAAGTTGATATTGTTCTTGAAACGCGTGATGGCCGAATAGTTGGCATTGAGTGCAAAAGCGCCATTACACTTTCCAGAGATGCTTTTAAGGGATTGAATGCGTTGAAGCAAATGACCGGGAAAAAATTTCATCGCGGCATTATCTTGTACGCTGGTGACTCAAATCTTGCTTTCGAAAACTATTTTGAGGCGATACCAGTTTCGGCCATTTGGGAGACTACAAGTGGCAAAGCTCCCACTCTTATATGAAAATCCATGCTTCCCTGTTTATTTCTTCAAGTGCGGTAGTAAATGCGCGATAAGCTTGTGTCCGCCGGAGTGGTTTAAGTGGGTGGTGTCCCAGAAGTCACCGTCATTGAAATCGCTATTGGCGCCCAGAGGAACATAGGTTGCACCTTGTTTGGCGGCCATTTGTCCTATTGTGTCTTCAAAGTGTTGATAGAAGCCATTGGGCAACAGTTGTCTGTTGGTGCCTGTGAGAGGCATGTTTACCAAGATAACCTTGATGCCACGCTCGTGGCAGACGGACATCAGTTTGTCCAGAAAGCCCATTTGTATAGATAGATCTCTGTCGGCAATATTGCGGTAGCGGCGACGATATTCTTCAGTACTGTTTTTCCAGCGATCTTCCACGCTGCCATCAAGCATGAAGCCGGCTTGCTGTGCTTGTTTGGGTTGTGCTTCGGTTGCTGTCAGCCCAAGCAGTTGTCCTGACGATTGATAGAACTTCTCGAGCGCCTTGTCTATTTCCTTCTGCAGGCGCCAGCGTTTGCCGTAGAAAAAACACGTGTGAGTGCAAATGAAATCAGCTTTGTCCATCCAGTTGGGCAGGTAGAGGTCTTGATAGTTGGGGAAATTCTTCAGTCCAACTAAGCGCTTGAAAGTAAATGTATGAATCGGTGACGGCAAGTCATAGTCGCTAAAGTCACGCGGAGCAATGCCGAGTACTAAGTAATCCGGTTTCTTGTCGCCTTTCAAATACTCGTTGACGTAGATGTATGCGTCAGACGCCATCTGACCAAAAATAGCTAAATTGAAAACTGTTGGTTTATCAAAACCGGCACCGGCAAGATGCTTTTCCAGGGTGTGCGAGCGGTGGTGGTGGAATATGTCGTAAATGGAACTGTCCGCTTCTTTGTCCATCGACCAAAATGGATACATCACAAGCGACGAACCAAGTAAGACTACGTTTGGTCTGCTTGGTAGGTTTTTCAAATCATCGAGTGCCAGGTCTATTGAGCCTGTGCCACCCCAAAGATCTTTGGAGGATGCCTTTTCTTCGCCATAAGCCATCCAGAGGGCAAAGTTTATAACGGCAAAAATTGCCAGCGCCAAGAAGGATGCTGTGATCCACGAATTCGATGGTTTTTTACTGGAACCAGCCTGTAAACCATTTATAGGTTCGGCAACTGACCCAGGTTTAGCTGACAAGACTTCCGGCAAAACGGACTCCCCGAAATCACTCTTGACTATTTTAAGGTCCGGGTTCAGAGCCGGCGATTAAGCTTTTATAGGACTTAAACAGCTCTCTTAACCTTGCCTGCTTTTAAGCAGCAAGTGCAGACCTTCATACGCATGGTTGTTTGCCCAACAATAGCCTTAACCGGCTGCAGGTTGGGGAGCCAGCGGCGCTTATTGTGGGGGTTGTAGTGCGAACGCAGGAACGTGTAGTTACGACCGGTCATCGGTCCTTTGCCGCAAACATCACAACGTCTGGCCATGATTTAAATCCTTCTTACAGTCCCTGTCGGGAAGAGCAATCGCGCCACTGGAGCCAATCTTGGGGCCCATCGGCACATATACAATCGAACCAGTGATCTTAGCATTTTTTGCCAAGAGCTAGCCTACCTTTCCAAAAAAATTAGATTGTAGGGGGCGAAAAAAGAAGCAATTATCATGGTAGTCTGTGTCTGGGGAATCGTCGGGTTTTGATGCGGTAGTCAACATGAGCGATTTCTGAACAATTCGGCGGGAAGACTTGGAATAAACGATGGCATTAGTAAATTACGCGGCTCGGGAAATAAACTGCAAAATCGTTTACTACGGAACTGGACTTGGCGGCAAAACCACCAACCTGAAGTACATCCATAGCCAGTTGGCCCCAACAACCCGCGGTGAGCTCATAAGCTTGGCCACGGAAACTGAAAGAACTCTTTTCTTTGATTTTTTGCCTCTGGATTTGGGTTCAGTGCAAGGCTTCAAAACAAGATTTTCCCTTTACACCGTTCCTGGTCAGGTTGAATACAACGCTTCTCGTAAGCTCATCTTGAACGGTGTTGACGGCATTATTTTCGTAGCTGACTCAGATGTGATGCGTTCGAAAGACAATGTCGAGTCCTTGCAGAACATGATTGAGAACTTGGCAGAGTACAGTCTTACACTGGATAACGTTCCATGGGTTTTGCAGTACAACAAGCGCGACCTGGCTTCCGCCATGCCCATTGAGCGTATGGAAAAAGAATTGAATATTCGTGGCGTCCCAAGCTTTGAAGCAGTAGCTTCTGAAGGTCTTGGGGTATTTGCCACCTTGAAAGCAATCAGCAAACTGATTTTGAATCGCTTACAATAACGGCCATTATGCCGGTTGTTCAAGGCAAGTACAAAGAAGTCGAACTAAACGCCTTGCGGCGTGCGATTCTTGTCGAGCGCAAGGGTCGCTATGCCGACTATCAGGGCAAACGCTCGACGTTTTCGCAGTTCATGCGTCAGACAGCGGCTGTTATGTGCCGCCGTAATCCTAAAGAAGCGCGTTGGGCAACCATACTGGGACTGTTTCGCGAATATCCAAATCTAGATGTGGCAACAAGAATTGCTGTCTTGCGCAGAGCCGAAGAATTGATTGAAACACTAATGGGCAGCCCTTCGGCAGAGGACCCCGTTGCAGAGTCTCAGCCGGAAAAGCCGGCTGCAAGCAAAGAATCCAATAAGCCGGCAACACTTCCAAGAAAGGCAGTCGAACAAAAATCGGTGCCGCCAGTAAAGCCGATAACGATAAACAAAGACGCGAAGGCGACGAAAACAAATAAACTTCCGCGCGAGGTTGATGTTCAGTACGTCAAAGGTGTTGGACCAAAAGTTGCTGAGCTTTTGAACAGACTCAATATTTTTACTGCGCACGATTTGATTCATCACTATCCGAAAAGACATTTGGATTTTCAAAACAGATTGATGATCAAAGATGTCGAACCCGGTCAGGAAGTGACTGTCTTCGGCACCATCGCATCAGTTTCGGCTTTTCAATCGCGGCGCGGCAATGTATCTATTCTGACCGTGGTCATTACAGACGGCACTGGGCGTTTGAACGTGACACGTTTTATTGGCGGCAAATCCAACAAGTATTTGCTTGACCGTTATAAGGCTCAATATCCCAAAGGCGCTCAAGTGATGGCTTCCGGCATAGTGGAACGCGATAAGTCGGGCAGGCGGCTTGAACTCAAGAATGCGGAATTGGAGATATTTGGTAATTTGGCTGGTGATGGTGAGGAGTTGGATTCCATCCATGCCGGGCGTCTGGTGCCTGTTTATCCGCTAACGGAAGGTCTTTCATTGCGCTACCTGCGCAATGTTATTCACAATGCGCTTGAATCATTTTTAGCAAATGTCGACGAAACATTACCTGCCGAGATCATCAAAAAATATGACCTTGTAGATTTGAAATCGGCATTGAAGGAAATACATTTTCCGGAAAGTCATGAAGCGCTCAATCTGGCAAGAAGACGTCTTGTTTTTGATGAGCTCTTCGGCATGCAATTGCAATTAGCGTGGCGACGTCATCACTATCAAGTGAGCGAGTCGGCTGTTGAGTTAGTCATGAAACCGGAAGGACTTGTCGCCCGCTTGCGTGCAAGCTTGCCATTTACGTTGACCAATGCTCAGGAGCGGGTATTTAAAGAAATTGCCAGCGACATGGCTTCCGGTAAACCGATGCAAAGATTGGTGCAGGGAGATGTTGGTTCCGGCAAAACAGTTGTTGCACTTATGGCTTTACTGGTTGCTGTGGAAAACGGCTATCAAGGCGCCATCATGGCACCGACTGAAATTCTTGCCGAGCAGCATTTCCGTCAATTCCAAAGATTGCTTACGCCTTTAGGACTTAAGGCGGCTCTGTTGTTAGGCAAGCAAGGCGTCAAGGAAAGAAGAGAAGTCCATCAAGGACTTATGTCGGGACAGATCCATATTGCTGTAGGAACGCATGCGCTAATTCAAGAAGGTGTTGAGTTTGAAAAACTAGGTTTGATCATCATTGATGAACAACATCGATTCGGTGTCAAACAACGAGCGCAATTGAAAGCAAAGGGCGTGCATCCACAACTATTGACGATGACCGCGACGCCAATTCCAAGAACTTTGGCCCTTTGCTTGCATGGCGACCTTGATGTGTCGGAAATTGATGAGTTGCCTCCGGGGCGCAAGCCAATTGAAACGAAGCTGCTTACCGGTACGGAAAAGCGACAAGTCTGGGCAGGTGTTGAGCGTCAGGTGCAAGCTGGCAGACAGGCCTATGTTGTCTTTCCGCTGATTGAAGAATCAGAAACGTTGTCGGCAAAGGCTGCCACTGCCGAGTATGAAAAACTGAAGACGAATGTTTTTGCCCATAGACGAGTTGGGCTTATGCACGGTAAGTTGAAACCACAAGAAAAAGATGAGGTCATGGAGCAGTTCAGGCGTGGTGAACTGGATATTCTGGTTTCAACAACGGTAATTGAAGTTGGAGTCGATGTACCTAACGCAACTGTCATGGTAATTGAAAATGCCGATAGATTTGGTCTGGCTCAATTGCACCAATTGCGTGGACGAGTCGGCCGAGGCGCCGAGCAGTCTTATTGCTTGCTTTTGTCCGATAGCCGTACTGATACGACAAGGCAGCGCCTGGAAATCATGACCAAGACTAATGACGGTTTCGTCGTTGCCGAGAAGGATTTGGAAATAAGAGGGCCTGGCGAATTTCTGGGCACTCGTCAAAGTGGTTTGCCGGATTTATTGCTGGCGGATTTGCTTAATGATGCAGAGATTTTGGAATTAGCGCGTAAAGCCGCTGTTGAAATGATAAATGCTGATCCGGAATTGGTAAAGCATCCCATGCTCAAACAACGAGTGAACAAGACTCTGGCATTGGAGCAAACGCAGTATCTGGGTTCTGGCTAAATCGCAGAGCACGTCATTCTGACGAGCGAAGTGAGGGAGAATCTCGCGTCTTTAACAGGTGAGATTCTTCGCTTTGCTCAGAATGACGTGCCTAAATCTGCGGCTTGTGGCTTTCGGCAATTAGCGATAAGAAAATATAGAAGAGTTGTTCGGTGCCTTTTAGAAATGAATCAAGAGATTCGTCAGGCAATTTGTCGCTGTTTAAATCAAATATGGGCCGGTCTGGATTGAGGGTTAGACAACTAAGTGCCGGATACTTGGCACTTACGTCGGAATGTGCTTGGTGGACATAACGCCTGACTTGGTCTCGACCTAGTAGTGCCGATAAGCTTGCTGTAACTGAATTTATACCATTAACAATGGTAATGGCTTTCAGTGACACCGGCTGTTGAACTGGTGTTGCAGGCTCAGGCTTGGGCGGAGCCGGTGCAGCCTTTGCGCGAATCATTTCCTTCTCTCGCATTGCATCCATACAGGTAAGTACTGACCAACGATCAAACGGCAGCTTGTTGGCTATTTGACTCACAGACAAACCAACCTCTAGCAAAAACCAAATCTTTCGGGCAATTTCTGCTTGATTGGTATTAAAGCCTTTCCAGTTCGGCGAACCGTTTTGCAAATAAATCATGTCAGGCCAGTCGAGCTTTTTCATTAACTGAGGCAACTCATCGGAGCGTCTTGCCGCTTCAAGCAGAAACTGATGAGGCTCTTTGCTGCTCAATATAGGATCAGCAGCGGACATGCTTTCCTCCGGCTGTGGTTCGAAAACGAATTCCATGGGCTCCGTGTGAGTGAGCAATTCGTACCACGCCGATTCTCCGCTCAAGTGTCCGAAGCCAACTTGCAGCAGTCTCCCGTGTCGGACGCCGATTGTTGCAGAAAGCTTGCCTACGCGAGCCTTCAGCGTGAGAGTGCCAGTCTGCCTGGAGGAAATAACTGTTTGGATAACTGTGGGTAGATCAAATAACGAAAGGTCACCCTTCAATCCGGCTGCTTCTGTAGGTGATGACTTGTCCAATCGTTTCGTGATTAGACTGACTATTTCTTTTGTCACTTGGGGAAAGTAGGCTTGCAATTCGTTGAATTGTTTCATTGGCAATCTCAAGATCACAGAGTCTTCCATTGCACGAATAGAGGCGGTACGTTTGGATTCGTTGTAGGCAGCCATTTCACCAAAGAGATCACCTGGTTCTAGATGAGTGACCAGTTTGGGTGGATCATGACCTTGATACACTGCCACCCGACCTTGTTGAATTACATACAACGCGTCAGCCTTGTCGCCTTCGTGAAAAACTACTTGTCCGGATGAAAGTCTCTCTTCTTCGAACAATTGGCAGATAGCTGACAGCACGCGCTCATCGAGCACCTTAAAAATCGTGCGCTCTTTGAGGAAATCAGTCAGGCTCTGTGACGATTGGACCACACTACCTCACAAGATTTTCAACTTGGGATGTGCTGCTTGGGGCATCTGGCGTGGTCGGCGCCTCTGTTGTTGCAGCAGGAGGAGCGGCCACTTGTCTTATTTTAGCCAAATTGCTGTTGGCTGATTCGGCATAAGGCCCAGCCGGCTCGAGCGACAAGTATTTTTCGAAGGAAGCAACCGCATCCGGCACATTATTGTCAGCCATGTTGACCAACCCCAAAGCATAGTAGGCGGCAGAAAACTTGTCGTCGAGACTAACTGCTCTTTGGTATTCCGCTTTTGCTTCAGGAGCCATATTTTGTCCGGCATAAGCTAAGCCAAGGTTGTAGTGCACTTGGACATTATTCGGTGCTGCCACGCTGGCTGACTTGTACTCATTCATAGCGCCGCCAAAGTCTTTCTGAATCAAGTAAATATTGCCGAGATTGACATGGGCTTCCATAAAGGTGGCGTCAAATTCCATAGCTTTGCGGTATTGCGATGCGGCACCTGTGAGGTCGCCTGTCTTTTGCAAGGCTAAACCAAGATTGTTGTAGGCTTGTGGCGAGCGCGGATTAATTTGCACCAGTCGTTGATAAATCTCAATTGACTGCTCGTTTTTATTTTGATCGGACAAGTTGTCCGCCAAAAGCGCAAGTATTTTGCTGTCCTCTGGGTTTTGAGCGAGCAATTGTCTGTAGATAACTTCGGCTTTCTCTGGATTGCCTTCATCGGTTGATAGAACAGCCAGGCTTAGCTGCGCATCTTTATTGTTGGGATTAAGAGCAATGGCTGATTCCAATGCCGAGCGAGCGCCGGGTCTGTCTTTCAACGTGATTAATGCTTTGCCCAGTTCCACATAGGCATTGGCGTCGTTTGTTTCTATAGAAAGACCTTGGCGATAGTAACCTACCGCTTCACCCAATTGTCCTTTCATAAGCAATGTGCGACCGAGGTTTATCAATGCTTGTCCGTCATTTGGTGTGGAATTCAGCACCGCACGGAATTCACTTTCCGCTTGCGCCAACTGACCTTTGTTTTGTCTTATTATGCCCAAATTGTAGTGAGCATTGATGTTGTCCGGACTGGCTTTGATGACAACTTCAAACTGTTGCGCAGCTGAGTCCATATCACCGCTCAATTGCAGTGCATAGCCCAAGCCGTAAATGGTTTCAATATCGCCGGGCTTTATCTTGTGAGCATTGCGGAATGCTGTAATTGCATCGTTGTACGAGCCAAGCTTAGTTAGTACATTGCCCAGCGAGTACTGCCAGTCGGCACGATCTGCTTTTATGCCGGTAGCTGTTTTCAATTCTTTTGCCGCGTCTTGCAAATTGCCTTGCATGGTCAAAGCTGTTGCTAATTGAGCGTGTGCTTCCGGCACCGATGGTTCGATAGCAATTGCGCGAGCAAATTCATGCGAAGCGCCTGCTGCGTCGCCAGTCGATAGCAGTGAGTTGGCGTAGTTGTAGCGAATTGAGAAGTTGCCTGGTTCATGCACCAGCACCTTACGATATTCAATAATTGCATTGCGCCAGTCGCCTTTGTCCTGATAAGTGGCAGCTAGCTGGGATCTCGCTTTTAAGTTATCCGGATAAGCTGCTACTACATTACCTAATTCAGTAATGGCGCCATCAAGATTGCCGTAAACGCGCAAAGCAATACCTAAATTCAAGCGCAACAATGGTACATCGGGACGCAGGCGGACAGCATCCTGGTACTGTCTTATTGCATCTACTATTTTGCCTTGTGATTGAAACAATAGACCTAAGCTTTCGTGAGCAAAAGCATCGCTCGGTCTTAAGGCAATCGCTTGCTGATATTCTGCAACGGCATCTTCTAGATCACCATGCTGTTGCAAGGCCGTCGCCAGGCTTATGTGCGCAAGTGGATCACCTGGGTTGGTAATAACTATTTGCTTGAAAGCAGCGATGGCTCTTTCCAGGTCGCCCGCCTTGAAGTATGTGAGGCCTTGATAGTAGTGCTCAAGCGCCTGCTTGGACATTGGTTGTCCCAAGACTTGTGTTGCCGCCCAGGTGGGGGCTGCCATGCTTACGGTCAATGCCGTTGTAATTATCAGATTTCTCAACATGGTTGTATCCAGGGTTGGGAATATAAAGAAATGCTTGTCAAGACATATTGTTTGCCGAACTACATTATGCCTCATCAATATAAAGATTGGCATAAGGATTCGCAACTATTTGCTCCTTGAAACTCTTACTAATCTGAAAGGCGGCACTGTAGGCTGCTTTTGACAAATCAACAAAGACCGGGGTTAACCCCAATTGCTAATAAAAACCATTAGACAGGTTGGCTAATTTTTGATGCTGTTTTTTGGACATAGTGCACATTGCTGTCAATAGTTGGGCTGGTGTACATTGAGAGTAGGAAGAACAGAAAGCGCTTATCAAAAGTGCACTGTTGTTGCGGCTTTTACGCCCGCCTTCTTTGGAACACGTTGAAATAGCAATATTCAATAGAGAGAATTATGAGCAACGCAAAATTCCTAATAACGAGTTTTCTGTAGCGTCTCTTCTTTACCAGTCGCTGTGCTGTGCACGCGGCTAATTCCAATAATTTCTCAAGTTAACTAGCAACACCAAATACGGTGATGCCTGGTGTCAAGGCACATTCCAATACGGAAAGGTACATTTTATGGTTCTCTACAAGAAGGACATGCAAGAAAAGTCACGGTTACCGATTGTAGACAGACAGGCTCTGCGCTACGAGCAGATGGCAGCTGAGGCACTGACGAATTCAATTGAACACTTAAACCATGCCTACAGACAAAAACTTTGTGGGGCTGAAGGTGCAGTTGAGTTTCGTGACGGTGGTGTTTATACCTACGACAATCATGGCAAACGCTATTTAGATTGCCTTGGTGGTTACGGTATATTCAACGTCGGACACAGACACCCGCGCGTTATCGAAGCTGTGCGCAATCAGTTAGATCAAGTCTGCTTGCACAGTCAGGACTTGCTCAATCCTTGGGCAGCTGAGCTTGCAGCCAAACTAGCTGACATTGCTCCAGGCAAATTGAAGTACACATTCTTCTGTAACAGTGGAACAGAAGCAGTTGAAGGCGCCTTGAAGCTTGCTCGCTTGTACACAGGCAAGACCGAAATCATCTCCACACGCAACGCTTATCATGGCGTCTCCATGGGCGCGCTTTCGGCAACCGGTCGCGATGTATTTCGTAAGCCGTTTGAGCCATTGCTTGAAGGTTTTGTGCACGTGCCATTCGGCGATGCCGAAGCTATTGAAGCTGCAATCACAAAGAAAACAGCAGCCGTTATCCTTGAACCAATTCAAGGTGAAGGCGGTATACATGTGCCACCGAAGGGCTACTTGAAAAAAGTACGTCGTATAACCCAAAAGCACGGCATCTTGCTTATTCTCGATGAAGTGCAAACAGGTATGGGTCGTACTGGTCGCATGTTTGCTTGCGAGCATGAAAATGTCCAGCCGGATATCATATGCTTAGCCAAAGCATTAGGCGGTGGTGTCATGCCGATTGGTGCTTTCATGTCGACATCGAAGATTTGGAAAGTGTTGGAGTCAAACCCAACAATTCACAACTCGACATTTGGTGGAAATCCGCTTGCTTGTACGGCAGCATCCGCCACAATTGATGTATTGCGAGATGAACACTTGCCTGCTCGTGCAACCATGATGGGCAACCACTTTATGCGTCGCTTAACGCAGCTTCAGAGACGTTATCCTGAATACATTGCTGAAGTTAGAGGCAAAGGTCTTTTGATTGGCTTGGAATTCGAAACCAAGGAAGTCCGTGAAGCTGTCCAAGTTGAACTCTTCCACAGAGGTGTATTGGTAGCCGCTACGCTCAATGCGAACCGCACAATTCGTATCGAGCCACCATTAATCATCACCGAATCACAAATCAACTTCATGGTTGATACCTTGGAAGATATCTTGGTCGACATCACCAATAAAAAGGTGAAGGTCAAGAAGAGAAAAGCCAAGAAGGACTAACCCCTGCTAAACTTTTGTCGGGGGTATTTACCAATGAATAAATTAGGCTTGATTACAGGCGCAGTTTTGGTGGCAATCACCGCGCAGGCAACCCTGGCACAGACTTCGACGACAGAAGAAGTAATTATTACGGAGCCGGCTTTTAAATCGCAGGACAAGCCGTTAATTAAGGGTGGGAAAGAAACCCGTATTCCCTATAGTCCGGTACCATTATTCAAGCAACGCCTTGCTAATAGCTTGGAGCAAATTGATACTGGTGTATCCAAAGGCTGGGTGACAAGCGATGTTGCGGCTACTCTAAAACAGCAAGGCAATGAAATCGCCCCATTGATTGACAAGATCAAAGATGCAAAAGGCGCAGATAAGCCATTAGTTGATGAAGTCGAGCAAAAGCTTACTGCTCTGAATGCTGCTGTGTTTGCTTCGTTCAATAAGCAACCAGTTAAGACGGAAGCGAAGAAAGCAGAGCCGGCTAAACCAGCAGCTAAAGTTGAAACTAAAAAGCAAACAGCTACAACTAAGACGACTGCTCAGAAAAAATCAGTTAAGACTCCATAGTTCGAGATCTGAGAAGTGGCTGACTCTTTTAGTAAGTTGAACAAGGAAATTATTTCCTGTCGACTTTGCCCGCGCCTTGTTGTGTACCGGGAAAAGGTCGCTAGAGAAAAGCGTGCCGCATATGCCAATTGTGATTACTGGGGAAAGCCGGTAACAGGCTTTGGCGACCCTAGTGCTGAGTTGCTTATCGTGGGTTTGGCTCCGGCTGCGCATGGTGGAAATAGAACTGGGCGTGTGTTTACTGGTGACAGTTCAGGGACATTTCTGATGAGAGGACTTCACGCTTTTGGTTTTGCCAATATTCCAGACAGTGTGAGTCGTGATGATGGGCTTGTTTTGAATAATGCTTACATTGTTGCGCCGGTTAAGTGTGCGCCGCCGGATAATAAGCCTTTGCCGAAAGAGATATTGAACTGTCGGCCGTATCTTGATAGAGAAATGGCGTTGTTGAAAGACCTCAAAGTAGTTCTTGTGTTGGGAAAAATCGGCATGGAGTCTTTTCTCCAGGTATTGCGAGAGCAAGGACACGAAATTCCCAAATTGGCTTTCGCGCACGGCGCAGTTTATGACTTAGGTGAGGGCTTGCCGCGTATGTTTGTGTCCTATCATGTAAGTCGGCAGAACACGCAAACTGGCAAGCTTACGCCTGCCATGTTTGAGTCTGTGATTGGGAATATACAGAAATTTCTCAAGCGTCGCGGACCTAAAACATAGCGGACAGTCTCATTGGGGCGCCGTCGAAATTTATTTGGTTCTTGTTCCAGAGGGCGACTTCGATTTCGTAACCAGTTGGATCGGTGACATACCACGATGTTGAGTGTGGATAGTCAACGGCTCCGCCGTATGCGACTTCTAACTTCTCGCGTTTGATTACGTCTTCCCATTCATTGCGATCGGTTATTCGCAAACCGAAGTGGTTGATGCCGTGAAAGTTATGCAGGCGTGAATCGTCGAAGTCGGCGTATTCTCGTTCTGGGTGTTCGTAGATGCAGAGCATTGATTCTCCGCCTTTGATAATGCCCCAGCGTACGCCGCCGCGCACGCCGTATTCGACCAGAGTGAAACCGAAGACGCGGTTGTACCAGTCGACGGTTTTGTCGAAGTTTTTGACGGACATGTTTAGGTGATCTAGGTGTTTGATTTTCATGGTGGATCTCCTTTTGTAGGCGTGGTGGATAACGGGCGCATGCAATGCGCCCCTACGAGAGGACAGTTAGGCCGACTCCTTTAGAGTTGGGCTTTTCAAGTTTTCCAGAGCGGTTTGGTAGCGTTTGGCGTGGAAGGCTTCGACCATGCCTAGTGCTTTGAAGCGCTTTGCGGCTTGTTGAAAGATGTCTGCGTGTTCTTTTGATTCGGCAGCTTGTTCTTTGAATTCAGCAACTGCTTCAAGATTTCCTTCTTCTTTAGCAACGCGTTCAAACTCCGGATACATTTGGTTTGTCTCGTAGAGTTCGCCTTCAATGGCAAGTTCGAGAAGTTTTTCGACGGTCATTTCTGATTCCGGATACAAGAGATCTAGATGTGCGAAGGCGTGTCCAGTTTCTTGATGTGCTGTTTCTTCGAAGAGATCAGCGACGGAATTGCTGCCGAGTTTGCGTGCAATTCTGGCGAAATACAGATATTTGCGATTGGCCATTGATTCGCCGGCAAATGCGGAATGTAGGTTGGCTTCGGTTTTTGTTTGATGATTGTGCATGACTGAACTCCTTTTGTATTTAATCTAGCTTTAGAATTAATCTAAATGGAAGGCCAAAAAATTTTTACTGGTCTTTGACTTCCCCAAAGAAAGTAATTTGATAGCTGTGAACCTTGTAATTGTTGCCCAGTAAGGGTTTCAGGTGTGCTATCTGGTCGGCTGGGATGTCCAAAATCTTGCCCGATTTCACATCAACAAAGTGATGGTGTTCAGTCATGTTGGCATCGTAGCGGGTTCTTTCCGCCTCGGTCACAACCTCTCTAATAACGCCTGCTTGAACAAGTGTATTTAGGGTGTTGTAGACGGTTGCGCGTGATAGAGCTACCGGCAATTTGCTTTCAACAGCTTGCAAAACCTCATCAGCAGTAGGATGCGAGTGGGTCTCCAACATGTATTTGGCGATTACAACCCTCTGCGGCGTTGGTTTTACGCCGTGTTCTATAAGGATGTCTTCTACTGAGGATAATGTCATCTTGGTCTCCTTAGGATTTAGAATAAGTCTAAACTGAGACTTTGTCAACCCTGGGTGATTACATTTTCATTTTCATAAAAATGGGCTCTGGAATGGTTTTTATGATGAGCATTATCCACTGCCAAAACCAAGGGGTGTAGACGACCTGTTTGTTTGCTTTCAATGCTTTGACGATATCTTGAGCAACGGCTTCCGGACTTGCAACCAAGAACATTCCTTGACGGCCGTATGTCATTTTTGTGTCTACAAACCCAGGCTTAACGGTGAGTACTTGTACGCCGGATTTGCAGAGACGATTGCGCAGCCCTTGGAGGAAGAGAGCGAAGGCGCCTTTGGCAGATCCATATATATAGTTGCTTTGTCTGCCACGGTCGCCGGCTACCGAAGCTATGCCAATAATAAAACCGTGTCCCTGTTTTTCAAAATGATTAGCGGCGTGAGTGAGAATTGAAACGGCTCCAGTGAAGTTGGAGTCGATGATGCTTTTTGCTTGTTCAAATTCTGATTGTGCTTCTATTTGATCACCAAGTTCGCCAAAGGCAACGACCAGACCATCAAGTCCGTGTTTGCCGTTTTTGCTTTCAACTTGGATCAAGAGAGTTTCGTGTGATTTGAAATCAGATGCTTGAAAGGAGTGTGCTGTTGATTGTTGCTGGTAGCGGACGCTTAGATCGTTAGCGATTCTTTCTATCTCGGTAGGGGTGCGTCCGGCTACGTGTACATGCGCGCCTTGTTTTGCAAGTTCTTCTGCTAGCGCTCTGGCGATACTAGATGTTGCACCAAGTACAAGTATGGATTTGTCTTTTAAGTCCATTATCGAATCTCTAAGCGCTGTGATAGATGAGAGGAGAATGTGTTTTTTGGATCGTATTTTGCTTTGACCTTTTGCCATTCGTCAAAACGTGGATACATTTTGCGAAATCCATCTGCAGAAAGAAATGCATCTTTTGCTAAATAGATTCTGCCGCCGTAGTTCAATACAACGGATTCAAGTTCCTTGAGGAAATCAAATAAGCCATCTTTAACGGCGATGTCCAAAGTTAGCGTGTAGCCGGGTCTCGGGAAAGACAACCAGCCATCTTGTGGTCCAAATCTTTTCAATACTGCCAAGAAAGAACCCCAGCCGTTTTCGCTGGACAGGGTGAGCAATGTTTTCAATGCTTCGCGGCTGGTTTCTTCAGGAAATACCGTTTGATGTTGAATGAATCCTCTCTTGCCATAGAGTCTGTTCCAAGAGCCGATGGCATCCAGTGGGAAGAAGTAAGATTCGAAATTAGCGATACCTTTGTGGTGATCGCTCATTTGTTTGGCATAGAAAAGTGAATTGAAGGTGCCCATCGTAAATGGATTCAATAGCCAATCAGGAGAATCAATTGGTACTTGAATCTGGCGTTTTTCTTTCAGCGAAAGTGGATTGGATAAATGTTTGATTCTTTCGTCGTCTTTTGTAAGAGAGTTGCCTAGCATTAAAATACTGCGTCCAAGATCATTGCCGCGTGCCAGGCAGTCTATCCAGGCAACGGAATATTGATAGTCCTTTTCGTGTTGATCGAATAAGGACATAACTGCATCGAGATTCTTTGCCTTGATTTCAGTCTTTTCTACAAATACAGACTCAATGGGTTTGAGGGTCATCTGCACATCGGTGATGATGCCTGTTAGTCCCATGCCACCGACAGTTGCCCAGAAGAGATCGCTGTTTTGTTCTCGGGAGCAAAATACCTTTTCTCCGGAGGCAACAATTACAGTAAAACTTTTGACAAAATTGCAAAATGATCCATCGCGGTGATGATTTTTGCCATGGATATCTGCAGCAATTGCGCCGCCGACCGTTACGTATTTGGTGCCGGGCACCACGGCTGGAAACCAACCTCTTGGTGCAAAAATGTTGATTATCTCTTCCAGCGTTACGCCCGACTCTAAGTGTAAGTCGCCTGAAGTATTGTCGAATGAAGTGAAACGATCAAAGCGCTCCAGCAAAATGGTGTAGCCATTGTCGTTAATGGAGGCATCACCATAGCTCCGACCTTTGCCGCGAGCGATGAGCGTGTCAGAGTTAGCGTTCTTAACATAATTATCGACAGCAGACCAATTTTCAGGGCGCACGGTTTTAGCCTGCACGACCGGGTATCTGCCCCAGCCAGTGAGGGGTCCGCTGTTTACGGCTGACCATTGATTCTGCATAGCACGCCTAGAAAGTAGGGATACACTCCGCTAGCCGGACAACTATATCATTGCCATTAGGGTTATTATGTCGAATAGGGTTAATGAACGGCGAAAGGGATACAAGGCATGAGCTCGCGTTGGCGCGATAAAGCCTATAAGGCAGAAGCCGCCCTGGATGAGGGGAATCTCAACCAGGCAGAGAGTTTGCTGCACCAAGCTGTGGATGCTAAGGTGCTGGAAGGCTTCGAGGATATCGAGCTGGCTGAGCTGTTAAGCAAGTTGGCCCTAATTCATCTGGCTCAAGGTAAAGGCGATATGGTCGAGCCTCTTCTTAAGCGCTCCCTGAAGATTCGCCAGAGAGAAATGGGAGACGAAGCCCATGGTGAAGTGGTTTTGGCGCTAAATGACCTCGCGGCTTTTTACCATCGCGTGGGACAGTATGGACAGGCAGAAAAGCTTTACGTCGAAGCTCTGCAAGTACTTATTCAAATTTTCGGTGATGACAGCAATGCTTTAGTTGCGTGTCTTACTAACTTGGCACAGTTTTTCAGGCAAATTGGAAAGTACAAGGAAGCCGAAGAGCAATTTCGTAAAGCGCTTGAGATTTTGGAAAAAGGAAAAGGTGCTGATCATCACGAAGTTGGTCTGGCGCTTAACAACTTAGGCATGTTGTGTAAACAACAAGGCAGATTTGTTGAAGCAGAGACGTATTACAAAAGAGCCCTTGCGATATTCGAAAAGGGTAAAGGTAAATATTCAAAAGAAGAAGCTACGATGTTGAACAATATGGGTTTGTTATATTGTTCGCAAAACAAATTCATCGAAGCAGAAGTTGTCTTCTGGCGCGCAGTAGAAATTTACGAGAAGTCGCTCGGGCCAGATCATCCTGAAGTGGCAAAACGTATGGCAACTTTAGCTGGTGTGTATTTTGCTCTGGGCAATTACGAAAAGGCGTTAGGGCTTTACGAATGGGCGATGAAAACCATCGAAAAAGCCAAGGGAGCTGACGATCCAAGCGTGCAGAGATTGCATGCATGTGTGAATTTGTGTCAGCGGGCCATTCAAAAAGACGACATTAGTCACGAAGAAATTGGAGTCATCTGGCGCGGTTAAAGGTAATTCTTTTCTTTTTCCAATAGAATATTCAATGCCCCCTTTCGGCTGACAAATTAAAGTGCTTTTTGGTCAGGTAGTGATGAAGTATTCATCGGCAATATGGCTCAGCTGTATTGCTGTGATTTGTCTTGCCATCTGCCAGCCATGTTTTGCTCTCACTAATGAGGGCAGGGTTACCGAATACAGCTTTTTGCCTGAGCCATTGAAGCCGGCATATACGTTGAGCGAAGCGGTCAATGAGGCGTTACGGAATTTCCCGTCTATTCGTGCTGCCCGTTTTAAATTAAAAGCTGCTGCTGCCGAAATTACCCTAGCTAAAACTGAATACCTGCCGAATCTTGATGTGCTGGCTCAAGAGATATTCACCAGCCATAACATTGTCGCCGGCACAATCATTCCGCAGGTTTTGGATGTTATTCCAATTCAATCCGGAAGTGCATCAGGCAATACCGGAAAAGGTTATTTCTCATCTAACCAAGGTATAGGTGCGTCATGGTTAGCTCTGGACTTTGGACTTCGTCGAGCAAACGTCAAATTAGCACATGCTGCAACCACGCAAGCAGAACAGAGTTTAAAATTGACGGAATTGGATGTTGCTTTTCAAGCTGCAGAAAGTTATCTCGATATGATTGCTGCCGAGCAAACAATTAGAGCAGCGCGTGCCACAGTCGATCGAATGAAAGCAAATGTGTTGGCAATACACACGTATGTGGACAATGGTCTACGTCCTGGTGTTGATGCTTCAAGAGCCGACTATGAGCTTTCAGCAGCACGCATTGCGCTAATAGATGCAGAGCAAGCTACAGAATTGGCGCGCGTTGATTTGGCAGAAAAAATGGGAGTTGCAGGTACTTACGTCAATATCGATCCGGATCCAATTATTAGAGCGCCGAGTCCAAAGTTTGATGCCAGACCGGTTGAGTTGAGCAAGCATCCGTTGGCGCTCTTGCGATCATCCGTTGTCACAACAGCCACAGCTAAAGTTAAGGTGATTGATAAGACTTGGTATCCGCACCTTTGGTTGCATGGCAATTTCTGGGGTAGAGGTTCCAATGCTCCAGGCGGTGTCGGTACACCAATCGGTGGCGGCATATTACCGCAAGCAATGAATTACATGGTTGGTGCGTCTTTAAGTTTCCCAATTATGGATTACTTTGAAATTAAGGCTAAACGCAAAAACGCATTCAATGAAGAGTTAGCGGAGAAAGCTAACTTCGATCTAGCGATGCAGATACTTGAGCAAAAGGATGCGCGTGCACGTGTGCTTCTAACAGAAGCAAGACGCGTAGCTGACGAAACACCTATTATGGTCAAAGCTGCTCGTGAAAACGCTGTGAAGACAGTTGAAAGATACAAAGTTGGATTGGCAAACATCGTAAACGTGTCGGAAGCAGAACGCATTCTGGCACGTGCTGAGGTCGATGATGCTCTTGCCCAGGTTCGAGTATGGAAAGCAATTCTGGCTACAGGATATGTACAAGGTGATTTGCGTCCGTTCTTGAAGATAGTTAGTGCAGCGGAGGGCAAATACCGGTGAACCTCATTGGTGGATCGCTTAAACGACCAATAAGCGTTGTTGTTGCCGTAATATCCATTGCGCTTGTAGCAGTCATGGCTTTGCGCTCAATGCGTCAGGACGTATTTCCTGATCTGAATATCCCAGCCATTTATGTTATCCAAGGTTATGGCGGCATGGCACCAGACCAGATGGAGGGTTACTTAACTTCAGTCTACGAACTGTTTTTTTTGTATGTGCCTGGTATTGAACACGTTGAATCTCAGTCAATTCAAAACGTAGCGCTTATCAAAATTTTCTTCCAGCCTGACACGGATATGGCTGAAGCTATGGCGATGGTTGTGGCGATGAGTAATAGGGCCACCAGTCTTATGCCTGATGGAACACTTAACCCCTTCGTGCTGCGCTTTGACGCGGGCACGTTGCCGGTAGGAGAGCTTGTGCTTTCTTCGCCAACAGAAACCGTAGAAAAAATTCAGGATTTGGCTTATGTGCGAATTAGAACGCAATTAGCAACAGTGCCCGGTGCACAAGCACCACCTCCTTTTGGCGGCAACATTCGCTCCATTATTGTCAATGTGGATGCCGATAAGCTAAGGCGTTACAACATCTCTGGTAATGAAATTCTCAATGCCCTGGCCACAGGCAATAAAGTTATGCCGGCAGGTAATGTAAGAACTGGCGATTTGATGCGTATTGCTCCCGTAAATACTGACTTGCCTGATATTCACCAGCTTGACTATTTGCCTATACGTACAGGTGCTGGTCCACAAATCTTTATTCGTGACGTTGGGGAAGTAATTGACTCATCGGATATTCTTGCCGGCTATGCTTTGTATAACGGCAAACGGACTGTTTACTTGCCGGTAGTTAAAAAGGCGGATGCATCCACGGTGTCCGTAGTTAATGCTGTGCGCGCTGCTTTGCCGACTATGCAAGCTGTTTTGCCGAAAGATGTCACTATCAGCTATGAGTTCGACCAATCAAAGTATGTAAGAGCAGCAATTGACGATGTTCTTTACGAAGGACTGATGGGCACTATCTTGCCCGGCTTAATGATCCTGCTTTTCTTGAGAGACTTAAGAGCAACGCTTATTGTTGTAACGACGATTCCATGTTCGCTGCTTGGTGCCTCCGTTGCGCTTTGGGCAACAGGGCAGACAATCAATATTCAGACGTTGAGTGGCTTAGCTTTGGCGATCGGTATTTTGGTGGACGAAGCAACGGTAAACATTGAGAACATTCACACGCACCTTGGGCGTGGCAAGCCGTTAAGTAGAGCCGTGCTTGATGCAGGTTCAGAAACCATGGTGCCCCGTTTGTTGGCCATGTTATCCGTGATTACTGTTTTCATTCCGTCCTTTTTCATGGTTGGTATTACCAAAAATCTTTTTGTGCCGCTTTCTCTAGCGGTAGGCTTTGCCATGTTCTGTTCGTTCCTTCTATCTAGCACATTGGTGCCCGTTATGGCTGTCTGGATTCTTAAGCACAAGAAGGAAGAAGACGAAGAGAAAGGATTAATGGCGAAAATAAGACACTCATTGGGTAGGTTAGTGGAAGCAGCTATGCCGGTCCGCCCTATCGTTATTGGTGTTTATTTGGCAGTTTGTCTGGTCATCATTGGCATCCTGTTTACTAATATCGGCCGCGAGATGTTTCCGCAGGGTGAAACAGAAGAATTTCGTATTCGAATTACAGCACCTACCGGTACACGCGTCGAAACGGTCGAACAAATTGTTACTAAGACAGTCGACATTGTGAAAAAGGAAGCCGGACCTGGAGTTGTGGAAAAAACTTTGGGTTATGCAGGACAGCAACCACCACAGTTTGTTATTAGCTCAACCTATTTGTGGACATCCGGCCCGCATCAGGCGGTTATGGATTTCAAATTGGCCAAAGGTGCTCATATTGATATGGAGCCCTTTAAGGAAAGACTGCGTAAGCACTTTAAAGAACAGCTTCCTAGCGTACTCTTCTCATTTGAGCCTGGCGACATCGTTAACCAGGTAATGAATATCGGATCAACTACACCAATTGGTGTCATTGTTCGTGGTCACGATCTGACAGAAGATCGAATTTTTGCTGAGAAGATAATGCGCGAAATAAAGAAAATCCCTTACATCAGGGATTTGCAGTTTGCGCAGCCTCAAGAGTATCCGACGTGCGAAATCAAAATTGATCGTGAGTTGGCTGGACAGTTGGGATTGACGCCAGTGGATATAGGCTATTCACTGCAGCCGGCATATTACTCTAGCCGCTATGTTCTTAAGAGTTTTTGGAAGGACAGAAACAGCGGTGTGTCCTACCAGATCCAGGTGCAGGTCCCGCAGGATCAAATTCAATCTAAGTCAGACATTGAAAATTTCCCGGCGATGAACAATCCTAAATTGCAACATCCATTGATTGCTGATGTGGCAAAGGTTGTTTATGGTACCTGTATTGGCGAGTATGATCGCTACAACATGATGCGTATGGTCGGCTTAACGGCCAACATCTACGGTAAGGACATGGGTACCGTCGGCGACATGGTCAAGCAGGCTGTCGACCGCTGCGGCACTCCACCAAGAGGCGTATACGCCGACGTTAAAGGACAAATTCCAATTCTTAAGTCGACATTTGATCACTTATTTACCGGTTTGGCACTTGCGGTAGTTGTAGTTTTCTTGATGTTGACCGGCTATTTTCAAGCACCAAGACTAGTGATTGTGGTTCTTTCAACAGCTCCAGCAATAATTGCCGGTATTTTGATGATGCTTACTATTACCGGAACAACACTGAATGTGCAGTCATTCATGGGAGCGATCATGGCAATTGGGGTTGGAGTGTCCAATGCTATTTTGCTTGTTGTATTTGCCGAGAAGAATCGTTACGAAGGTATGCAAGTTGAGCAAGCGGCTATTGATGCTGCCGAAAAGCGCATGCGCCCTATTATGATGACGTCATTTGCTATGATTGCCGGTATGGTGCCGATGGCGCTAAGCGATAGCCAGGGAGCTTCTCTGGCGCGAGCAGTTATTGGTGGACTGGCTATGTCCACATTGACCGTGCTGACTATACTGCCGCTTTTCTTCGCGACAATCCAAGCTAAGTTACCTCTTACATCTCCGTCCCTGCACCCTGACGATCGTGGTGAATAAAATGCCCAATTTCAAAATTCCAGACAAAGTAAAAGAGAAACCATTGCAATCAGGCGCTATTGCCGTTGCAGCTTTGATAGTGGCTTTTATGTTTTTTAAGTTTGGCGTTCCTGCCATTGAGAGTTTCTTCGTGCACAACCAAAAGGAAGAAGCCCAAGGACCGGTTGATGTGCCTGCAGTAACCGTAATTTCACGAACGCTTGAGCGAGTCGATCAGTTGCCTGGTGAAATACATGCCTACCAAGACGTAGCTATTTTCCCGAAAGTGCCGGGCTTCATCAAATGGATAGGTGTCGACCGCGGCTCCATAGTTAAAAAAGGCGACTTGATGGTTGTTATGTATGCGCCTGAATATTTGGCCAGGCGCAACGAAGCCTTATCGGCTTTTTCGCAAGCAAAGGCGCAATTACAAGAAGGCATTTCCCAATTGCAAAGCGCCCGCGCGGAATGGCGCCAAGCTAAAGCGCAGCTTCTGTCGGATGATTCAACTTACCAACGTGTAAAGGCTGCGTCTCTTGTGCCTGGTGTTGTGGCTAACAACGATGTAATTGTTCTTGGTCAGACGGTAGATGTTGATCGCGAAAATGTAAAAACATGGGAGAGCAAGGTGCTCGCTGCTGAATCACAAGTTGACGCTCTCAAAGAAAATGTCAAAGTTGCTCAGCACGGTTTTGAAAACTACAAAGACTTCGCTGATTATTTAAACATCTATGCTCCTTTTGATGGCTATATCACCAAGCGTGACATGCATGTAGGCAGCTTCGTGGGACCGTTGGGTAATGGTGCTTATCCGGAAATAGTGAGAATCCAACAATTGGATTTATTGAGAATCGTCACTCCTGTTCCTGAAATAAATACTGCCGGCGTTTTGCCGGGAGCAAAAGTTGAATTTACTGTCTCAACTTTCCCAGGTCGTCGTTTAGTTGGAACTGTAGCAAGGTTGGGTAATTACCTTGAGCAAAAGACAAGGACCATGCCTGTTGAGCTAAACTATTTCAACCCTGACTATAAAGTGCTTCCAGGAATGTTCTGTGAGGTATATTGGCCGACACGCAGACCAGAACCAACTTTGTTTGTACCTATTACATCGGTCGTATCAACGACGTTAGATACATTTATCTGCCGAATTAAGGGCAATGATATTGAATGGGTGCCTGTAAAGAAAGGCGAAATCATGGGCGAATTTGTGGAAATATTTGGCGATGTTTACGCCGGAGAAGTTGTGGCGCAATACGGAAGCGACGAGCTGCGTCCTGGACAAAATGTAAAGCCGGTTTTAGTCGCACAAAAAGATGTTAAACGAACAGAGCGCCCAACGTATCACTTGCATGCACAATAGTGAAGTCGCCAGGATTCTTGAGTGGTTTGGGTAGGAGCGCATTGCATGCGCCCTTGATACAGACACTTATTGTGTGGGCGGGACCTGTACTTGCGCTTCTGAAAGTATGTTTGCTGCGCGAGCTTCCATTTGGTCCGCTTCTGAAGTCTTGTTCAGTTTACGCAGAACTTTTGCATAGTCATTTAAACACGCGGCCAATAGCGGGCTTCTGGATCCCAGGGCTGCCTCGGTGCTTGTTTGTGCTTGTTTGTAATAACTCTCCGACTGGTCTAATTGATTCGCTCTGAAGTAGAGATAGCCGAGATTGTTCAAAATTTTAGCTGTTTCAAAATTATTGTTGCCGAACGATTTTTGGCTGGCGGCTAATGCTGACTTCAACACTTGCTCAGCTTGGCTGAAATTACCGAGTCCTTCGTAAGTGTTTGCCAAATCGTTTTGCAGTTTGAGGACGAGTAAATTGTTGCCGCCGTAAAGTCCTTGATATATCGAAAGTGCGCGCGTAAACAACGGCTCTGCTTCGGCGAATTTCCCTTGGCTTTTATAGAGCATGGCTAGATTGTTCAAATCCGCTGCAACGGCTGGATGATTAGGGCCAAGGCTTTTCTCATCAATTTCGATCAGCCGTTTATATAAAGGCTCCGAATCAACATAGCCACTTTGTCTGTAATAGACATCAGCTAATGTGCTGAACATGGGCGTTATTTGATAGTCGCGTAGACCAGATGTATGCGACTCACTCATGAGTTCCGGCGCTTCATTGGCTTGAGAAACAGTAGTTTTTTGGCTGGTCTCTTCGATTTGAGTTTGCCAAGCCGATTCTGGAGTTGCCTTTTTTGGTTTTGTTGACTGGCTGGAAGAATTCAGCAGAATTTTTCTAGCTCTAGTTTCTAAAGCCTCCGCTTCTGAATCTCTCCCTAGTTGTCTAAGAAGGCTTGCATAATCATTCAAACATTTAGCTACATCCGGATTGTCTGATCCCAAAGAGCTTTCCAAAATAGCCAGAGCCTTTTTGAACGAATCTTCAGCATGAGTTAAGTCGCCCTGACGTGTTTTAGCGGTGGCTACTCTTTGTAGACTCTTGGCTGTGACAACATCCTTTGGTCCAAAATTCTTTTCGTTGATGGCAAATACTCGGTTGTATAAAGCCATTGCTTTGTTTTGATTGCCTTGTGATTCATAGGTTGAAGCCAAAGCAAGCATTGTTGGAATTATTTTTGGGTTGTTTGCACCCAATGACCCTTCGAGGATATTTAGTGAGCGTGAATATAGCTTTTGCGCTTCTTCGCTTTTGCCGGTCATTGAATAAACATTTGCCAGTCCATTTAAGGCAGATGATAAATCCAACGCTGAGGCATGTTGTTTTTCTGCTTGCGTCACTGCCTGTTGATATAAGTTCGAAGCCTGTGAATATAGTCCTTTATTCAAGGCGTTGCTTGCCTGATTTATTATCGAGGCGTTGTCATCGGCGGCCCAAGCATTGCCTGCCACAGTTGCTAGATAGAGACTTATGGAAAGGGCGAGGATTTGTTTACACGCTGACATGTGATTTATCTCAATTCTTGGTCTCGGGACACGCTCGATCTGCGCAAGCCGCGCGGGGACTATGTTAATGATACCCCAGCTAACCGAAGCATTAGGAAATCAAACTGTTGTAAAGCAGGATTAATGTAATGAGATCGCCAATTTGATTTGATTGGTGTGGAGTCTCAATTGATCCATCTTGTCAAGGCGGGCATAGAATAACCGTGAGCCTTTCGACGGCACCAGTTTTAGAGCAAACTTCCAAAATCAAAACAGCCTTTCCGCGCTGGTCTAATTTAGACTGGAGAATTTTTGCAGTTGTAGCAATTGGCGCGATACTTCTATTTTTTCCTGCGCTTGGTTTGATGCCGATTATGGATCCTTCTGATGGATATTATTCAGAAGGGGCTCGGGAAATGTTTGAGTCCGGCAATTATTTGGTTCCGCATTTAAACTATGTGCCCTGGTTTGAAAAACCAATTTTGATTTACTGGCTAATTTCACTGAGCTACAAGATTTTTGGAGTTACTGAATTTGCCGCGCGCTTTCCTGCAGCATTGAGTGCAACTGCACTGATTACTCTTTCTTATCCACTTAATCGCCAATACCTGCGCCGCCGTGCCGCACTTCTATCTACTCTGGTTTTGGCGTCATCTGCTCTTGTATTGCTCATAGGTCATATTGCTGTAACTGACATGCCTCTGTGCTTGCTGTTTTCTATGACAGTTGCTTGTTTGTTTTTGACCATTACCAAAAACATCGGTTGGACCAAATGGCTTGCCTATGTTGCTTTGGGTATTGCTGTCTTATGCAAAGGACCGATGGCCGGTGTTCTTGTATTTGTGTCTTTGTTTGCCTATATTGGCTTTACTTCGCGCAGTATCAGCGCTGCATGGCAATCAGTTAGAAAGCTACAGTTGATTTACGGTGCACTTATTGTTGCGGCAATTTCCTTGCCATGGTTTATCGCTGTGACAATTGCCACGAATGGTGAGTTTTACCAAGAGTTCTTTATTAGGCAAAACATCGGACGTGCATTGGGCACCGTCAACCACCAAGCAGGACCTTTATATTATGTTCCTGTGTATTTGGGTGGCTTTTTCCCTTGGTCGATTTACTTGCTGGCGTTTATTCCGTCAATAATTGCAGCGGTGAAACGAGCACGTCTCAAATGTCGTGAAATGAGCATGCGCAGCCAATTGATTGTCCTAAGCGCCTTGATTGCCGCTTGGATGTATCCATTTTTTACTATAGTCTCGGCGAAGTTGACGACTTACATTTTGCCGATGTTTCCAGCTATGGCCATTTTGGTCGGCACATCGATGGACCTTGCTTTGCGTCGCAATAAAACAAAGTTGATGGCGGTAATTGCTGCTGCATTAACGGCTGTGATGGGTGTAGCTTCAATTGTTGCCCCAATGAAAGTTGGTGGCCTGCACGGATATGAAGCGGTCCTAGCCGCTGCTGGACTTTGTATAACAATGGCATTCCTTACATGCACCGTTTTGTTTTTGCGCAAGCAAAACGCATTTGCTGTTTGGCAATTGTCCATATCCTCTGTAATCGTTGGTGCTGTGCTCGTGCCTCTAGGCTTGAATGTTGCTTACGATATGAAAATGGGCGACTATCATTCATTCGTACGCATGTTAAGCGACGCGCATATCGTGCCGGCTGTGTGTGGTCGAAAATCGCCATCAGCTAATTTCTATCTTCGCCAGCCTGTAACCATCATCGAGAAAAAGAAAGAATATATTTCTTACGTCAACAACAGCGACCCAACAAAGCCGTTATGGATAATCATGGCCCAAGACAGAATCCCGTATCTAACTGAAGCCAATCGCCCCGGACACGTTGTGGAAACCCGCGGTAGATGGTCACTAGCTATTGTCGAGCCGGCTAAGTAAGCGATTGCTCTACATTCAAACCTAGGGTAAACCCGCTTACAGAAATTCGTAAGTGGCCTGTCAATGGTACAAGCGAGTCTTGTATGAGGGGTGGGCCATGAATCCTTTACGAAATATATTTCTGGGAATGTCTAGAATTCCCTTGCCGGTGATGTTGCTGGCCATTGTTGTTTTAGCAATAGGAGTGACGACGCTCATTGTGTCTTATGTGCATGAGCAGGAGACGAGGACAGCTGAGGCCATTAGAAAGGCTCAGCAGGCAGAGCAGGGTGAGCTCATTAGGGTTGTGAAAGCAGTAAAAGATATCCCCGAAGGTTCGGCAATTACATTTGAAGCTTTAGAAGAAAAGGAAATTCGTGGGCATTACGCGCAAGGTACATTAAACAACGCGTCTTTAGCTGTAGGTCGTACCGCAAAGTATCTAATTCCTGCCGGAAATCTTGTCAGCTTTGGTGATTTGGCTCCTGTTGATCAATTGATTGGAATAGAAGCACGATTGAAAGCAGGCTATCGCGCAGTAACGTTCCCCGTAGACTCCAGCTCTGGCGTCGCAGGTTTTGTTGCTCCAGGTAGTCGTGTTGATATTCTGGCTTCTGCTGGCTCTGGTCATGAGACAAGTACGGGTTGCATTTTGTCTGATGTTGAAGTGATTGCTGTTGGTGATACAACGGAAAGAGCAGCCAGCGGCACCACTTATCAGGGCAACACTATTACAGTCGCAGTCTCAACCGCAGACACCACCAAGCTCATAAAGGCGCAAATTGCTTCCGGTAAACTCTACATGGCGTTGAGAAATCAAAAAGATCATGCGCCTATTCGAGTAGTAGATGTAACGTCGTTGTATAAGCAACCGGTTGCCGAAATTAACGTGCCTGTAGTACCTCTTATTCCGCCGCCGCAAGAAAACCTAGTGCGGAATGCTGATGTGCAAACCCCGTCAAAGGATTATTCCGTTGAGATAATTTCTGGAACGCGCAAAGAAATTATGTCTGTGCCGGCTATTTAGTTTACAGGCTTAATTTCGGTTTGCCGGCCCACTCGACTGCTTTGTGACTATCGAGCATGTCGGATAGGTGCATTAGCCAGCTTGGTCCTTGATAAACTACCAGTGCGCAGGTAGCAACCCAGAGAATGATGGTTGCTTGGATGGCTTTGTCTTTGAAGAGTACTTCTTCAGGTGAGCCGGTAATAGTTGAATGTACAGAGAGGAATTTGTAACGCATCACGCCGTAAAGCACAAAAGGCACTGTTAGAAGCATTGCTTCACCGTGTGATGATTGGAAACTGTAGAAAGCATAGGATGTCACGACGCTGGGGACGATAATGCTTTCTAAGCGATCTAAGAGTTCTTTGGAGTAAAGACCAAGACTTTTGCGATGCGCTAGTGATTTGTCACCGAGCACATTCAATTCTTGTCGTCTTTTTTCTAGAGCAAGGAACAATGCACCGAGCGATGTGCACAGAAGAAACCATCCGGATGTCGGTACGCTTACAGCAACTGCACCGGCTACGGCGCGCAATACGAATCCGCCGGCGATGGCAAATACATCGAGAATGACTGTGTGCTTAAGCATCAACGTATAGGACAAGCTCAAGGCGAAATAAGCAATTGTTACAACTGCAAGAGTTGGACGTACTAAAAAGCTGATGGTCACACCAGCTATGACAGCTAGCACACAAGCGACAAGTGCTACAGATGCCGGGAGTTTGCCGGAAGCAATAGGACGCTTGCACTTTGTGGGATGCAGGCGATCAGCTTCTGCATCAAGTACGTCATTTAGTAAGTAGACAGCGCCGGACACTAAACAAAATGCAGCAACGCAGGCAGTAGCTAAAGCGAATAAATGCGGCTCGTGTATGTGCATGGAAAAGAGAAGCGGAGCATATGCAACCAAATTCTTTGTCCATTGCTTCGGACGCATTGCTTTTACGATTAAGGGAAGCATTTCCATAGGTGACGCGGAACCATTGCTGTGGTTGTTTGACTCATGCTTTGGTTGCGTTGTCGGACTTGTTTCTTGTAGTGCCGGCACAGGTGATTCTCGCGCTTGAAATGATTAGACGCAGTTAGCCAATGGATGCCATTATTAACTTTTTGCCAGGAGAATCCAGGCGTTTTAACCCAACGGACTATTTTAACACCCCTTACTGGAGTGTACCCAAGGCAGCCTCTACCGTCTGTAAGAGACTTCCCGATGCAACTATCTTCTCAGCGGCATCAATGTCCAAGTGAATTTCTCGGTCTTCGCCTAAATGAGTTATTTTGCTGCGGACATGTTTGTAGGCAGCATCAATACCTGGACCTGGTGAAAGGTCTTTGATTTTGTGATTGGCGTCAGCTCCATTTTTCAATCGGAAGTCTAAACCCTGTGTTGCGCACAAGAGTTCAATTGCCAGTACTTTAGTTGTGTTGCCTAGAATGTCGCGCGCTTTTCGCGAGCCGATGGTGCCCATGGATACGTGGTCTTCTTGATTGGCCGATGTTGGAATCGAATCAACAGACGCCGGATGAGCTAGTGGTTTGTTTTCAGAGACCAGAGCCGCTGCTGTGTAGTGGGCAATCATAAAGCCGGAGTTTAAGCCGCCGAATTCTGTCAGAAATGCCGGTAGTCCATTTGATAGTGCCGAATTGACCAGGCGCTCCGTGCGTCTTTCCGAGATGTTGGCCAATTCCGCCAAAGCGATGGACATATAATCAAAGGGCAGAGCCAGTGGTTGTCCGTGGAAGTTGCCGCCGGACAATACATCGTCGCCAAACACTAGCGGATTATCTGTTGCTGAATTGATTTCAATTTCTAGAATTGAACGCACATGCGCAAACGCCTGACGCGAGGCGCCGTGCACTTGCGGCATGCAACGCAGCGAGTATGCATCTTGAACCATTGCGCAATCCGTATGACTTTCAACAATGCCACTGTCTTTTAGAAGCCTGCGCAAGTTGGCTGCGGAAGCTAATTGTCCGGGAATTGGGCGAGCCTTGTGAATTCTTTCATCGAACGCTTTTGCCGAGCCTAATTGTGCCTCAAGTGACATGGCCCCAATAATGTCGGCCATTTTGGCCAGGCGCTCTGCTTGCAATAGCGTGAGAGAGCCGATGGCGGCCATTGCTTGAGTGCCGTTGGTCAATGCGAGTCCTTCTTTTGCTTCCAGTTCAACCGGTTGGAGTCCGGCCTTGGCTAATGCCTCGCTCGCGTCCATGATTTTGCCTTGATATTCCGCTTTGCCGTAGCCAATCAGCAAAAGACTTAAATGGGCAAGTGGGGCGAGGTCGCCGGAAGCGCCCAATGATCCCTTTTCCGGAATTAGTGGATGGACGCCTTTGTTTAAGCAATCCAGTAGAAGTTGAACGACAGACGGTCGAATACCGGAGAAGCCTTTCGCTAACGCGTTGGCGCGCAGAAGCATAATGACGCGCGTTATCCTAGTATCTAGATTGGCGCCGACTCCGGCTGCGTGGGAAAGAATGAGGTTCTTTTGTAAAACTTTGGAGTCAGCCGGATCTATATAGACGTCTTTGAATTTGCCAAAGCCAGTTGTGATGCCATAAACAGGTTTTCCACCGGCTAGTATCTTTTCCACCGTCGCACGGCTATCAGTTAGCTGCTTTAACGCTGCGTCGGAGAGTTTGACAGGTCGTCTAGCGTCTGCGACCGGTTCGAGGTCCTCCAGGCTAAGGCTGAATCCGTCGATTAATAAGGGGCTTGTTTTTACTTCTATTGCTGACATGTCAATGGGTGGTGAGGGAATAACTGATAGTCTTGAATTTTAACTGATGGAACAAAGGTCTTTTTATGTCGTCTATTTTTGGCAGTCTCCAGTGCTTTTTATCGGGTCAATTTCGGGGTTTTTACTAGGATTTACCGTGGTAAGATGGCTCTAGGGAACGGCTTCTTGGGCATTTAAAGGTCCACCTGGATGAGTTTGCACCTGTTTCAATCACCACCAATGACAGCAAAAAAGACAACTAGACTTTTCGCTTTGCTAAGTTTGAGCCTGGCTTTGTCGTTTGGCTGTATCGCTTCCGCTAGCGACGATCCTAATATCGTCAAGTTGGAAAAACGCTTTTTTGAGCATGACTATCCTAAGGATACGACTGAAGCCAGAATTGAACGTCTGGAAAAAATGGTCTTCGGCGAAGCAAAGACAGGACCAATACAGGAGCGACTGAACTCATTGATGTCTGTTGTTCCTGCAGATAATAACGCCGCCGAACCGGCTAAGGCTAGCCCGACAACTGCTAAGCAGCCAAGTAATTATGATGCAACACGATCGGCCAGTGATGTGCCTACTGCAGACGTACAAGAATTTGATGACACGCCCGCACCAGCGGGCAACTATCCGGCGATTTCAGCAATTGAAACCAAATTGCTTGGGCGTGAGTACAATGATGAGCCTGCACGTAAAAGACTCGATCGTCTAGAGACGAAAGTTTTCGGCAAGCCTTCAGGTATAGATGACATGACAGAGCGCATGGATCGTCTAAAAATGAAGACAGGTGTTGATGTAGCTAAGCAAGCACCTACGGGATCCGATTGGGCTGATGATGATGATTTCTCATTCGATAATTTACACAGTGCGCCCAAACGCACATCACCGCCTCTGACTTACACGCCTCCGGCTAATGCCGATGGTACAAGTTTTAGTGGACGCAATGTGCGTCAAGATATGCAACGCGCTTTTGGTATGCCGAGTTCCGGAAATTCAATGGGCGCGATGCCGCAGTCGGCCCCGGATTACCGCAATCGTAATAATTATGGCTATCAAGCACCAAATGCGGTGCCGGCTCAAGAAGCCGCTGGTGGACTTAACCAGCAAGTCACACAGTTGGAAAATTTGATTTTTGGTAAGAGTTATCCGAAAGATTCATTGCCTGCTCGAGTAAACAGACTTGAGCTGACTTTGTATCCACAACAACCGTTAGCTGTGACGACGCCATTGCCGGATAGAGTAAGAAGAATGCTAGGCACGGTGCCGGGAGCAGTTCCCAGCGCGACTGCTAATCGCGGTTATGCACCAAGTTACTCACAGCAACAACCAAGTTATTCACAAGATCCAAATCTTGCTGATGATCTAAGCGACATGGATAATTCCATGAGCTCTGATTTCCCCAAGCCGGCTCCACAATATCAAAAGCGTTCAAGCGGATTGTCCAAAATTATCAACTCGATTGGTTCGATGATGGGCAGTGGATACGGTGGCGGCTACACGACACAGAGTGGCACGCTAGTCACAGATCCGCAAACAGGACTCTTGTATGATCAGGCATCAGGCGTACTAATCGACCCGTTAACCGGTGCTGTTGTTGGCCAACGTTATCCAGCTAATCCATCACCGAGTTATGGCGGTTTCAATAATGGGTTCAGCCCTTATGGTGGTGGCGGCATGATGGGTGGATCTGGACTTAGATTCGGTTTTGGCGGCATTGGTGGCATGTGGCCCTAATACTTGTAACTGGTGGCACAGGCTTTGTGGGTAGTCGGGTAATCCCCGCACTGCTTGAAGAAGGCTATCAAGTTCGCATGATGTCTCGCGGCAATGTCGACTGGACCGACACAACAATGGCCGAATTAAAACGCGCAGGAGTCGATGTCATCGTTGGCGATGTCAGAGACCCGCGCAAACTTTTAGAAGCCGTCGACGGCGCCAAGGTAATCATCAATCTCATTGGCATAACTCAACAAACTGCAGACACTACTTTTGAGGACATCCACGTCGAAGCTCTTAAAGGACTTATAGAAGTCGGACAAAAATATGGTGTCGAAAGATTTATTCATGTAAGTTGTCTCGGCGCATCACAGTATTCAGAAAACGCCTGCTTTAAAACGAAGGCGCAAGGTGAAGAAATCGTCAAAGCCAGCAACTTCATCTGGACAATTCTTAGACCATCTTTGACTTTCGCGGAAGACAGTATTTTCCTAAACAGATTAGTCAACATAGTGAAAGCCTCGCCGGTAATCCCTGTTGTAGATAGCGGATTAAATAGGTTGGCACCAATTTCCGTAGATGATGTCGCCGACTGCATCGTGCAAAGCATCTACAACAAACATACCGCTGAACAAACCTATGATCTCGTCGGACCTAACTCCTACAGCATCTCCGAATTCCTGCAACTCATTGCCCAAGCCAAAGGCAAGAACAAACCCGTCCTTCATGTTCCCTCATCAATGGTCAAAGCCTTAGGCAATTTAGTAACCAAAGTTAAACCCGACAACCCCCTAAACGATGATCTTGTCAACCTCCTAAAAGCCGACTCCGTGGGCGACAAAGACGCCATGCTCGCCACCTTCGCCGTAAAGTGGAAAACGTTTGAAGAATGTCTAACCAGCTTAGAAGACTAGCTGGTTGTCAACGAGTGCTAAAATTACCCTGAAGCGAAGCAAGCGCGGCGATTGAGCCGTGCGCCCGCGGAGCAAACTACGGATGCTGGCTAGCAAGCGAAAGTCGAGCTGGCAGCGAGACTGGAGCTTTACATATGATCCGACCAAACAAACCCATCCAACTACTCGAATGGGGCCAAGGCACCAACACATTGAATCAAGTGTGGACAGTATGCGGCAAAGGACGTATCGCATCGATCAAGCAAGTTGATTGCATCACCACGATGGTCATCGACATCGAGGGTGGCTTCGACAAAAAGAATTTGAACGACAACTCCATAAAGTTGACTCAACAAGGCGAAGGAATGGCAGCGCACTCTGAAGATTGGGGCGAAGTAGGCTTCGGTATTTTAAAGTCGGTTGAATCGCAATCGGGTAAGCGCCAAGTGACTGTTGAAATCAAAGTTGCTGCAAAAGTCGGCAAAGCTCATCCAGACTAAGTTGCATAAAAAGACAAAAATTACTTGGGCTCTCATCGTATTGGGACTGATAGCAGCAGTCGCAGTTCCTTTGTTGCGTAAGCCGTTTTCTCCGCCTCGTGAGAGGTCGCGTTTTTGCATTACTGAATCGACTCTATCTTGTGATAGAGAAGATTGGGTTAAAACAGAACCTGGTGTGTGGCAAGCTCTTGCGCCTAACGGCGTAAGTCGTATTTATAAATTTGTCCGACGGGAAACAGGGGTTCTATCAAACGGCACAGTTGTTAAATGCGACGATGCAACGGTTTATATCCCGGACGAGGGAGAAGAAGGAACGTTGCGTTTTATGCAAGGCAGTGACTGGTTTGATTACACTGGTACTGTCAGAGCCCCGAGTCAAATTGAAAGCATCTATGAAGATGGTGCCAGACTATTGGCGGCTAGAGACACAGAGGGAGCAATCACAAAATTTGATGATTGCATCAAGCAAGATCCAAGATTTGTTGCTGCTTATTTGCTTCGCGGCATTGCCTACAACCAGCTCGGACAAAAGGATAAAGCCAAAGTCGACTGCGCCACAGCAGACGAATTAGCAGCCGACTGCAAGTATGCTCAGGAATTGCGTCAAAAGATTGGCTCTTAGCGGAACCAAGAAGCAAACGGCGTCATGTCGTGAATAAATGCGATGTTGCCTGTAAGCACGGCGCTTTGTTCCATCGGTGTTTTCTTCTCGATTTTTCCTAGCGGATCGATAATTGCTGACGGTCCTGTATTGGCAGCCATCACAAGATAACGCTTAGTTTCAATTGCGCGTACGGTGGCAAAGGCGAGCATCTGATCGCCAATCATTGAATTGTGGAACCACGTGAGGTCGCAGAGATTAACAATGACGGTACCACCTGAGCGAACAGATTCGGCGGTAATCTCCGGCGAAATGGCTTCAAAGCAAATATTTGGTGCAATCAGTCCTGATGGCATGTAGAACATGACCGGACGTTTTCCTGGTGTGAGTCCGCGTCCTGCCGGTGTGGAGGTTAATTTGCGCAACACATCCGGCAAGTAGTTTGCAATGTCGGGCGTGTACTCACCAAATGGCACAAGGAAGCGCTTGTGGTAAATGCTGTCGAGAACAGTGCCGTCTTTGGTGATGCCGAAAGCGGAATTGTACGGATGCTTGCGTTTGTCGGAATCCAGTCCGCCGAGAATAATGTCGATGCCGCGTTCGTGAGCTAGATGAGCTAAGAATTGCTTGGTGCGCTGATCTTCTTTTAGATAGGTAGGCAATGCATTTTCGTGAAGCACGGCCAATCCTTTTGGACAGGCGGCAACCAGCTTGCCATATTTGCTCAAGAGTTGTTCAAAACTGAATCGGGGCTTTGGTCTAAGCATTTCAATGCCGATGTTTGGTTGCAGCAGTGAAACCGTCAAAGATGGAGCATCACGGTCGACTGGACCTTCTGCCAATCTTGTTTGTCCCCAGATATAAATGTTGGCCACGACAAGTGAAATCATCAGGAGGTTGATCATCGCCAGGGGAAAACTGGGCACGGCAAACGATTGCCATTTTTGTTTATTGAACAGTGTGGCGATCAAGCCGGCAATTGTTACGTTGACGGCAACGATGAGAAATCCAATACCAATGCCGCCAATAAGACTGGCGCTCTGCATAAGCGGTAGTTGGCGATATTGCGAGTATTCGAGCATCGACCAGGGTACACCCAGAAAGTCCGGATGATTGCCAATCTTGTTATGGATTAAAACCCAAAGAAGCGGCAATACCAACAATGCAGGCAGGCGCCATTTACCATCGATGGAACGCGGGATGATACCGCCAGTCAGAGGTAGCATTTTTAGAAGCAAGGCGAATAGAGCTGTGATAAGTCCCTGGTGGCATGAGACGACAGCCCAAATAACTGCCGACATTATCAGGCTCTGCCAGTCGTCAAAACCCATCCAACGCAAAGGATGCAGGTGAAGGTACCAATTCAAATAGACGAGGTTATAGGCAAGACCAAAACAAAAACCCCGAATGAATGCCTGCAGGAAATTCGGCGATTGCGCGACAAGTAAAAACAGTGGCACTAGCCCGAACCAGGCTAAGTACCACTGTTCAATACCAGGAGCTGAAAGTCCAAGTAAGGCACCGGATAGTATGGTGACTGCAGCGGTAAACCATACACGCGCACCAGTAGCAGAAACCGACTTTTCAGTCTTAGCTTTGGCTTTATCTGCCACCACGGCTCCGGATTTTTCTAGGATCCCTATTTAGTAGATATGGAATCGATGTACTAGAAAGACCTTATACCTTGCCTTGAGATTTCGCAAGCTCTGCTTTTACTTTAGTTTGTATTTCTGCCAACAACTTAGGATTTGCTTCCAAATATTGGCGAGCGGTATCACGACCCTGTCCGATGCGCTCCTCGTTGTAGCTGAACCAGGTGCCTGACTTTTTCACAATGTCAAGCTCGGCAGCCATATCGAGCACGCAACCGGCAGTGTTGATGCCTTGTCCATAGATGATGTCGAATTCTGCAATTTTGAATGGTGGTGCTACTTTGTTCTTAACGACCTTAACCTTAACGCGGTTGCCGAATTCGGAACCATCCTTCTTAAGGGTTTCAATCTTACGGATGTCCAAACGAACTGAAGCATAGAACTTCAGGGCGTTGCCACCTGTGGTTGTTTCCGGGTTTCCGTACATGACACCAATTTTTTGTCTTAATTGGTTAATGAAGATGACGATGGTTTTGGTTTTGGCAACGACACCTGTCAGCTTTCTCAAAGCTTGGCTCATTAAACGAGCTTGCAAGCCAGGCAACGAGTCACCCATGTCGCCTTCAATTTCCGCTTTTGGAACAAGAGCGGCAACGGAGTCAACGATAACCAGATCAACAGCGCCGGAGCGGACTAATTGCTCAGTAATTTCCAGAGCTTGTTCACCTGTGTCCGGCTGAGAGATCAACAGTTCTTCAACGTTGACGCCAAGCTTGCGGGCATATTCAGGATCCATTGCGTGTTCAGCATCGACGATGGCCGCGATACCACCCAATTTTTGCACTTCGGCAGCAACGTGCTGAGCCAGTGTGGTTTTACCGGATGATTCCGGACCATAAATTTCAATTACGCGACCGCGTGGCAATCCGCCAACACCGAGGGCAACATCAAGCGAGAGGGCGCCTGTTGGTACCACCTCAATTTGTCCCTGGCGGGAATCGCCCAGGCACATAATGGAGCCGTCACCAAATTGCTTCTTAATGGAATCAAGAGCCAGACCAAGCGCTTTCTTGCGGTCGGCTGAACCCTCGCCGGACTCCGATTTGGATTTTGAATTCTTATCCACTGCTGCTTCCTTGGTTGCTTTTTCTTTTGTTGCGAATGCCATTGCTCTTCTCCTAAGTTGGTGGGTAATGCCGCCGCCGGCATTAACAAGGGTTCGACAAGAACAATAGGCGCGTACGCCGACTGTCTCATCTTACTTCCAGGGTCCCCACCCTATATTCCAAAAAGAATTATAGCGGTTTGTTCAAAAGGTGGGAATTAAAAGTAGCAGCCCTGTCGTTTGTATATGCGGTACTACCTGTGGTGGGTTTCAATAGCCCGGCCAGGGGTATAAAAATGTTGCTAGGCAACAAATTCGCACTTATCAGCCGTTCTTTTATATAGACGGTCAAGAGGGTCAAAAAGTTCAAATACTGGCAACTGAATTTATCTTTCTATGAAACAGCCACCAAAACCACCAGCCATGAAACAGAGCGATCTATTTGATTCGTTCAATCCACTTGAGATGAACAAAATCGTCGGCATGGCTGGGGAGATTGAACTTCCCAAGCACCAGATCCTTTTTGCTGCTGGGGACAAAACCCAGGCTATCTACTTTATAGAGAAGGGCCGCGTGCGTCTGTCACGTGAAGTGGACAATGGCAAGGAAATTCTTTTAGCTTTATTTGGTGCTGGCGACATGATCGCTGATGCCATATGGGAATCCGGCTATCACGAGTGCACAGCCGAAACGCTTGAAGACTCAAAATTCTATGAGATTGGCGAGGAGGTCTTCCAAGAACTCTTGCGCACCAATCCTGAATTCGCTGGGCGCATTATTCAAATAGCCGGCTCAAGACTTAAGCAAGCCGAAGCTCGGATGGAAGATCTCGTCTTTCGCCAAGTGCCCGGCCGGGTTGCCCGTCTACTAATTACTTTGTCGGAGTCTTATGGCAAGGTGACAACCAACGGAATTCGGGTGGACTTTCGCCTCACCCACCAAGACATTGCCGACTTAGTGGGCTCGTCGAGAGTTACTGTCACCCAGGTACTCAATAAGTTCAAAACTAGCGGTTGGATAGATATTGAAGGCAAGCGGGTGACTATTCACAACAGTGAAGCTCTTGAAGACCTGGTAAATCACTTTCCTTAGTCAAAGTGAGCCACAATAAAGGGTCTTATGACAACCAGGCGATATAATTAAACGCTATGTGCCCGTAGCTCAGCTGGATAGAGCGTCGGTCTCCGAAGCCGAAGGTCTCGAGTTCGAATCTCGACGGGCACGATTATTTTTGCCATGGAAATTTTGCTGTGACCAATGCAAAAACTCTAGCCCAGGTCGAGCTTATTGTCGGACCATATAGATCCGGCAAGACAGAACTTGTTCTCAAAGAGTTGGTTGAGTTCAGTCGCACAAAGCCATTGATGAATTCGCTCATCATGGTGCCGTCGGCTCGTTATCGCTCATTATTGAGTCAGCGGATTAAAGAGCAGCTAGCGCAATTTGCGGCGAATTCGGAAAAAGTATCAGGAATATTCGGGCTAAATATTCTGCCGTTTTACCAAGTCTGCCAAATGGTGCTTTCGCTTTCAGGTGAGGTCACGCATCTAATTCCAGATAAGTTGCGTGCGCGAGTGATTTCGCTTGTTGTTGATGACCTCGTAGCACAAAAGAAATTGCCGATACTTGAACCTATAGCTGGATTTGTCGGTACATCGCCGGCATTGTTGGAGCTAGTCGATGCTTTTGAACGAGCGGGAATTTCATCTGCTGATGTGAAAGGACGTTTGTCGAAAGCGCCTCCGTCGCCGTACCATAATGAACTTTCGCTTGTTTATGATGGTTATTGGAAAAAGCTTGACCAGTTAGGTCTTCTGGATCAAAGACGCTTGGCGTTTCAAGCGTGTGAGGTTTTGCAATCCAAAAAGATTTCCGGATTGAATTTAGACTGGCTTATCTGTGACGGATTTGACCGGATAAGCGGATTGCAAGCAAAAGTAATTGAAGGTTTGTCAGCGCACGCTACAAAGACGTGCTTGCTTTTCGACTTCGAACCGGAGCAAGAATCGCAGTTGAAGCAGTATCAGTGGAAAGAGCGTGGATACATTGACCTCGTCAACGTGCTTAAGCCAAAGATGCGTTCGACCAGTGCAATACAAGGTGTTAAAAGAACCGAGGAAGTATTTAGCGGATTAGATCGCTTCGTCGAAATTCAAGAAATCGCTCGGCGGGCTAAACAGCTAATTGTCGATGGCAGGCGTCCAAGTGACATTCTGGTTACAGCTCGTCAAATAGGGCCGTACAAGGCGGCCGTGATTGCGGCATTTCGCAACTTCGGCATTCCGTATTTTATGGATGAAAGCATAGCGCTTGTCGAATTGCCGCTAATTCAATTCCTCATGCGTTTGATGAAGCTAGCCAGTAGCGACTTCAAGCGTTTTGATGTCGTTGCGTGCTTGCGCAGCCCGTTTTTTGCCGGTGATCGAATTGGTATAAGCAAAGAGCTTGTTTCTGAAATTGATTCGATAACACTGACAAAGCAGCTTGTTTCCGGGAAAGAGCGCTGGCTTAAAGCATTTGCTGACAAGCCGGAGTATGCGCAGAAAGTGCAAGGTCTTTTTGACGCTGTTATGCCGCCGGTAGAAAAACGCTCAATTACCGAGCACTGCATTTGGTTGGAAAATCTAATTGACCATCTCCTGGTAATAACCAAGGAAGATGATCTCGCTCAGCAGTTGTTTAAGGGCTACGACCGTCGGGCTATGCTAGAAGTGCGCAATACGATTGCATTGCTTATTCAGGAAGAAAGAATTTTCGATTTGCCGAAAGTTTCTTACGAGACTTTCATCAAGTCATTTGAAAAGCTTATTGAGGACAGTAATTTCCGCAGCCAGCCGGAACACCCTGATTGCGTGACGATTTGTTCGGCAGAACTTGCACCCAACAAGTCCTTTGAAGCGGTATTTATTGCAGGACTTGTTGAAGGACAGTTTCCGCAGCGCTCAGGAGCCAGTGGATTTGCCGGCGGCGATGAGTTAGCCGCTTGGGCCAAATTGGGAATTGAGATAGACAATCCAAGATCGCATCCGACTTATGAATGGGCACTATTTCGTGCACAAATAGATAGAGCAAAGTCCTTTGTCAGTTTGTCTTATCCTCACTATGAATTATCCGGTCAAGAGTGTGTGCCTTCTTTCTTTCTGCAGAGTGTTGAAAAGAAAGCCAAGGTATTTGTCGCCCCATATCAAAACTCCCTAACTAACCCTGCATCTGCTGTTGATGCAATCAATGGCTGGCACTGGCGTCATGAGGGACTGGAGAGCGACTTTGCAAGTGTACCTGCAATAAATAAACTAGAGACGAATTTGTCCGGGCGTATTGGCTTGTCGCAGATGCGCATATTAGGAGGTAATGAAAGTCTCTACAACGGCTGGCTGGTTGATCCGGTGAAAGCTGGTGTCTTGAAAATTGATATGCCTGAGCACTTTAGCGCCAGCAGGCTCAATGATTATGGTAGATGCCCATTTCGCTATTGGGTATCACATGTATTGAATTTAGAGCCACGTATTGAGCCGGAAGCAGGTTTGTCACCGAAGCTATTGGGTAATCTCCACCACTACATTCTAGAGACATTTTTCAAAAAGCTGGCGACTAACAAGATAGATTTCTATTTGGCGCCTAAGGAAAACATTGCTGAACTGCTGGATGAGGCAATCAAGTCTGGTTGGTCCTGGATTGAAAGACGAGAAGAATTTTTGCCAGGTAAGTTCTGGAAGTACGAACAAGAAGATATTGCGTTTCGTTTGCGTAGACTAATTGCTCGTGAGCGTGAGCGCGGCATCGCTGATAAGGACCAGTTTGCGCCGTATATGTTTGAAGCGTCTTTCGGACGAGACAATTCGCCGATGTTGGAACTTTCAGGAAAGGACAAAGTGTCCATCCGTGGTCAGGTTGATCGTATCGATGTGACAGGTGCGTCCGGAGCACAGAAAGTCAGGCTAATTGACTACAAGACTTCCAGTCAGGCTATTTCAAAGGCAGATGCAAGCCAAGGCAGAAATATGCAATTGCCGTTGTACGCACTGGCGGTTGAGCGAGCAATTATGCCCGGTAGTCATGTCTCTAAGGCAATGTACGTCAGCATCAATTCAGGAGAAGTCGTTGGTACGCTGGACTTTGATGAGCCTGGCACTGATGAAGATTCAAATCTTCTACAACTCACGGAAGAGTATGTGCAAACATATGTGAAAAACATGCGCAGTGGCGACTTTCGCGTTATGCCTAACGGCGAACATGTCTGTAAGAGTTGCATCCACAAAAAATCTTGCCGGATAAGCGAACTGATGGAAGTGGAGGCAGCCGATGAGTCTGACTAGCGAACAGCAGTTGGCTGTCGAAGCCATTGACAAAAATGTGCTTGTTTCCGCTGGTGCAGGCTCCGGTAAAACGCACGTACTTGTTGAGCGCTTTCTAGAGATACTGCGCAAAAACAGCAGGCTGTCTGTCGGAAATATTATTGCCGTAACCTACACTCATAAGGCTGCTGATGAAATGCGCAGTCGCTTGAAAGAGCGGATGGAGTCGCTGAGCAAGGGCGAAGAAGCTAGGCGCTGGCAAGAGTGTCTGGCTGAACTTGATGGAGCCAAAATAGGCACTATTCACTCCCTCTGCCAGTCTATACTGAAGTCTTTTCCGGAAGAAGCGATTGTTGATCCGGCATTTTCTGTTTTGGATGAAATGGAGGGCGCCGAGCTTCTCAATGAGTGCTTGGAGGAAGTCCTTTACGAATCGGTGAGCGCCAGTCCCGAAATACACGACTTTCTCACCGCGTATCCGGTAGATGCTGTACGCAAGTGGCTTGAATCGCTTGTCAAATCACCAATTACTTTCTTTGAAGCACGTGAAAAGCTTGGCAAATTCGAGGATCAAGACTTTGCGAAAGTATTTGCTGATGTAGCGGCACAGGTTAAAGAGCGTGTTGTAAGGGACATTTGCGCTGATAAGCGGTTCGGACATGTGCTTGCCGAACTAGCTCCGTCATTTGCAGACGATGCTAACAAATTGGAGCAACATCGCCGTAATATCGTAAATTTGGCGTCTAAAGTTTTAGCCGATGGTTCGTTTGACGAACGATTCCAATGTCTGAGAGAAATCAAGGCAATTTCGGTTCGCACATCAGGTGGTAATGGCGAAGATGCCAAAGCATTGCGTCAGGTGATTAGCCGGCTGAAAGACATCAATAAAGCGTATTTGCCTGAGTTTTCTGACAGCTTAAATGAAGCGGATGCCCAAGCTATTGCCAGCATTAAGGCATTGATCTATTTGGCTGACAAAGTACTGGATAGTTTCAATGAGAAGAAGCTGGCGCATCAAAAGTTGGATTTCAATGATCAAATCATGCTTGTTTATAAGTTGCTTTCCAACAAGGCGAGTCGCGCGCGCAAGCATTACAATCAGATAATTGCTGCAATACTCATAGATGAATTTCAAGATACTAATGCCATTCAGGCAGAGATACTGGAGTCGCTTTTGGGTCCGCAAGCACGCCTGTTTTTGATTGGCGATGATAAGCAGTCAATTTATAAATTCCAGGGCGCAGAAGTCGAGACATTCAACCGTTGGCGGAAACGTATTGTCGATAAGAATGCCGATGGACTACTTGTCGAACTAAACAAATCATTTCGCAGCCATCCGGAAATTGTTGCCTTTGTCAATTATGTATTTGCAGGACTGCTTGATGATAGCGTAATAGACTATCGAGCTAGATTCCAGTCGCTTAGTCCCAATCGTACAGACGCTGCGCAGTCACCGCGCGTGGAACTTGTCGCATTTGATGGAAGTGATGAAGAAGGTAGTCGGAAAAACCTGAGCGTGCGTCTCACGGAAGCAGATGCCGTTGCTTGCTGGATTGAAGAAAAAATCAAGAAGCAGGCTGTAGTCTTTGAAAAGGCAACCTCTACAACGCGACCAATTGCCTACGGTGATTTTGCCGTGCTTGTGCAAGCTAGAAAAGACTTTGTGTACATCGAGCAAGCTTTAGCTAGTCACAACATTCCTTACATAACGATTGCTGGAAGTGGATTGTTGTATGCGCAGGAAGTTTACGATATTGAATCCGCGCTTGCCTTTTTGTGGTGCCCGGAAGACAGCCATGCTTTGATGACCATACTGCGCTCGCCACTAGTTGGCTTAAGTGATGATGTCATTCAAAAACTGATGATGGCGGCAAAGGACAGTCAATCCCTGTGGCATTATCTGAAATCAGCGACAGTAGAAGATGTCAGACCAGCCGTAGATATGCTCAACTCGTGGTTGAAGCATGCGTCTGCGGAGTCTGTGGGCAGGCTGGTTCAGACAATTATTGCCGACAGCAATTATGAGACGATTTTGCTCGCACTGCCAAACGGTAAGCAACGCTCTCGCAATATTTGGAAATTCCAGCAGCTGTCTTTCGATCACAACCATATGCCTATCGGTGAATTCTTGCAGGCGTTACAAAGCATGCGTGAACTGGCGGTACGGCAATCTGCTGCACCGCTAGACATGGGCGATTCAGTCAAGCTTATGACTATCCACGCCTCTAAGGGATTAGAATTCCCTGCTGTAATTCTTCCGGTGTTGGATGGCAAGGCAATTAGCAATTCACCTAAGCTAATTTTCCACAGACAATTTGGCATGGCTTTCAATTGCGCGCGTTCTAAAACCGATGAAGTGCCGTCCCTGTATGCGGCAGCTAATCACATGGAACGCGACATGCAGATAGCCGAAAAGAAACGGCTATTCTATGTGGCTGCCACTAGAGCCCGCGACTATTTGTCATTGTTTATCGAATACGATGGCGGAGATAGAGCTTCCTTTGCCGACTGGATGACTTCGATTGTCGACATCGGTGCCATTGATGCTGATGTCGGTATTGAAACAAAGACGTTGGACAAAAACTGCTCAATTCAATTGCGTCGAGTGGACAGCGAAGCTTTAACCATTTGGCAGGAAAGTGTATTTGAATCAACAACTGGCGACAAGTTACAAGTTGAGTCCAGTGTATCTTTCAATGAGAACATGATTGAACCTGTTTCTGTGGTGCTAACTGAGCCGACGGTTGACTGGCAATTGCTTGGTCGAATAACGTCAGCGACAGATGCGCCCGTGATTGCGCCAACAGTTTTAGGGCAATTCTTCCATCTGATCATGCAGCGCTGGCAGCCGGGTTGGAAGAAAGTGCCGGAAAAAGTTTTGAATGAGTTGGCACATCACAAAGAAGTCCGCGCGATTCATGCTGAGCAAAGAAAAGCACTAATAGCTGAGGCTGAAAAGCTTGTTGAAACATTTGTCGCCAGCGAGCTTCACACTATTCTTAATTCGTCCGTACGGACTTTCCGTGAAATCCCGTATCTGATCTCAGCGCGGGAAGGTCGCCCTGATTTGTTGTTGGAAGACAGCAACGGACAATGGCGAATCATCGACTTTAAGGTGAATAAGGCTGAATTCTTGGAGTTGGACAAAGAGCAGTTAAGGAAATATCGCAAGCAAGTCCTAGGGTATCTGGAAGACATCGAGACACTTACCGGCATTCGCGCAAATGCATTTCTCTACTTTGCCAGAGAAGGAAGATTAGAGCCTGTAGCCTTGGAGCCAAGCATGGTCTAGCCTTTTAGGCAGTTCGCGATTTGGCTCTGGAAGATTTTTTTCGTTGTCTTTTATTCGTATCGAAATTTACACTTTTTAGAAGTTGTTTCGCCTGAGATTCCGTCAACGTAACGCTTGCCGTAAGCAACTTCTCTTGCAACGGTTCTTGGTCTAGTTTTGCTTTGGAGGTTTCCATGGATGCTTGGTAAAATGCGTACAAAAAATCAAGTAGTTCGCCTTGGGAGCAACCAAAATCGCTCACTAATCCCTTGATGCCTTTTCTCGTTTTGGGAAGTACGTCAGTATTTAGTGCAAGCCGTCCTTTCGACGGTCTCCCTGGTTTATCATATTCCGCCATGGTGCCTTCCAGGTAAGCTTCGTAGGCATCATCTAGCAAATTGGAGAATAGTCGATGTGCTTCTTCTTCTGTTTCTCCAATTCCTGAACAGCCATCCAGTAGTGGAGATTCAACTATGTATTCGTCATACTCACTGCTCAAATAGCACACGGCTGTTCGGGCTATTAATTGCTTATTCATTTTGATTTTTCCTGTTCGCGCTTTGCCTTGATCTTTTTCAAAAACACATCTAGATAAAACGATTTTACGTACCGACCTTTAACAGTGGCGAAGCTGCATATCCATCTACCGTCTTGCAAATCGATAATGTCACATTCTTTAGTTCGTTTGCGAATCATGCAGTGCCAAGTCTTAATGAGGGCTTCAAAGTTGCGAAGACTTATAGGGGATTTCCCTCCCATAAGCATCCTCCGACTGTGATATTTTCATAATAATACAAGGCAGAAGAAAGAGCAATATGTGGCAGAACTATTAATGAACCCAGTTTGAGAAGCAGCGCCTTTGGGTATATAGAATCAAGTCATATTCACATTTCTACTGAACTGGCCAGGTGGGCAGGAATAATTCCTCCAGTGTCAGGATGAAATATGAGAACGAAAGAACTTAAATGCTTTTGGCGAACACCAGTTTCGCACGTTAAATCTCTAGACCTAGTCTCTTGTAGCATGACGTCGTCGCTTGAAGTCACCGTATTGGAAATGAGGGACTCAGAGCCGTTTGGCAAAGATGTGATTTCCTATCGGTTCATGTGGCGAAACTTGAACGTCTTCGCTTATCGTGTGATTAATGAAGAACAAACACACCCTGGTCAGGACAACCTTATACCTGACGACGTGAGTAGTTGGACATACGAAATAGGTGGCTCAAAATGGATTGCCGAATCGAATCGAGCTGATGGTGGACAAGAATTAGCTGATTTGCGTCACTTCGTCATTCTTACACGTGACTATAAGGTGGAGGTGCTGTCGGACAAAGCGCCCGGTTGCGAAATCATCTGAACTCTTATCCAAAGAATTTCGGCAAGTATTGGTCAAGTAATACAGCGCAGATAACTCCGGCGAAGATAGCAGGTCCGAGGGGCATGTACGATTTGCGCATTTGTTGGATGCGGGCTAAGTCTTCGGCGGTGATTTGGTGAGCTGCGCCTTGTCCGATTATTTGCATGAAGATTTTGTGCCAGGGTACAGCAATTGCAACGCGGCCTATTCCGAATATTCCGTAGAAGATGCAGAAGTAGAAAAAGACATAGAGGGCTGGTTTGGGTCCGAGAAATGCTCCGGTTGCGGCCATTAGCTTGATGTCGCCGAAGCCTTTTCGGTTTTTGGAGTCTGCTTGTGGTAGCAGAAGAATGGGCATTGCCATAAGTAATGCGCCGGCAAACCAACCGCCGACGGCCATTAGAGCGCCGGAAATGCCTGATTGGTAAAAGTGCAGGGCAATAGCAACAGCTGCAGCAGGAAATGTGAGGACGTTGTAGATTTTTCGGGTTTTTAAATCTGTGACTGTGCCGATGGCAACAACCAACAAAGCTAAAAGTTGTGCCAGCGTTGGCGTGGGCATGCAAGTCCTCTACTAGTTAGCTAACGCGATGGCGTCAATTTCAACGGCGACATTTTTCGGCAGACCGGCAGCTTGAATGGTGGCACGTGCCGGTTTTGTTTCGGTGAAATATTCGGCGTAAGTCTGATTCATCTCGTCGAAGTCTTTCATGTCTTTGAGATAGACGGTTGTTTTGACGACTTTGGAAAGATCGGAGCCGGAGGCTTTAAGAATTGCCGATAAATTGGCAATTACTTGCTTGACTTGAGTTGCTATGCTGCCAGAAATTAATTGTCCGCTTGCTGGGTCTAAAGGAATTTGTCCGGATACAAAAACCATACCGTTGGCTTTAATTGCTTGTGAGTAGGGGCCAATCGCCTTTGGAGCTGATTCGGTTGAAACTAGTTGCAACATGCTCTTTCCTTGTCGTTAAAGTTGAATGAAATCACATTATAATGGCTCATACGAAAAGGAGCTGGCGATGAAAATTATTGGTCTGACATTAGCGTTATCTCTTGGCTTCACTGTTGGTTTTAATACAGCAGTATGTGCAGCCGATCAAGGTCCATCACAAACCACCGGCATTTTTAGAGATTTAGAAAATGTTGTTGACGGTGCTTTTAAGAGTGCCGATCGCGCGATAAATCATTTGCATCGGAAACTAATTGCTGACTCAAGCTCGACAACATCAATTTCTTCGGAAGGAACGCTTAGAAACGTTCGCGACTTGGCTCATAGATTAATGCGTGAGGCAATGTACTTGATCGATGACTGTGAGCAGCGTGACATGGTTGTAACAGGCGAGCCAATGCTTATTCAGCCGCAAGATGTTTATCGCAATGACAAGCGCGCAGTTGGTTGGGCTCAGGAGGCTTTTGATTTGGGAGCGCCGGAAGCGCCGCGCAAGAAGTGGGTAGATGCGGATATGGCTCATTTAAAGCAATTGATTGATCTTCTCAAGGCAGACATGGGTAATACCCCTAAGGATGATCAGCAAGCTGCAGTTGATGCATCGTGGGCAAATGCAAATGCTATTGCCAAAGAAATTGAAGACCACTACAACAAGCTTGTTGATATAACGAGCGGATCCAAACTCGACAATTTTGCCATCGGCAAAGAAGCACTAGGAATTTACGACGCGTCAAAGCGGCTGGAGAAGCCTTGGACGGAAGTTCTTCGCAACGTAAAGTCGAAGTAACTCAGAATACGGGCGCATGCAATGCGCCCCTACGCCGTACCGATACAAAAGGGACCGATACGAAATGCGGGTATGAAAAGACCGGCAGGACGGCGTGAGATTCTTCATGTTACTGAGGATGTCCCCAGGCTGATGGTAGATCACTTTTGTGATCCGTCGTCATGTCGCCGTCGAAGGTATTGCCCTTGTCGAGGTAATTAAAGTCGTTGTATGGCGGTGGACCTGTTGTGCCCTCATCCCCATATTTCTTGTCGTCCATATCTGCTCTGATAAAACCATCCAATCTGGTTGGTGGCAGTTTGTATCCAAAGCGAGTTTGGTACATCAAGTTCAAATTTGTACGGGCTTCCATTCCGCCTTTGCGGGGTGCCGAGTTGGCTGCACCACTATTCTGTCCACCGCCTCTGGCTGAATCACCGGGAAGATTTGGTCCACCAGGTGTGTCGGGGCCTTGGTTTCTGGTGTAATAAGTTTGTCCTATTCCAGCATCTGCGCGCCCACTAGATGAGTCGTAGGTTGCTTGGTGGTCTGTTTTTTGCGTGTCGTGCATGCCACCACCGCCGGAACCACCCCAATCAAGTTGCGCATTGGCCGGTACCATCGAAAGAAATGATAGTGTGCTGAATGAGGCTATTAGTAAAGTTGCTTTGAGCATGTTTGTAATTTGTCCTGTTGTTGCCACTGCCGCCGAATTATTTGCCTAGATCAATGTCGACACTGCCTGTGCCTACTGGTGGCAAGTTGGCTCCTTGTTTGCCGCCGCCGCCGATGCTGCTGCCACCACCACCTGCAGAGTAGGCGCCTTGGTAATTTTTCTGTTCGCCGGCTTTGAATCCGAAATTGTATTTGTTAGATGGTATTGGTTTGTCGCTTACGCTCTCTTTGGCCAAGCATGGCGTTTCTGTCTCAGGAAGCATTGGTGCGTTGTAATCAGTGACACCTTGTGTGTCGGTTCTATAAGAACGCCCGGGAGGTGCCATCATATTGCCTGGTGACGGTTGGTATTCGATGTCTCTCCAGGGATGTGTTTCTTCGCTGTCGTGAGGACCGCCTTGAGCAAAGGCTGCTCCGCACGAAATTACTGTGCTAAAGGCTAGGAGAAGAGCAAAATGCTGATGCTTGTGCATGGGTGCCTGCCAATTGTTGTGAACGTAGTAAAGAAAACTCAAAGAAAGTGGGCAAATTCAGCCTAAGCTGGCAGAATACTACTCCTGAAAACACCACTTGTCAATAGGCAGTATAAGACGGAAGGTTAATTGTGGCGCTATACCTCGGCATTGAATCCAGTTGTGACGAAACCGCTTGCGCACTCGTAGAAGACGGACGAGTGGTAAAAGGCAGTTGCATGCTCTCGCAAACGAGCATCCATGAGACTTTTGGCGGTGTGGTACCAGAAGTTGCGGCGCGCCAGCATCTAGAGGCGATAAATGTCGTCATTGAAAAAACCCTGTCGGAATCAGGCGTTAAGCCATCTCAATTGACTGCTATTGCAGGAACAGCAGGGCCAGGGCTTGTTGGCACGCTGCTGGTAGGATTTTCCGCTGCGAAAGCTTTGAGTTGGGCTTGGGATAAGCCTCTTATTGCAGTCGATCACTTAATGGCTCATATTTGCGCTAATTACATCGACACAGACTTGGAGCCACCTTTTATAGCGCTGTTAGTCAGTGGCGGTCACACGCAAATCATTCACTTTACCGACTACAAAAATGGGCGCATCATAGGGCAAACTCGCGATGATGCAGCCGGCGAAGCGTATGACAAAGTTGCGCGCCTAATAGGACTAGGTTATCCAGGTGGGCCGGCAATAGATAAGCTCTCTGTGCAGGGTGACAAGAACGCCTTCAAATTTCCGGAAGGGCAAGTGCCAGGCTATGACTTTAGTTTCAGTGGTCTGAAGACTGCTGTTTTGCGAGTGGTGGAAAAGCTGCCGAAACCATTACCTACTGCTGATTTGGCAGCCTCATTCCAAGACGCGGTAGTTCGGGTTTTGGTTAAGAAGACACTACTAGCTCAGAAAGAGCTTGGAGCGCCAACAATAGTTTTGGCTGGTGGGGTAGCCGCTAATAAGGAATTGCGGGCTCGAATCAATGAGCAATCGCCAGTGCCTGTTTATTGCCCTCCTTTGTCCCTCTGCACCGACAATGCGGTAATGGTCGCCTCGGCTGCCCATTTTTGCGGTGAGGAAGCAACATTAGGGACCAGCGTCTATTCCCGGCAGACCTAATAGATCCAATTTTGAAATTAAATAGTTAACCGGTAGGCTAAATATTCAACTCAGGGCTTGTAAGCCTGGCTATACCAAGGTCTACACCCAAATGGGTTACAGGTGATTGCCATATTTATATAGCGATTCCCCTATATGTCGGCTCGGAGTCCTTCCCTGAGCCATATCTGCGTGTTACGATGCCCACGCAATATTTTCTTAACAACTGGCGGTTTTGCAAAACCCAAGGCTGTTAAAAGGCTGCCTGGTACACATGACTTTTGAAGATAAGATAATCACCTGCCGCGACTGCCAAGGAACATTCGTGTTTTCTGCAGGGGAGCAACAATTTTTTAGTACGAAGGGTTTAGTAAACGAGCCGAAAAGGTGCCCCAACTGCCGGTTGGTGATGCGCTTGCAGCGTAGCGGTGAAGACACCAGCCGTGCTGTCGAGGTGAATTGCGCTGAATGCGGCATAGCTACGAAGGTCCCATTCCAGCCAAAAGGGTATAGACCCGTTTACTGCACCTACTGCTTCCAAAATAAGAAGCTTGAGGCTCCGCCTGAAGAAACGGAAGAGAGCTCGCTGCCCGAGGGGGGCATGCAAGTAATCACAGTCTGATCAGTAGTTTATGTAAAGCATATGATGCACAGGAGATTGCCGACTTCCATAGTCGGTAATCTCGTTTATGATGGGATTTAGAACGCCTTGAAGGGAGATGCCCCATTCACAAGGTAGAGTTGGAGTCCATGATTTTATGCGCAGCGCTCAGGCAAAGCTGGGCGAACTGTGACTCGCCTGGCGTGCTCGTTTCAGTGCGCCAGCTCTATGAGCTTTTCCCGGATTTGATGCCGACGATAACAGAAGAGAGCAATAATCGCATCGGTGACTATTACCAACTCTTATCAGTCACGCCTGATAAGACCAACCAACAAATAGTCTCGTCTTACATGCGGCGTGCACGTAAAAAGCTCATCGCCAGCCGCAAGCAGGGCAAAGCGCCTCCGGAAAAAGAAGAGTATTGGCGCTTGTTGGATGCCGGCTTCGTTTTGAGAATGGCACGGCTGCGCCTCAGTCATGATTTGATGGGTGCCTATCAATGGCTTGTCAGTGAAGGTGTGCTCAAGGGAGATGGCACCTGGGATTTAACTGATTCGTTTAAGAAGAGTCAGCAGAGTACGCAAACATTGCCGAAGATCGACATTGTTATTCCTGAGCCGAAGCCTGTTCAAGATAAGCAAAAACTACCGCGAATCATCGAGCTTCTCCAAATTTCGCAAATCATCGGTACCGAAGAAGTCAGAGCAATGGAAGCACAGATGGCATTAGCACCGGAAGTTTCCGTCGAACGCTTAGTGCTTGACTCGGGCTACGTGACACGTCAGGAGATGAATTCGCTGAAGTTAGCGGAAATGCTTTTAGATGAGGGCAAAATAAATATTGCCCAGTTTCAAGTTGCCATGTATGACGAGCGTGCTTCCGGAATCCGCATGGCAGAGTCGTTACAAGCCAGAGGATGGCTTGCCATCGATGTTACGCCGCAAGGCCAATAAGCTGAAAACCTGGATAGAACCGCATTCAGGCTGTATGATTTAACTTCATAAAGTTGGTGAGCCCTTGCAAGGAGCGATGGTCAGGATGTCAAACGCGATCAAATTTGGAACGGACGGCTGGCGTGCCGTAATTGCTGAGGACTTTACCTTTGCCAATGTTGAGCGAACAGTCTACGCAATTGGTATGTATATCAAGCAGACATATCACAAAGATCCGGCAAGCCGTAATCTGCCTGCTCTCATCGGCTACGACACTCGCTTTTTAGCTGACGAATTTGCCAAGCGCGCTGCACGCGTATTGATGACTATGGGTATTCCAGTTAAGTTGGCCAACCGTGATGTGCCGACTCCAGTTATTGCTTACGCTGCATCAATTGAACCAACTGTAGGTGCGCTGCAATTTACAGCAAGTCATAACCCACCGCAATATTGTGGTATCAAATACATTCCGCATTTTGGCGGACCGGCTACAAACGAAACAACTAACCAGATAGTTTCTTTACTCAATGAAATTCCGGATGATTTTGTGGCTAAGCAAGCAAATTGCGAAACATTTGATCCAATGCCTGGTTATCTCAAGGCAATTACACAAAAGATTGATTCTAAGAAAATTGGTTCGTCCGGATTGAAGATTGCTTATGATGCACTCTACAGTACAAGCCGTGGTTATCTGGACAAGATACTTGCTGATACAGGGCTGACACTCAATGTCTTGCACAACTGGCGTGATCCATTGTTTGGTGGTGGCATGCCTGAGCCAAAACCGGAATGTTTGACTGAGCTAATTGCTACAGTCAAAGAAAAGAAACTCTCAGTCGGATTGGCAACAGACGGTGATGCCGATAGATTTGGTGTCATTGATGACAAAGGCAATTACTTGTCGCCGAATATGTTGCTTGCTTTGTTGACCCGTCACTTGGTCAAGAACAAAGGACAAAAAGGCATCATTGTACGCACGGTTGCGACAACACATTTGCTCGATAACTTGGCCAAACAGTACGGTTTGGAAATTGTTGAAACACCAGTTGGCTTCAAATACATTGGCGAAATCATGCGCCAGAAAGAAGTGCTCATCGGTGGTGAAGAATCAGGTGGTGTTTCCATCAAGGGGCACATTCCAGAAAAAGATGGCATTCTCGGTAATTTGCTGTTGATTGAATTGATGGCTTACGAAGGCAAGCCGCTTTCAGAAATCTGGGCGGATTTGATCAATGAAGCTGGTGTCACATTCATCGGACGTCGTCGCGATTTGCATTTAACAATGCCGATTCAACGTGGATTGATGGAGAGACTAATTGCGGAACCATTCAAAACAGTTGGTGCTGAAAAGGTCGCTAAAGTCGGCAATGCTGATGGTTTGAAATTCTACTTTGATGATTCGAATTGGCTACTTGTTCGCCCATCGGGTACTGAGCCGCTAATTCGTCTCTACTTCGAAGGCACTGACGAAAAACGAGTGGATGCCGCAGTAGATGCTTTCATCAAGCAGGTAGATGAAATCGTTGCCCAGCTTGAGTCAGGCTCTGGAGTCAAAGTAAAGGTCAACGCCTAGACATTGGCTGTCAGGAGATGTTAAGATGCCCGCCTGTCGGTGGGTCAGATAATGCCGCAATTAAGCAAAAGAAGAGCCCTCAAAGAGTTCCTCATCATGATCGTTACGATAGTGGCGATCTACCAAGCCTTTAGGTCCATTGCCGGTAGCGTGGAGCGCCAATTCCTGCTCCACCAGGAGTCCATAGCCCTCAAAGCCGGGCAAACGCAGGCTGAGGAAGTTAATAAAGAGCTACGGGACGGTCTAGCTAACTATAGGTCCGACAAAGGCATCGAACGCTTAGCTCGCGAAAGATTAAATCTGGCAGGTCCAGATGAAATCGTCGTCCGCATCGGCAAATAGATTAAATAGCTCGTCCGGAGGCCCTTTGGGCCACTGACAGCGAGCTACAGCGTGAACGAAGCGTCGCGAGGAGCGATGCGCAGTGAAGCGTGGAATGCCGGATGGCAGCGAAGGTTTAGGCGCAGCCGAAACCGGAGCGCTACAAAGGAATTTAGGAGATTGTCGTACGAATTAGCGGACGATAGCTCTCGATAGCCAGAACGAGCGCACTTGCCTATATGAGTTAAGCAATTGCGTTTTGATTACTGCTGTATTTGGTGCTACGAAAACTCTAGGAGCCGTTGTCGGCGCCGTTGCTGGTCCTAATACAAGAGGACCACTAGCAAAACTGGATGTGGCAAACAAAGTCAAACCAAACACCCCGGCTAATGCCCCTGCTGCTAAAAGGCGTTTATATTGAATCATGGATAACCTCCGAACTTCCTTTCTAGAAGGACTATGGAAATAACCTGCGACTGATAATGACGCATTCGTGTGTAGTAAACCTTGACTTCATAATAACACGGTAGTCAAGGTTCCGGAAGGTGGGGGAAACACTGGTTTCTTGGGCATTTAGCTCGTATATGCTCAAATATAAGAGATAGGAGCGCCACAGTGTCTTTCGACGTCTTTTTAATTCTTGTCTGTTCGATTTTGGGGCTTCTAGCTCACGGCTCAAGACGCGTGCCATGGTTGGAATGGCTTTTGCGCGTTGTTATCTTTGGTTTCTTTATTTACGATGCACTCACTGGTATGGCCGGTGAGCTTTTCGGAAATCAAAGTCCCTGGCAATTGGGAGTGTGGAAAGTTTTGGCGGTCGCCACCCTGGCACTTCTATTTATCAATGTTCGTAAGTGCGTGTCGGTTGTCTTCAGTGTGACTGAACGCATTGTTTCCGGACAAGCGTTTTTGGCTTTGTACAAAAAGGCAAGTGCTGCCGAAGCATTTCTTGCCGAGAGAATTTTTGTTCCTAACTCAATTCCGCATATGGTGGCATTCTTCATTTTTATAAATGCCGTGGCATTCATGCTTGGCGGGATTGATCCAAATTCAGGCAAGATGCCCATGTTGCCCGTGCCTTTGCCGGTACCAATGGATCAACTATTTACCTACAACGGATTTGGTCTGGTGTTAGTTTCTGCTTGTGGTGTCGGAATACTTGTCGCTCGCAAACTAAAGGAAGTTGCCGCCCGACTCGCCTGGGCAAAGCCAACGTGGGCGCAAGTAGGAATAGGTGTCGGACTTATTGTATTTGCTTTCAGCTATGACTATGTTTGGTCGTTATTTACGCACCAAATGGCAGGTGATCTGGGCGGAAAGCTTTCCAACTACAATGCCGGTACATTTACTGCTGGCGGTGGCTTCGGCTCATCTATTATCTTGGCGCTGGCTGTAGCACTTTGTGCAGGCATTGGTGAAGAGACGCTGATACGCGGTGCGTTGCAACCGGTATTTGGTATTTTGCCGGCGGCCATATTGCATGGACTCCTGCACGGTCAATTCAGCCATGCGCCGCTCTTCATGGTACAAGTCGCCGGTTGGTCGACTTGTATGGGGATAGCGAAGCGCTACACAAATACGACAACGACTATAATTGGACACGCCGGTTTCAATTTGGCGACAACATTCTTGTTTGCGTTTAATCCGTAATTGTAAGATCGCAAGAAATATCAAAACGCATAAGGTTCCATTGGCTAGACTTGGTTTGTTGGTTATATGGACTACGTTGAAAGAATTCAAGCAGCAATAGACTTTATCGAAGAACGTCTCTGGCAAGACGTAAATCCAGCGGATGTTTGCTGTGCAATTGGATTTTCTGAATACCACTTTCACAGAGTATTTCAAGGAATGCTCGGTGAATCGGTGGCGGCCTACATGCGCAAGAGACGCTTGTCGGAGGCAGCAAAGCAATTGCGAAGCTCTTCAACGGCAATACTGGACATTGCGCTTACGAGTCAATTTGATTCGCAGGAGTCTTTCACTCGAGCATTTAAGAAGATGTTTGGTGTCAGTCCCAATCAATTTAGGAAAAACGGAGACACGGCTTCCAGCTATTTGAAGAAAAGGACAAATATAGACATGATTGAGCATTTGCAAAAGGGTATTCATTTGGAGCCCGTATACAAGGAATTTGAAGGGGCGCTCGTAGTGGGCATGGCTAGTGGATTTGCCGAGGGTCAACACAAGGAGATTGGGCAACTTTGGGATAGATTCAACGCGAGGCAGGGTGAGATCAAAAATGTGAAACCGGGTTGCGCATTTGGCATTTGTATGTCCTCGCATCCGACTGTTGAGAAGAAATCAGGACAGACTTTTGTGTACATGTCTGGGTTGCCGGTAAATAGTGCGGAGTCTTTTCCTAGTGGAATGATCAGCTGTGAGATTCCGGCGCGCAAGTACGCCGTCTTTACCCACAAGGGATCTTTGGACACGTTGCCGCACACGGTCAACTATATTTGGGGCACGTGGGTCCCGAAAAATATCAAGGCGTATCAGCACACAGATGCGATAGATTTCGAGCTATACGACGACCGTTTCGACCCGAAGACACTCTCTGGTGAATTTGATATTTACATTCCGGTGTAAATATTACTTCGTAGCCGCTAGTTGCATTCCGAATATTTTGGCGCCTTCTTTGAGTGCTTGGAGTTTACGGAATGCAATTTCGCGGGGTAGGTGATTCAAGCCGCAGTCAGGCGATAGCCAGAGTCGGTCTATGTCGATTGACTTGCTTATCTTTTCGATCAACTTCGCGATCTTCTCTGGTGACTCGACTTCGTGATTCTGAACGTCGATAACACCGAGTCCCAGAATGCGGTCTTTGGGGAATTCCTTAAGCAACACCGGATCTTCTCCCAGAGACGTAAATGTCATCAGAATGATGTCCACATCACATTGCTCAAGTACAGGAATAATTGACTTGAATTCAGCTGGGAAAATGCGCAGCCCTTTGCGAGCGTTAGGATCTTGATTGTAATTCCCCTGGCAGACGTGCAGCGCTTTCTTGGCTCGCTTCACGCCAGAGAAGCAGGTATTGATAGCTTCAATCGCCCACTTTTGATCTTGAGCAGCGAACCAAATAACAGGCTCATCCAATTGAATAAAATCGCAACCAGCATTATCCAGAGCTGTGAATTCACGGTTGATGACTTTTGCCATGTCCTTGGCTAGAGCTTCCGTGTTCTTGTAATGCTCGTCCCAGGAAATGCAAGCAAACATATGTGGGCCGGTCATAGCGATCTTAACTTGCTTGTCTGTATTCGCTCTTAAGATGGATAACTCATCCAAAAGCCCTAGTGAAGTTGGTTTGAGAGGACCTGTTACGATAGGTGATGGAAATGAAGCTTCAGGAGCAATAGGTGTCAGTCCCGATTTAGCTCTATGCTCGCCGGAGAATCCTGTTATCTTGTCGGCGAAGTAATTGATCATCGCATTAGGAGGACCATAGCAATTGTCACTGCGACGGAATAATTCACCATCACTTATTACATCTATGCCGGCATTTACTTGATCGCAAATAGCAGACTGCACAGCCGCTACCTTGGCGTCTTGAAAAGCTTCTTTGCTCAGCGTGCCTTTGACTACAGCTTCTTGCAAAACCGGATACCAGTCAGGCACGGTATAGGAGCCAATCACAGTTGTAATTAGAGACATATTCCCTCGTCAAATATGGGACGACAGAAGCGAATATATCACAGTGGCAACAGGTTATGAGCGGGTTTGGTTGGATGATTTGCCGGGGAATTGTGCCTTGGCGTCATAGACAAATAACGATGCTAATTTGTCCCAGAAATCTCCACCTAAAATGAACAGACTTACAACGAACAAGACATCTGCTCCAATATTGATGTAAAGCCGATACGGCGAATCATCAGGCATTAGGTGAGGTGTATAAGCCATCACGTACGTTGGTATGAGGGGCAAGAGAAACAGCACAAGGCCAATGACGTAGCGTTGTTTGCTGACAGGTCCGGTTGGTTTCATTCGATGTAAGGCCGCGCGTATCTTGCCAGTGATGAATTCAAAGGCCTCTTTGCCGAGCAAGGCAACGGCAAGTAGGATGAAAACTTCCGGACCACCAAGCGTTAGCAATCCAATAATTGTGCTTTTGATTGCTATGTGCAAATCTAATTGCGCGACCCAAAATCCAAGCAAAGGCATTACCACTGACAAAATCAGGAAGGTAATTCCTAAGTAGAATTTGACTTGCTTTAGCAAAATCAGCCTTTCAAAAGCTAGCTGCGCTGTGGCATTTCCGGTGGTGGTTGATCGTTGTTGGTTGAGCCACCAGGAGCCGGTTCATGCTCGCCAATAGCTTGGAGATTAATTACTGGTGGTGTGCCCACACGCTTGCGCATGGCCATTTCGTCTATCTCGTGCTGAATGTCGGCAGGTGTCCTATTAGGCTCGAGAATTTTCGCCAGGTCGGCATAGTAGAGAGTCTCTTTCTCTACCAGTACTTGAGCAAGACGATCTACTTCGGTGCGATAGCTCTGGAGCAAGCCTTCGACGTTTTTCATGCAAGTGTCAATGATGTCCTTAATTTCAGTTTCAATTTGACGCTCGGTGTCAGGTGATGAATGGTATTTGCCACCGCGAGTAAAGGCTTCATCAGTGTTGAATTTGAAGCTGCCCATACCCCAATGTCTTACCATGCTGCTGGCAATTTCTGCTGCTACGCGAATGTCTTCGGAAACACCAGAGCCTGTGGTTTCGAGGAACATTTTTTCGGCTACCGTGCTGCCGAGGGAAATTTCTATTTGAACCAAATAGTCTTCCTTCATCCATTTGCGATAGTCTTCTTTGCCCACGTACCAGATATAACCAAGTGCGCTGCCACTCGGCACAATAGTGACGACTTGTATGCGGCTACGTCTGTTGCGGAAGTAGGCAACGACCGCGTGACCGGCTTCGTGGTAGGCGGTTGCGCGCAATTCGTCTAAGAGAATTTCGCGGCTGTAGGACATGCCGAAGCTTGTTCGCTGGATGGCGGTGATCAAGTCTTTTTGTGAGACTTTTGATCTGCCATGGCGAATTGCTGAAAGTCCTGCCTCATTGACCACATTGGCGATGTCGGCGCCTGTTTTCCAGACGGTCATACGGGCCAATTCTCTTGGTAGAACCGTCTCGTCAACACCAATCTTCTTGAGATAGTAGTTGAACATCGCTTCTCTGCCTTCGAGATCCGGCGGCGGCACTTCGATACGTCTGTCAAAGCGACCTGGACGAAGTAGAGCTGCATCGAGCATGTCAGGCTTGTTGGTTGCACCAATCGTCAGCACTTTGTGTTTGCCGAAGCCATCTAGTTCCACCAAGAACTGGTTAAGAGTCTTATTGGAGTCCTGTACGGCGCCGCCGCCAAGATCGATGCCACGCTTACCACCCAATGCATCTATTTCATCAATAAAGACAATTGCCGGTTTGCCGCTGCGACGAGCTTGCTCATATACAGCACGTACGCGGTTGGCTCCGACGCCTGCCCACATTGACTGGAAGTCTCCACCTGACAGCGCATAGAAAGGAACGCCGGCTTCGTTGGCAATTGCCTTAGCCAGCATTGTCTTGCCTGTTCCTGGCTGACCGAATAGAAGAACCCCTTTAGGTGCTTTGAGTCCAGTGTTGGAAATCTTCTCAGCGTTCTTTAGTAGAGCAACTACTTCAGCGGCTTCTGATTTGGCTTCTTCCATTCCTTTGATGTCATCGAGTCTGACATCAATATCAGGAACGCGCGCAAGGTTCATGCCGTAAGTATTCAGCTTGTGACCAGCTGTTACCGAAATACGGTCAACAGCTGCTTCTAAGTCCACTTCTTCAACGTGCTTCTTGCCATGGCGAACAGCAATGATTGCGCCTTCGTTGACAGCAGCTGCGATATCAGCTCCTGAGAAGTTGGTTGTCTGTTTTGCTAACTTCTCTAGGTCAGGTTCAGAAGCCAGCTTGATGCTCTTCAAGTATTTTGCAAAGATTTTCTTGCGGGCTTCCGAGTCCGGCAGTCCAATGTAGGCTTTGCGGTCGAAGCGACCTGAGCGCATAAAGGCTGGATCAAGACTTTGCTCAGTATTAGTTGCGCCAATTGTAATGACGTTGCTGCGGCCCAGCCCATCTAGTTCAATGAGCAGTTGGTTGAGTGCGCCTGTTCGGTTGTTGCCCGTTTCCGACATGGTGCCGCCGATTGCGTCTATCTCGTCGATAAATACAATTGCAGCTGGACTCTTGCGGGCTTGTGCGTATAAGGCGCGAATTCGTCCTGCGCCCTCGCCGGCAAATGCGCTTTGGAAGTAGCTTGCGGAAAGTCCGTAGAATGGAACGCCTGCTTCATTGGCAATTGCTTTGGCGAGCATTGTTTTGCCAACACCGGGTGGTCCGATGAAGAGCAATCCTTTAGGAACCTTGGCGCCAATCTTGCGCAAGTCATCTCCGTGGCGTAGGAAGTCGACAATTTCAGAAACGTCTTGTTTAACTTCATCGACGCCAATTACGTCATCAAGACGAATTGATGCGTCAGCATTACCGAGTTCTACACCGGAAACGAGGGTTCTTTCCAAACCGACTGAAATTCGATCGAGAGCGTTTTCAATTGTTTCTTGAGTGACTTTTCCTGGTCCACCAGGGCGTCGCGCCAGCAATGCTGCTTCGTTGATGACGTTGGCGATTTCAGCTGGTGAATAGTTGGTTGTTAGTTTTGCTAATTCATCCAGATCAATATTTACGTCGCTGGAGACTTTGTCCAAGTAATAACGGAACAGATCTTTGCGTTCTTCCGGATTGGGCGACTGGAAGTAGATACGTCTGTCCATACGACCAGCACGCATAAGGGCTGGATCAAGAATGCCGTCGTTGTTAGTCGCACCGATAACGAGAATGTTGGATGCCTGGAAGCCGTCCATTTCGGTGAGCAGAGTATTCAACGTCATGTTCATGTCTGCTTGTCCGCCGAAGCCTTTGTCACCTTGACGGCGGGCTCCCATGGAATCAATTTCGTCAATGAACAAAATCGCTTTTTCATATTTGCGCAATTTGCGGAAGAGTGTTTTTAGTTTCAAAACACCAAGACCCATAATCAAGCCGCTTAGTGATGAACCTTCCACTACATAGAATGGAATACCAACTTCGTTAGCAATGGCGCGGGCAAAAAGTGTTTTACCAACACCGGGAGGTCCTACAAAGAGAATGCCTTTAGGAACTTCAGCACCCGATTCGGAATAGTGTTTGGGGTTGGCAATAATGTCGATAACTTCGCGAATCTCAACTTTTGCCTGATCGTTGCCGATAAGCTCTGAAAGTTTGGTCGGAGCTTTTGGATTAATTGTTGGCTTCTTAAAGAGGAAAGGAAATACCCTTAGCCAAAATCCTTTTGGTGCTTTCGAGTCAGCTCTTGGTGGCAGCGGGAAAATTATGGAGATAAGTAAGTAGTACTGGATGAGGATAACCAGCGCGCCGAAGATGGCGCTGGCGATGACCGAGACTACCGAGTACTTCAGCAGCGCGGGAAATGACGTAAACGGATTCCAGTATGGCGAGCTGAATAGTAAGACCAGCGTCCATACAATTAGTAGAGTCCATTTTGCCCACGGTTTCAACATGGTGTTTATCCTCGATTAGTTATTTGCGCCAAGGGGAAACTCGGCTGTTCTTTCGTTGCTCTTCTCATCTATCTTGGTCATGTAGCCGACACCTCTTGCGGTGTCAGCAATATGAATTTCAGGGATGTTGCCTTCGGCTCTTTCCATGCCCAAGCCGCTTTCCTTAACGTGTCCAATACCCACCGGCATCGGATACGGTGGCGGCTGATCCGGAATCAGGCTGAACAGCAAACAGCTCAGCACAAGCATTGCAAAGAAACTAACAACAAAAGCCTTCATGGATCACATTGTAGCTAGGAAGAATCCCGGATAGCAAATGGTATTTCCCTGGAATTTTCTAGGGAAAAGGACCTTTTTCTAGTTGTACCCAAGAAAGAGACTTAAAGAACGCGGTTAATTTGCTCGGCGAGAGTTTCTTTTGAGGTGACACCACTTACGATGGTGACCATTTTGCCGTCTTTGAAGAGCATCAGAGTGGGGACGCCGTTCACATTAAACTTGCCGGCCAACTCCGGCTCAGCATCAATATCAACCTTGACGGTTTTTATCTGCTCTTCGAACTCTTTAGCAATCTCATTAACCACTGGTTTCATTCGCTTGCAAGGATCACACCAGGTTGCCCAAAACTCGACCAGAACAGGCTTTTCAGACTGGAGCACGTCACTGTCGAAGCTTGCTTGAGTGACCGCCGGCACAAGGTCCGCATCTCTACTAGCAGCCGCGCTTTGTTGCAAAGATTCCGGCACATGCGAAACTGCCGGCCCATGAGAGCCGTTAATGATCGCCCCGATCACGAGGCAGGCGAAGAAAGCTATGAGAGCATCGCGCATTGATTACCTTGTTTTGACTCCATCATATATCAAAAGGCGGTCCGTTATTTACAACGGGCCGCCCTCAATTTTGAATTCGTTAAATTAGCCGACGTGCTTGTTGATAGCAGTAGCCAAAGTGGATTTCGGTACTGCGCCAACGATTTGCTCGACTACCTGACCACTCTTAAAGAGGTAGAGGCTTGGAATTCCTCTGATGGTATAGGCTTGAGCCGTCTTCGGATTCTCGTCGGTGTTCAACTTGACGACCTTGAGGCGTCCGTCAAATTCCTTAGCCAGATCTTCGACTACTGGAGCGACAGCCTTACATGGTCCGCACCAGGGAGCCCAGAAGTCAACAAGTACTGGAAGGGGGTCTTTCAGAACCTCATTCTCAAAATCGTTATCATTTACGTTCGACACATGGGTCATTGGATAAGGACCTCCCTAAATCTCTGGGGTTTTGACAACCCGGACACTCGATCTCGAATTATAGATACCATTACATAATGACATAGAAATGCTCGTTTTGTTTTAATCCCAATCTAATTGCCTATTTTTAGTCTAAATCTTGGAATCGAATATAGCATCGGCAATAATTGACTGTAGGGGAGGCAGAAGAAATGTTCAGGCAACTTTCTAATTGGCTGTCCCGCAGTCTTGCAAACCAGCTTCTATTTACTTACTTGCTGGTACTAACAATCGCCCTAATGGCCGTTAGCGTATGGGCATTGGTCATTCTGAAATCCGAATCGATATCCGATTTGCGTAACGCCTTACAGGTTGAAGCTGTAAATCTAGGTCTGGAAATTGACAATGACCTGGCACTTGATTCGCCGGAAGCAACTGCGCGTATCCAATCGGCTACCGACAGACATGCCGGTAAACTCAACGCCTGGGTGACTGTTGTGGACAGTGGTGGTCATGTTATGGCCGAGTCGGGAATGCGTCCTTCAAGATCCAAAGAAAGTATTTCCGACCAACCAGAAATCAATGATGCGCTCGCCGGTATCGCTGCCATTTATACACGCAGCTCGCACCTGACGAAAACCGACTGGTTATTTGTTGCCTATCCGGTGCGCTCGATGGGTGAAACAGCAGGAGTCATTCGTGTTGGTGTGCCATTGACTGAAATCAATCAGCGATTGCACCAAGATTTGATTGTATTTTTGGAAATTATTCTGGCAACTCTTGTTGTGACGGTCTTAATCAGTCGTTGGTTGGCCAAGCGAGTGACAAAACCAATTCGCGATATGAGTCAAACGGCTAGTCAAATTGCTGAAGAGGGTGACATATCAGAATTTGTGCCGGTGTTGCGCAAAGACGAAATTGGAGAATTGGCTAACTCATTCAACCAAATGATTAGTCGCCTGCGAGAGCAAGAAAGATTACGTCAGGAATTCATCGCTAATGCGAGTCATGAATTGAAAACTCCGACCATGGCAATTAGCTCCGTTGTGGAAGCATTGCAGGCTGGTGCTGTTAACGATCCAAAATTGAGAAGCGAGTTTCTACATTCATTGGAAAAACTTGTTGATCGGCAATCAAATCTATTGAAAGATCTTCTCGACATTACACGCCTCGATGCGTCCGTTAGGGCTGACTGGCATGAAGACGTAAATATCTCGTCGATCATTAATGATGCCCTTGAACAAGTGCGTGTGCAGGCAGAAAAGAAAGAAATCGTATTGTCGAATTTGTCCAAAATAGATGGAATGATGGTGTCAGGCAACAGCATTCAATTGCAGAGAGCAATCTTGAATCTCCTGCACAACGCTGTCAGCTATACGCCTGTTGGTGGATCAGTATCGGTCGAAACAAGCACCGATGGTAAAAGCGAAATTGCTGTAGTCGTGAAAGACACTGGTCCCGGAATCGAAATCGGTGACTTGCCCCATATCTTCGAGCGCTTCTATCGCGCCGACAAGTCCCGTACTCGTGCAGCCGGAGGCACCGGTCTTGGCTTGGCGATCACCAAAGAAATCATCGTGCGCCACAAGGGCTCAGTTGATGTTGAATCAACTGTCGGCGAAGGGTCTACATTCACCATCCGCCTTCCATTGTCGCGCCACTAAGGAGCATCTGATGACTGACAAATCATGGATGCAGAAGTTGACCGGACTTTTTGGCGCCTCAAAACCAGATGCAACCGAATCCACGGAAGAAGTAGTTGAAAATCCATGCTGCAATGGCGTAGTGCACATCGCATTTCGTGGAGTAAGCGATGAGCGAATGTATATCTCATATTCGCGTAAATGGCCCGAGGTCAAATTCTTTCGCCCCAGAGGGCTAAGAGTATTCTGTGCGGACTGTCGCCGGAGATTGCTGTAGTGGTTTGATTTTATAGAGTTATTTGAGAGTGAGGAGTAATGCAAATGTTATTTAATAGTGCCCACAAACTTCATTTTTCAGGTTCGTTGTTATTGTTGGCACTTATCACGTGTCCCGTGGCAACGGCACAAATGTCACAAGCCAAGTTCAATGAGGCAGCACGACTGTATGCTGAAGCAGGGCAGGCATTTAATGCTGGTAATAACACTCGAGCTTCTGAACTGTGTGACAAGGGGGTATTACTAGTAGCAGGACAGAACCCCCAGCTTCTACAGGGGTTTTATTCCACACGTGCTCAAATCTTCTCAAGACAAGGCAAGTATGATTTGGCTGAGAAAGCGGCGCAACTGGCGGTTCAATTTGCCACGCAGGTTGACGGCAAGGGACCATCTTACGGACTGGCACTTATGGTGAAAGCAAAAGTGTTAGTTGAGTGTGCACGATTTGCAGCTGCTGAGCCACTGGCTACAGAGAGCGCAAGTATTATGGAACATACCGTTTACCGCAAAAAGGACGCATCCTACGGGCGGGATTACGTTGATGCTTTGACTGAGCAGATGATGTCGTTAGCGGGACAAGGGAAGGAAAAAGAAACCGTAGCAGTACTTAGGCAGCTACTTCCTCTCCGAGGAAAGCCTGATCCGGGAGATTTTGAGTTGTACATGGCCCTAGCTAGTGCTTCTGCACAAACGGGAGATTTGTACTACAAAGTCGGCAAGCTAAGTCAGGCTGAGACGCTATATAAACGATCTATTGCGCTTTATAACGAGTGGAATACAAAATCAAAAAACAACAATATTGGTACAACTCACGTCTTACCTTATGACAGCATCGTATTGGGGATGAAACATCTGAGCGAGATTTACATCAAGTCCGGACGAACTAAAGAAGCAGCAGATCTCAATAAAGATCTAGATTTTTGGACTGCGATGAAACGTGGAATGTAGAGAGAGTTTCCGTTAGGATTTAATGTCCCAACTTGCTGAGGAAAGGCGTTTGAGGTCACAATTTGTGACCTCAAGTTCTATGTTTTGGCTCGTCTTATTGCTAGCTTCAGGTATTCTCAATCACTGGAGAAACCGATACGTTGACAGTGTATTATAAGTGTATTACACTCGAGCTATGGATTAGTGGATAGTTGAGGCTCCTCTGTCGCTTTGAGATCACAGTTTGTGATCTCAAGATTAGTTGGAGGTTTAAGTGACGACTGACACTCCTGCACAATATGTAGATTCACTGACGTCTCGCATTCACCTTGTGCGTGGTCAGAAAGTTATGCTTGATGCTGATTTGGCCGAGCTTTACGGCATTTCGACAAGAATTTTTAATCAAGGTGTAAAACGGAACAGAAGTCGCTTTCCGGTTGACTTCATGTTTCAGCTTACGGTCGAAGAATATGAAAACTTGAGATCACAATTTGTGATCTCAAGTTCCAGATGGGGCGGTCGACGGTATACTCCTTTGGCGTTTACCGAACACGGCGCAATAATGGCAGCAACGATCTTAAATTCTCAGAAGGCGATGGAGATGAGCGTTTTTATTGTCCGTGCCTTTGTACAACTTCGGGAGATAATTTCTGCTCATAGTGAGCTAACCGACAAATTACAACAACTAGAAAGCAAAGTATCTGGACACGATCAATCGATTGCCGATTTATTTGAGGCAATTCGTCAATTGATGATGCCGCCATCCTCAAAAAAGCGTTTTGTTGGATTTCGCACGGGCGTTGATGGTGAGTCATGATCAAATTCAATTCAGCACGATAGGACAAACAATAATGCCTAAACTTACAGACAAACAATTACAACAGCGAAAGCTAGAGATGGCTGCTAGGTCACGCGCTGCTGTGGCTAAGAAGGAATTAGTCCAGTTCCGTTTAGAGGCTGACCAGATTGTGAAGCTGTTTGAAATCGCAGCGAAGAACGAAATCCACATGGGTACTATGCTGCGCCAGTGGGTCAACGAGCGGATAGCTTATGAAGAAACGGGTTCAGGCACTAGCCTATATACGGACAAACAAGAAAACAGAGGCTCATCTGCCGGATTTGTTGTGAAGGAACCTACAACTGAACAACTTTATATTAACAATAAACTGGAGCGTGGAATCAATTTGTTAGAGCAGCGCATCGCCAAACTAGAGGAGAAATCAAGAAACAAGAAGACCAAAACTTGAGATCACAATTTGTGATCTCAAGTTTTGTAAGCCCAGTTGAGGCTTTTGATGGTTTGACCTTTATTTTGTGGGTGCTAAAGTAACTATATGAGGATATGACAATGGCTCAATCTAAACCCGAAGATATTAATCTCGATCAAGTACTAAAGCTCGTAGAGCAGCTTTCGCCCGAAGACCAGAGCGAACTACGTCGTAAGCTGGACGATTCTTGGTCCAAGCGTTGGTCGGCTCTGGTTCAGCGGATAGAAAAAAGAGCCAAGGATTATCCACCATTGTCCGATGAAGAAATCTTGGCGGAAGTGAAAGCAGCTAGAGAAGCGCGTAAGGGTGCTTAGAGTCGTAATCGATACTAATGTTTGGATCAGTGGACTCATTAAGTCTGGTCCGCCTGCCAAGATCGTTTCTCTTTTTGCCGCAGGTGTATTTAGGGTTTGTTGTTCAAAGGAAACAATGGATGAACTGGCAGTGGTTCTTAAACGCCCCAAATTAGCAGATCGTATTGACCTGCTCGATGCCGAACTATTAATTGACTTACTCAATTCCAGCGCACTCCTAGTAAATACTGAAACCGTTCAGTCGATTGTTAGAGATCCAAAGGATCAGATTTACCTTGCTTGTTCCGATGCAGCAAATGCAGACGTTCTTGTGACTGGCGACAAAGACTTGTTAGTGCTTAACAGCTACGGACGGACGCGTATAATGGCACCAGCAGAGTTTTGTTCGCTGTTTGCTGAGTGATGGATTTAGAGTCCCAAAAGAACGTGCGCTCTCAAATTTGTAGTGCATAATTCCGGTGCTGCCGTAGATGCCGATTGGTTGACCTGCTTTAACTTCTTGTCCGGTGGTCACGGGACGGCTAAGTATCTTCCTCACTGTGCCTATCTTAAATACGTTTGAAACGCCAAAAAGTTCAAAGACGTCACGTTAAATCGCGACGGATTTTACTAATTAATATTGCACTCAAATTTTCGAGCGGCGTTTACTGGTTTGCAGCAAAGCATCGAATTCGTTTGCTGGATAGCGAGTTGACTTCGTTATGGTCTGAAGGGAGTTGAAAAACTCGTCTCTAAATTTCAGCGCTAGCTGCCCATACTGCTCTATGGCAGAGGCAACTGGTGGAGGCACATCATTTGATTTTGTTCTGTCGCTGAGTAAGGACTGCAATTTTAAGTGCCAGTTCTCCTGTCCATAGAATTTGGTAACTATGCAGTGAATCATGCTTGCAATGCTGGCGCAGCGGTCATAGTTTTGATGCTTGTTCAGGAATAGGAGTTCGTCGTTTGCTAACTCGAATTCAGCTGATGAAGCGAGACCAAAATCGGTAAAGTACAGGCGATTGCCATCCGTGAGTATGTTGTTGAAATGAGCGTCAAAGTGAACAAATGAATGTCTGTTGAGAAAATCCGTTGTCTCAACAAGCTGATTGTCGACAAATGAAATTGCCTCATCGGCGTCAATATCGAGTTGATGTTGTAGCCACTGCGATAATGTGGACGGAATGTATTCCAAGAATAGTACTAGATGTGCTGAAGCATCGCGAATGCCTTCTAGCCTATTTCGTATGGCTGATGAATTATCCCAATATTGAACATCTGCATCTATATCTTCAACTGCTTTGCCAATATTTTTAGTGGGAAGGCAAGGCAAAATACGCCAATGATAGAGAATTGGGAAGTTCGCACATTGGTCAGACAAGACCCAATTTGTCGTCATTATGTGGGCGGCAAGATCACGCCAAGCTCCAAATCCTGTTGATCCGACGCCATATTGATAGTAGAGCGGTAATTCAAAAATATTGGCGGTAGACTTAAAGTGCTTAGGCTGTCTTTCTAAGTCCGTCAATGGGAGTTTTTTGACAAAGATGGGAGCATCATCCACTCTAAGCAAAGCTGAACTACCACCATAACCACAATGGAGTGGCTTTGCTTGCTCAATCAGAAGAGTGAGTGTGTCGTCACTTTGGACAGAAAGCTGCTTTGAAAGTTGGTTATACGTACCTATTCGATTATTCAATTGGCCGCCTGGGAAAGTCTCCACTGTTCATCGCCAGTGATATCTATTAGCGTTACTTCTGGTCGACATAAAAATCTCACGCGCGGTGCCCAAGAGCCTTCCAGTCCTACGCCTCGAGTTACGCTGAGCCAGGTATCGTTCACGTGATACATACCTGCTTCAAATTGTTTTCCGGTCGGGGAACGAGTAATTATTGCTCCGTAGAAAGGCAAGCGTACTTGTCCACCATGTGTATGACCAGTACACAGGAGATCGATATTGTATTTGCTGAGCGACTCTGCCGCGCAGGGGTAGTGATAGACGTAAATGTTGTAATTGTCTTTGGATAACTTGTTTAAATTTGCTGTCCCCAATGATTCCCGATCTACGGGAACGCCAGTGACGCAAATGGACATGCCATGCAAATTTAGCTTTTCGATTTGTCCCTTTAGATTCTTTACTTTGGTCTTTCCGAGAATATCCATGTTCGGCCACTGCCGGCTGTCGTGATTTCCCAGTCCAACGAAGGTTGGTGCGATGGTGGACAGCTCTTGCATGCACTTTCTAAATATAGGCAAACCCTCGCGACAATTTATGCAGTCACCGGAGAATACAATAATGTCCGGATGAAGTGATTTTATCGTTGGATAAAGTCGGGGTTCAAGTCTTGGTTGGGAGTCACAATGCAAATCGGAAATATGGACTATGCGTAGAGATGGTCTGTCGGGGTTAGCGGCAAATTTTTTCGAGTAAATTGTCGATCTAGTGACTTCAAGGTCATATGGTTCGACGAAGACCCCGTAGCTAACGCAAGCGATTATGGCAATTCCAACTAAGACTCCTAGGATATCCAGTGGATCGACTTTTCTTTTTGTACGTATCGATTTGATTGTTCGCCAAACAGCTCTAAGCGCCCAGAGTGAAATCACAACAAGGACTGCCACAAAAAGGACCAAAACGAAGAGTTCTGAAATCAGCGGATTCATGGCAAATTGTTCCCCTCTGCAGGGATTATGTCCTTCGTCCTACGCCTGTTCGTCTAACGCTTGACGCAAGAAGCCGGCGGATTTGTTGATGAGGGTTTCAGCTTGTTGTCTGCCCAGCTTGCGCTTGACCATGAGGATGGCTGTTTTAGCGTTGTAGTGGGAGGCGACAAGAGCGCCTTCAGCGATGTGACGTGGCACATCGGCTAGGCTGCTGATGATCATCAAGGCGCGTTCGCGCAATTTCTCGTTGGTTGGTTTTAAATCAACCATCAAGTTTTCGTAGACTTTGCCGAGGCGGACCATGGAGCAGGTGGAGATGAGGTTCAAGATCATCTTTTGTGCTGTTCCGGCTTTCATTCTGGTTGAGCCGGTCAATGCTTCTGGTCCGACTGGAGCGACAATGGCAACGTCGGCAATTGATTCCAATTCGGAATTCGGGTTGTTAACAACAGCAATTACCTTTGCTCCCAATTCGCGAGCTTTGTCGCAAGCGCCTTGGACATAAGGTGTTCTGCCGCTGGCTGTTATTCCGACGACTACATCTTTGTCGGTTATGTTAGCGGCGGTGGCGTCGGCTATGCCGGATGTTTTGGAATCCTCGGCATTTTCAAAAGCTTGGAACATTGCTTCTTTGCCGCCGGCAATGTAGGCAGTGACGATATTGGGGTCAATGCCAAATGTCGGAGGACATTCTGAGGCGTCGAGCACGCCGAGTCTGCCGCTTGTTCCGGCGCCGAAGTAAATGAGGCGGCCGCCTGCGCGCAATCCGTCGACAATGAGGTCAACTGCGCGGGCGATGTCCGGTATCACTTTGTTGACTGCTTGAGCAACCAAGAGATCTTCGCTTTGAATACGCGACACTAAGTCCAGCGTATCGAGCACATCCAAATCCATTGTTTTTGGATTGCGCTCCTCAGTGAGCATTTTATTGAACTCAAACGTGTAACTTGATTTCACTGAGCCTCCTAGCTTCCCTTGGTTCGCGGTCGATGATGCTGAATTTGCCATCTTGTTGTGCCTTTATTGGTCCTAAATCTACGGTGGAGCGTTTCAAGTATTGACCGTCACCGGCTTTGCCTGTGTATTTGCCGTTTTCTATTACGACCTTACCACGAGACAAGACGGTTTCGGGAACGCCTGTAACTTCCATTCCTTCATAACAGTTGTAATCCACATTCATGTGGTGATGTTCTGCGCTTATGGTCATCTTCTTGTCTGGGTCGAAGATAACGATATCGGCGTCAGATCCCGGAGCAATTGTGCCCTTGCGCGGGAAGAGACCGAATATCTTCGCTGCAGACGTTGAAGTGATTTCCACGAAGCGGTTTAGATTGATTCTTCCCTGGACAACACCACCATTGAAGACGAGACTCATGCGGTTTTCAACGCCTGGTCCGCCGTTTGGTATTTTGCTGAAGTCATCTTTGCCCAGGTGTTTTTGATCTTTGAAGCAAAAGGGGCAGTGGTCTGTGGAGACTGTTTGCAGATCATTCATGCGCAAACCAGTCCAAAGTTCTTCTTGATTCCACTTTTCGCGAAGTGCTGGCGTCATTACGTACTTGGCGCCTTCAAAGTTTTCTTTCTCGTAATAGCTGTAATCGAGGAAGAGATATTGCGGGCATGTCTCAGCAAATGCTGGAATGCCTTCATCGCGAGCTTCTTTGACTTTTTTCAGCGCGTCGTAGCAGCTCAAGTGCACGATGTATACAGGTGACTCGGCCATTTCTGCTAGAGCAATTGCGCGGTTAACACCTTCAGCTTCTGCTTTAGTTGGGCGAGTAAGCGCGTGATATTTCGGTGCCGTGTAGCCTTTTCTCAGAGCATGGCGAACAATTTCATTGATGACGATACCGTTTTCGGCATGCATACAAATAAGTCCGCCGCGACTTCCTGCGACAGACATTGCGCGAAAAATAGTAGCGTCGTCAGCAAGCAATACGCCCGGATAAGCCATAAATAGTTTGAAGCTTGTTACACCTTCGCGGTCAATCATCTGCTTCATTTCGGGAATGTGATCGTCGGTGAAGTCGGTGACAATCATGTGGAAGCCATAGTCGATTGCTGTCTTGCCGTCAGCTTTTTTGTGCCAGATGTCTAAAGCTTCAAGAATTGCTTGACCTTTGTTTTGAATGGCAAAGTCAATGATGGTTGTGGTGCCGCCGTGGGCTGCTGCGCGTGTGCCGGTTTCAAAATCATCGGCAGATGTAGTGCCGCCGAATGGCATGTCCATGTGAGTGTGGGCGTCAATGCCGCCAGGAATTACCAGCTTGCCTTTTGCGTCGATTGTTTTGTCGGCTTCCATATTTAAGTTGGTGCCGATGGCGACTATCTTTTCGCCGTCAATAAAGACGTCGGCGTAGTAATCATCGACTGCTGTAATAATGCGCCCGTTTGTGATCAAAGTTTTCATGGCATTCATCACCTTTTACGCAAGGCATTGGAGCGGCTTGAAAAGCCAGAGGTAATGTTAACCCAGAAGGAGATAGCTAAAAACACCATTTTGCTTATCTCTTCAATAATCGCAATGAAACAGAACGATAGACAAAGCCGAAGATGCCAATAGGTGGCTGTTTGACAAAAGCAAGAGATCAAAAATTTAAGCTAAACCGGCTAGGGTGCCCACATTGCAGCACCGACCAAACACATGCAGAAGAAAATCCAAATCGCTAGAAAGATTTTCTTGCGAGACCTTATTTGGTCTCGATATTTTGTGCCTATGTAGCTGGCGAGAAAGGCAACCGTTGCGTTGCGCAGAGTTCTGCCGACAAACACGCTGGCAAAGATTGCTAGTGGAGAATAACTTGACCTGCTGGCTTCGAAGACAAACGCCTTAAGTGGAATTAGGCTAAATGGTTGCAGAAGGAAGGACAGGTATCCCAAATCGTTGAGCGTACGAATAACGCGCTCTATTTTTGGCGGGCTGACCAGCGAAATTTTCTGCAGCAGGTAGTAGCCGGCCGCTGGGTCAGTCTTTGCCAAAAAGAATGGGATGAGTGAACCCGTGAGGGTTCCGACAATACAGACGGCGACAAGTTTGAGCCAGCTTTGAGGATACTTTGCCGCCAGAGGAGCTAGAAGCACGTCAGGCAAAACGAAGAAAAATGACCCCTCGGCAAATACCCAAAGAAATAGTGACAAACTTGTAAGGATGCTTGGAGGATTCAATTCGAAACAGCTCTGCGAAACGACTGAATTTTAACCCGTCAGAAGCCAAGATCTGTTATAAACTCGATGAATCAGATTGGTTGATCCCGGGCGTTACCTCATGGGATCTCCAGCAGTCTCGTATTGAGCAAGGGGTCGGTTTTTGAAGAGCATAACTTCAGAAGTAATAGCCGAAGTTAGAGGCCGGGCAAGTATCCTGGAAGTTGTCTCTGACACCGTTGCGCTCAAACGGGCTGGAAAACATTACAAAGGACTTTGTCCGTTTCACAACGAGAAGACACCGTCGTTTACGGTCAACCCTGAGCGCGGGATTTTCAAATGTTTTGGTTGCGGCGAAGGTGGAGACGTTTTTGCCTTTGTGCAAAAAGCCCATCGCGTTGATTTTATTGACTCAGTAAAGAATTTGGCTGAACGCTATGGCGTTCAATTGGTTGAATCACAAGAGCAACGCCAAGAGCATGATCGTCGTAGTTTGATGCTGATGCTTTATCAACAAGCATCAGAGTTTTACATGCGCATGTTGCAAGACGAGAAGCAGGGTGCCATTGCCCGGGAATATCTAAAGCGCCGCGGAATACCGGAAGAAATTATTCAAGAATTTCGACTAGGTTATGCTCCCAATACCTGGGACAGTTTGATTCAGTATTTGACCAGCGCCAACAAAGTTAGTCCGGCAACGTTAGCGGAAGCTGGACTTGTTCGTCACAAGGAAGATACTAATTCTTACTACGACCTTTTTCGCCATCGCTTGATGGTGCCGATTACTGACGATCAAGGTCGAGTAATTGCTTTTGGTGGCAGAACATTTGTTGAAGGCGAAATCAAGTACATCAACTCGCCGGAGTCACCAATTTATACAAAGGGACAACATCTCTACGGATTGAATGTAGCCAAAGATCATATCCGTCAGAAAGACTCGGTAATTGTCGTCGAAGGTTATTTCGACGCCATTGCCTTGCATCAATTCGGATTCAAAAACTCCGTCGCTACTTTGGGTACGGCATTGACCGAACGTCAAGCAAAGTTGCTGGTCAGACATACCGACTCTAAGCGAGTTTACTTATCATTTGATGCAGACGCTGCCGGACAAAAAGCAGCGGAGCGAGGAATTGAAACGCTTAATCAAGTAGCTGAAGGCATAGGCATCCAGTTGCGAGTTATCCGCGTACCTGGTGGCAAAGATCCCGATGAGTGCCTGCGTGCTCCGGCACCCGATGGTGGCGCCGAAGCATTTGAGGCGGCGATTCAAAATGCGCCACTGCTAACCGACTATCAATTGGAAAGAGCTGTTGCTGATTGCAATTTGGCAACACATACGGGCCGTATCGAAGCATCAAAATTGTTGGTGCCAATTCTTTCGGCAATCAAGAATTCAGTTGCTCGCGGTGAATACATTCGTCAATGGGCTGTCAGGTTGAACATTCGCGAAGAAGAATTGCTTTCTGACGTCAGCCAATATCGCCGGCAATCAGGAATAGCCAGGGCTCAAATGCCATCCAGGCAGGCGTTGCCCCGACATAAGGCATTGCCGTCCGGTTGTTTTGAAGCTGAGCGTCAGTTATTGGCTTTGTACATGACCGGTGAAGATGATCAGCGTCGGGTGGCAGGAATTTTGGCCGATGACAATATGGTTGATCCGGTTCACCAAAGAGTTAAGGAAGCCATTGAGAAGGTGATGGTCGAAACTCAAGATATTGATGATTTGCAGTCAAAGCTGATGGATGAGTTGGTAACCGACCAGGATGGTTTAAAAACAGTTGTCGACTTAATCCTCAAGGCTGAGGAGTTGAAAGAGCAGAACTTCGCTGTTGACGTTATTCTGAAAGATGGCAGGGCTAGAATTCTCAAGGAAAAGGTTACCCAAGAGAAGAATCGGTTGCGCGGACTTTTGAATTCATCTACTTCGGATGATGAACAAAAGCAAATACAGAGTAAAATAGGTGGATTGATGGAGGTGGAGGCGATTCTTTTGCCTAAAGCACAAACTGATTCGGATCTGTCAGAGATTAAGATGAAAGTGGATAGACTTCTAGGCAAGGAGCCCCAAGTACTTCAGGTGGAGAGTAGTAGCCTGTGACTAAAGGTAAAGACAAAGAAGACACGTTTATCCAACGGCTAGACAAGATGGAAGAGGTTGGCAAGCGTCGTAATCGTGCCGACTTAACGGATTTCTTGACCGGTGGCGACGAAGTCTTGGGTGGCGAAGACATATCGGGTTTGTCCGAGGTCGAAGAACCAGTTTTCATTGAAGAAGACGAAGAAAGAGTTACCGAAAACCCGGCTGAATTTGAGGAAGAAGCATCCAAAGGACTTACTTCAGATGATCCGGTACGCATGTATTTGCGTGAAATCGGGCGAATTCCTCTTTTGACTGCTGACCAAGAAATTGAATTGGCTCGTCGAATTGAGGAAGGCGGAGCAGATGGTGCAATTGCTAAACGTAAATTGGTGCAAGCCAACTTGCGTTTGGTTGTTTCAATCGCCAAAAAATATGTTGGTCGCGGCATGCTTTTCTTGGATTTGATCCAGGAAGGCAATTTGGGTCTTATCCGTGCGGCAGAGAAGTTTGATCACGAGCGTGGTTACAAGTTCAGCACCTACGCAACATGGTGGATTAGACAAGCGATTACACGCGCTATCGCCGACCAGGCTCGCACGATTCGTATACCTGTGCACATGGTTGAGACCATCAATAAACTGAAAAAAGTTACTCGTAAGCTTGCTCAAGATAAAGGTCGCAAACCAAGCGAAGAAGAAATTGCTCTGGCAATGGAAATATCCATTGTTAAACTGCGCGAGATCATCAAAGTTGCCCAAGAGCCAATTTCTTTGGAAACTCCAGTCGGCAAAGAAGAAGACAGCCGTCTTGGTGATTTCATTGAAGATCGCCAGGCTGAAACTCCAGCATCGTCTGTCACCCAAGAATTGTTGCGTGAAGATCTGGTTGAAGTTATGGCTGGGTTGTCACCGCGCGAAAGAGACGTCTTGCGTCTGCGCTTCGGACTTGATGACGGCAGAACAAGAACTCTGGAAGAGGTCGGTCAGCTATTTGGTGTAACTCGAGAACGTATACGTCAGATTGAAGCCAAGGCCTTGCGTAAGCTGCGCCACCCAAATCGCAGCCGTCGCCTTCGCGAATATATCGAGTAGAAATACCGTCTTATTCTTCTAAATCCGAAATGTCCAGCTCTTCAGCAGAGCGGCGAATTTCTTCGGTTATTTCGTAGAGCGAAGCTGCGTCTTGTGCTGAGACTGCGCCGGTGGGCACAGTGAGTACCTCGACAGTAAGTGCACGCCTGCCTAACTCTATATGTACTTTGTCTTGTGGCTTAAGCTCCAGTGCCGGTTTGGCTGGCCGGTCATTTACGAAGACCCGACCCTGGTCGCAAGCCATTTGAGCCACCGTGCGGCGTTTTATTAAACGGGAGACTTTGAGCCATTTATCTAAGCGCATAGCGGTTCATTTTATAGCAATACATTAAATATGATACGAGTTCTCGATATTAGCCAATTAAATTGGTAAGAGTTAGACTAGAAGTGCCTAGACTTGTAGAACTGGTTGGGTAGGGGTATCACGTCCAATGTTTAAGACATACAAGCAGGCAATTTTCATCTGTGCCGGTCTCATTGTGTTGGCAGTGATGTCCTGGGTTATTGCCGCTTTTAGTTTGCAGAGCAATCAGGAAGCAGAACAAAAGAGCGATGAAAAAACGGAGAATTTCATCGAAGTAAGCAATGATGTTGCCAATGAGATTGCCATCCGAAATGAACCGATAGACCAGCGAAAGGTGTCCCTAACCTTGCGCATTACCGGTCAAATTAGACCGGAAGTGGGCAAAGAGGTTGATATTAATTCACGGTTTAGTGGGCGGGTAATCAAGGTGCCCGTAGCTCTTGGTCAAAAGGTAAGTCCTGGCGAAGTCCTCGCCACTATCGACAGCCGCGAGATTGGTGATTTGCAGGCGGAGCTTATTGAGGCAAGGTCGAAGTTGGAAATTGCCCGGGCGCACGAGCGGCGCGAACAACAAATTTACGAAGAACAACTGCAGCGGCCGGCAGCGTTGATCCACGCTAAAGCTGAATTCAACCAAGCAAACACAAAGTTGGAATTGTCTGAGTCGGAATATCGCAGACAGGAGCAACTGCACCAAGAGAAGATTGCTTCGACAAAGGAATTCTTGCGCTCTAAGGCTGGTTATGAAAACGCCAAGGCGGACTTCTCGCAAGCCCAACAGAGTCTTCAACGCGAGGAGCACTTGTTTGCAAACCGGGCGATGATGAGACGAGATGTTGATGTCGCCAAAGCTGAGACAAAACGGGCTGACCAGCATTTGAGTACGTTGAAGCAACGACTGGTTTTTTTAGGTGTGCCGCAGAGCATGGTTGAAGACGTAATTCGACAAGGCAAAATACAGGTACTTGTACCTTTAATATCACCGGCAAATGGTGTCGTAACCAATATAGATGTTGCTGTTGGTGAAGTTCTAAGTCCAGAGAAAGTAGCTTTCACAGTCACCAATCTTAGTTCTGTAGTTGTTGCGGCAGATTTGCCGGAAATTGATTTGGCTAGAGTGAAAATGGATAGTCCGGTTCGGGTAAAGATTTCCAGCTATCCCAATGAAATTTTCCATGGCACCATTAATTACATAAGCCAAGTAGTTGATCCAGAAACACGCACGGTAAAGATTCGAGTCACGTTGCCAAATGAAAGCAACCGGCTGAAATCAAATATGTTCGCTGTAATTGATATTGATGGGGACTCGGCTGACATGTTGGCTTGTCCGAAGTCGGCAATTCAAGAACGCGACGGCAATAAGGTTGTCTATGTAGCTGTCGATGGTGGCTATCAAGAAAGAGCAATAAAGACCGGCAGGGAAAGCGAGACATATGTTGAAGTGTTGTCGGGTCTGGCTCCTGGTGAAAAGGTTGCTACACAGGGAAGTTTGATGCTTAAAACCGAGCTGACTTACAGGCACTAAGTTTTGAATTTTGGTGTTAGGAAAACATGCTGGACAAAATAATCACATTTGCCCTGACTCAGAGATTACTGATTGCCTTTGCTATGCTCTGTTTGATTTGTGCAGGTATCTGGGCTGTTTACCAAATTCCTGTTGACTCCTTTCCCGATGTTAGCAACGTCCAGGTTCAGGTGATAACGGAACCAGAACGCATGGCGACGGAAGAGGTGGAGACGCTTGTAACCTTTCCTCTTGAGACATCGCTCAATGGCTTGCCGAAAATCAAACAGATCCGCTCGAATTCCAGCTTCGGTTTGTCTGTTGTTACAGCCATATTTGAAGATGATGCCGATGTGTATTTCTGCCGTCAGCTAGTTTATGAACGCATCAATCAGATGAACTTCAATTTGCCGGAAGGCGAAATACGCCCGGTTTTGGGACCAGTGTTGACTAGCTTTAGTAATGTATTTATGTACTACCTAAAGTCGGATCGTTACGATTTGACCGATTTGCGCACCATGCAAGATTGGCTGGTTGCTAGAAGACTGAGAGCCGTCAGGGGCGTAGGGAATGTTGTCTCTTATGGTGGATACGTAAAGCAATATCAGGTAATTGTTTCGCCGAATAAACTACGCGGTTATGGACTAACGGTAGCAGATGTCATTCATGCATTGGCTGAAAACAATGCTAACGCCGGCGGTAACTTCATTGAGCAAGGCGGCGAAGAAATAATTATTCGTGGGTTGGGTCGAATTCAAAAGGAAGCCGATATCGGCACTATCGTTTTGAAATCTGTAGGCGGCACACCGGTCAAAATATCCAACGTTGCTGAGATTGTGGTGGGGTCGGCATTCCGTCGTGGATCCGCATCTATGGATGGGAAAGGCGAAGTAGTTACAGGCATCGTTCAGACTCGCAAGGGCGCAAATACCAAGGCTTCGGTTGAAGCTATTCGCAAAGAAATAGCCCACATTCAAAAAGACTTGCCGGAAGGTGTAGAAATAGTCCCATATTATGACCAGTCACACCTTGTAAATCAGACCATCGAGACCGTAAAAGAGATTCTGATTTTTAGTAGCGGACTCGTTGTCATTGTATTGATGGCAATGCTGATGCACATTCGCAGTGCAATTATTGTTTGTGCAATCATTCCGTTATCGTTGCTATTTAGCTTCATTATGATGAAGTTCACCGGCTTGTCAGCCAACCTTATGACTCTGGGAGCCGTGGACTTTGGTGTGATTGTTGATTCCGGCGTGGTGATGGTGGAGAACATCTATCGACATTTAGCTGAAGCCAGCCACCATCAACCAGGCAAGAAATTAGACACATGGAAAATTATTTTGGAAGGAGCCAAGGAAGTAGGCAGACCAATCTTCTTTGCTATCGGCATAATTATTTCAGTTTATATTCCACTATTTACGCTTGAAGGCGTGGAAGGAAAGATGTTCCATCCACTTGCGCTTTCCTTTATTTATGCCATTTCCGGTGCTTTGATTGTGTCTCTGACAATTATTCCTGTCTTGTGTTTCTGGGCAATGAAAAAGCCTTTGGTTGAACGTGAGAGCCCAGTGCTGACTTTTGCCAAGCGTCATTACACGCCAATCTTAAAGGCTGCATTGAATAACCCGCAAAAGACAATGGGCATTTCTGTACTGGTGCTCGTTGCCAGTCTGTTGCTGGTACCGCTCTTGGGTTCTGAATTCGTGCCAACATTGGACGAAGGACCAATTCTACTTAGAACCAAATTGTCTGCCAGCGTCTCGCATACCGAATCGCGTCGAATTGCTGCTATTGTCGAGAAGATGATCAAGAATTTTCCTGAGGTCACGGAGGTCGTTTCTCGAATTGGTCGATCTGGAATGGGATCCGATCTTGATGGTGTGGACAACGCGGATGTATCTGTTGGTCTTAAGCCGAAATCAGAGTGGAAGACAGCGCACACCAAAGAAGAACTAGTCAACAAAATGGCGGCACAGCTGGACAAGATACCGGGACTTGTATATAGCTTCTCGCAGCCAATTGCGGACATGATTGATGATTTGATTGCCGGCATCAAGGCTGACTTGGGCATCAAGATATTCGGTGATGATATTTACACTATCGACAGCCTGGCCGGTAAAGTGCAAAGAGTCGTCTCAAGTGTTAAAGGTGCTGCTGATATGCAGCGAGAACATATTCTTGGTCTGCCTCAACTTAATATCAAAATCAAGCGGGAAGAAATTGCTAGGCATGGCATCAACGTGTCTGACATTCAAACTATTATCGAGACAGCGATTGCCGGTGAAGTCGTGACACAAGTCGTTGAAGGAACAAAGAGATTTGGCTTGTTGGTGCGCTTCCCTTATGACTATCGCGAAAACATGGAAGACATTCAGAATATTTTGGTTACGACTCCTGACGGCGGTAAGATTCCGCTCAAGCAGTTAGCTGATTTCGAATTGGATCGTGGTTTGGTAATGCTTAATCGCGAGGACGGACAGCGCAGAACGGCTGTGCTGGCAAATGTGCGCGGACGAGATTTGGGAAGCTTTGTTGCTGAGGCGCAGGCAAAGGTTAATAAGGAAATTCAATTGCCCAAGGGATATCACATCGAGTGGGGTGGACAGTTTGAAAATCAACAACGAGCTATGGCTCGTTTGTGCATTGTTGTTCCGGTTGTGCTTTTGCTCATCTTCATTCTTCTGTTTGTAACTTTCAACTCTCTGAAGAATGCGGGACTGATTATGCTTGTTGTGCCATTTTCCCTCATTGGTGGCATTCTTGCGCTCTTTATTACTCGTCAGGTCTTGTCTGTGCCGGCTGTTATTGGATTCATTGCCCTCTTTGGTGTCGCCGTGCAAAATGGTGTGATCTTAGTTAGCTATATTATGCAATTGCAGAAACATGGTTATCCGGTGCAAGAAGCGGTATTGGATGGCGCTCATGTTCGATTGCGGCCCGTGTTAATGACTGCTCTCGTGGCTATTATGGGATTGGTTCCCAAAGTTCTATCTAGCGGTACAGGCGCCGAAATCCAAAGACCATTGGCGACGGTAGTGCTTGGTGGATTGATATCAGCTACGATTTTGACATTGGTTGTTCTGCCGGCCCTGTATGAGCTCTTTAATCAGCCAGAAGAAGAACGTTAATGCAAAATTTGGTTGCTAGTTTTATCGGAACAGCGCTAAAGGGCAAATACCTTACTCTGGGTTGTGTTGCTTTACTTGTAATTGCTGGTGTAATTGCTTGGAGAATGCTGCCTATTGAGGCTTATCCGGAGTTGGCTAATCCTCAAGTTAGGGTGATCACTATAGTCCCTGGAAAAGGTGCCGAAGAAGTCGAACGCTTAATTACAGTGCCGCTGGAAAAGGAAATGAATGGCATTCCAGGACAGACTGCTTTGAGATCTTTATCTTTATATGGTTTGTCTGTAGTAATTTCAACATTTAGCGATAACTCCCAGACAGCGCTCGCTCGGCAGCAGGTTCTTGAACGGATTCATCAGGCTGACTTGCCGGATGGTATAGAGCCTCACTTGGAGCCGGATGTTGGCTCGCTAAGGGAAATCTATCGCTACTATTTATCCAGTCCCTACTACTCTGCTATGGGTTTGCGTTCGATTCAACAATGGGACTTAGAAAAGCTTTTTCGGCAAATCCCGGGAGTTATTGGTGTTGTTAGTGAAGGTGGGCAAACCAAGACTTTTCAAATTAACGTAGATCCATATAGGTTACGAGCATTCAATGTAAGTTTGGAGCAAGTATTTATTGCTGTAGAAAAATCCAATGACAGCACGGGTGGCGGATTCATCGAACGAAATGGAAATGCTCTCATCGTACGTGAATTGGGACTTTTAAAAAATGAGGACGACATAGGGAATGTCGTAATTAGGACAAACGCCGAGGGAGTTCCTACACGCGTAAAGGATGTGGCTTCCGTAACAATTGGACCTATGGTACGTCGTGGGCAAGTTGGGAAAGACTATGACGATGAGATTGTAGAAGGCATATTGTTGCTTCGAAGAGGCGAGAATCCTACCCAGGTGTTGAAGTCCGTGAAAGAGCATTTGCCGGAAGTTATTGCGAGGCTGCCGGCCGGCGTCAAGCTAGTGCCTTTGTATGACCGCGATATTCTGATGAAGCAGACGCTAGCTACAGTTGGTTTCAATATTTTTGCCGGTATTACTCTCGTTGTTATTTTGTTGGCAGTATTTCTCGTTGATGTACGGTCTGCTCTTATCACGGCTTGTGTCATTCCAATTTCTATGCTCATAGCTTTTATTTGCTTGACTCTTTTGGGAGTGCCGGCAAATTTATTAAGTCTTGGCGCAATTGATTTCGGTATCTTAGTTGATAGCTCTGTAGTGATGACCGAAAACATTGTTAGACGTTTGTCTAAAGAAGGACGTGATATGAACGTTCAAGAGCGCCTATATCTCTTGGCTGAGTCTGCTCGTGAGGTAGGAGGACCAATTATTTTCGGTATTGTCGTAATTATCGCTACGTTTATGCCGATATTCAGTTTCTCGGGAGTAGAAGGAAAATTGTTTCGGCCACTGGCGACTACGATGGTCAGCGCTTTAATTGGTGCAGGTCTTGTGTCGCTGGCGGTAGTGCCGGTACTGTGTTCTATTTTTTTGGTGAAGAAGCCATTAGAAGAGAAACAGAGTCCAATTGTTAAGATTGCCCGTCGTCTGTATGAACCAAGTTTGAACTGGGCGCTAAAACATTCTCACGCTGTAATTGGAATTGCGGTTCTGACGATTGTCATTTCCGGCTTGCTCTTCGTGAATCTTGGAAGCGAGTTTCTACCGCATTTGGAAGAGGGTAATATTTGGTTGAGAGCTACTATTAAGCCCGGCAGTGTGACTTTGGAAGAATCGGCTAAGATAGGCAGGCAAGTGAGACTAGCTCTGCTGAAGTTCCCTGAAGTCAAACAGGTGATTTCCCAGGTGGGTGGTCCTGATGATGGAACTGATCCAGCGAGATTTGCTGATCAGGAATATTACATTGACCTTCTGCCGGCCAAAAAATGGCGCGGACAGTTTCATGAGAACAAAGACCTACTTATAAAGGCAATGCGTCAAGATTTGGAAACTATTCCTGGTGTTGGCTATTACTTTACACAATATATTCAAACGACTCTTGATGAAGCCTTATCCGGCGTACAAGGCTCTCTTGTCGCGAAAATAGCCGGCCCTGACTTGGCAGAATTGGAAAAATTAGCCGACAAAGTTGGTCACATAATGTCGAAGACGCCTGGAATTGTGGATGTAATTGTTGACCCGCTTTTAGGACAGCCGCAGTTCGTAATTAAGATCAATCAGCAAGAAGCGGCACGTTATGGACTTAATGAACACGATTTGCGCGACCTGGTGGAAATAGCAGTCGCTGGAAAATCGGCGACCAAGATTATCGAGGGCGAAAGACGTTTTGATGTGGTCGTGCGTTTTGCTGCTCCCTTTAGATCAACTGAAGAATCGCTTGAGCAAATCCTTATTGATACTCCAAATTCGCAAAGAGTTCCTCTATCGCAATTAGCAACACTGGAACAAGTCAATGGTGCCACGCAAATTTGGCGAGAGTCTGGTTATCGAATGGCTACCATTCGAGCAAATGTACGGGGTCGTGACTTGGCTACTGCTGTTAAAGATGCACAGCGGCGTGTTGCTTCGGCGATTGTTCTGCCTGAAGGATATCGCGTTCAATGGAGCGGTGAATTTCAAAGGCAAAAAGAGGCAACACACCAATTAGCGATTGTTCTGCCTGTGACATTAGTTGTAATTGTTACTATCCTCTATCTCTCGTCTGGAACGCTGGGCGGAGCCCTGGTAATCTTTTCCGTGATACCGCTTGCTGCTCTTGGAGCGCTATTGGCCTTGCACCTCACTGGTACTTACTTTTCCATTGCTGCCGGCGTTGGACTAATTGCCTTATTTGGATTAGCTGTTAAAAATGGCATTCTTCTTGTGGCTTTTGTTAATGAATTAAGACACGAAGGATTTTCGGTTGCGGAGGCTGTTTATCAAGGAGCACTGACCCGGATGAGACCGGTTCTAATGACAGCAACAATTGCTGCTGCTGGATTGATGCCGGCAGCAATGTCAACGGAGATTGGTGCGCAGACACAGAGGCCTTTTGCTATCGTAATAATTGGCGGGTTAATTTCTTGTACACTACTTTCGTTATACGTATTGCCGGCGCTTTATCTCAAATTCTCTCCCAGCCCTGGCAGACCCGCAGGCACCAAGAGTACCGACCTAGAGGAGGCAGTTGATGCGTAGAATCACGATTCTTCTTATTACTGTCCTGATTTCTGGTTGTACGCAATCGACATCTACTATTCCGACCTCGGATTCAAAGGGCAAAGATATCTGTGCGCCGCTAATGCTCACGGATAGTGAATTGTCTAGTATTGGATTTACAGATGCAGTTGCTTCCGTGCGGACGGTGCCGGTGAAGCTGAATTTGGTAGGGACCATTCAGGCTAATCCCAACTTAACGACACCGATTAATTCTCTGGTGCCCGGTCGGATTGAAAATGTATTTGTCCAACACGGCGATGTTGTGAGAAAAGGACAGATTCTTGCACAAATTCGCAGCGACGAAGTGGGCGAGTTGGAAAGCGATTATTTGTCGAAATTAGTTGACCTGGATTCTCAGCGCAAGACCGCGAATTTACAATTGGCTTTAAAGCAAAAGATATATGATCGTAGAGCGGTTTTACTCAGTGAAAAAATTGCCGCGAGGGCGGAATTTGAGCTTGCAGAAAGCGACTTAGAGGAAGCTAGGCTAGACCTGGCTGCAATTGACGAGAAGATACAAGCAGCCTATAGATCTACCAAAGAAAGGATAGGCTTGTATGGTTTGTCTGAAAGTGAGTTGAATAGATTGAACAAGGCTCGTACTATAAAAGCTGTGTTTGATGTCGTATCGCCGCGAGCCGGGATTATTATAGATCGTGAGGCAGATCCAGGCGAAATGGTTGAGTCTGGTAAGAACTTATTTGAAGTTTCTGATTTATCGCACGTATGGCTTGTTGCCCAAGTCTTCGAGAAGGATTTGCGCTTCATGCGAAAGTATTTGCCAGTCGAAGTTGTTGTAGATAGTTTTCCTGATGAAAAATTTTACGGACTAATTGATTTTGTTGGCGCACAAATTGATCCGGAGTCCAGAACATTGAATATTAGAGCAACAATTAGCAATCCGGGAATAAGACTTAAGCCTGAGATGTTTGCCGAAATTGTAGTTCAAACAGGTTTGTCTAGTGGATTAGTAATCCCGCAGGCATCAGTGCAAACAATTGGAGAAGTATCAGTAGTGTACATAGTTAAGGATAAAAATCATTTTGAGGAAAGGCAAATTCGTACCGGGCAAACCTCTGGAGATTTAGTAGAGGTTACGCAAGGATTAAAGCCGGGCGAAAGAGTGGTCGTCAAAGGAAGTTTGCAATTGTTGGGTCAGTCGGTAAAACGAGCGAAGGAGTAAGAGCGCCATGGAATTGATTACGGCAATCATTCAACCATTCATGCTGGATCGCCTCACTCGAACCTTGCGTATGCAGGAGATTACCGGCTACACCGTTACGGAATTAAAAGGTTCAGTACTAAACTTAAATGACTCGGCTGACTATTTGCAGCCGCGTGTTAAAGTCGAGATAGCAGTCAACAATGAAGAATCTTCAAATATAATCCAACTGATTAGTAAAACAGTGAGAACGCATCAGGAAGGAGATGGCATCATTTACTCAGTTTCGTTGAATAGTTTTTCCAATATTCAAACGGGATTGACAGGACCGGAAGCTTTGGCCAAGCAGCAAAAAAAGGATTAGTTATTGCAATGGTACGTTAATTGCTTGCTCTAGATCCGTGAAGGCTAGTTGATAGTCCATGATAGCGTTTAGGTAATCTCTGCGTACTGCCACGTTTGCTTGTTGAGCGGTCAATGTAGCTGTAATGTCAGACTGACCCACCTCATAACTCCGTCGTGCCAGACGTGCTACTTCGTATGAGTCAAAGAGAACGTGTTCTTGATACTCGAGGATACGTTGTCTGGCTGTGATGAGATTGTTGTATGCAGATGAAACTTCGCCGATGACGATATTTTTCTGTCCTAGCAATTGAGCTCTCAATTGTTTAATTGTTGCCCGCAATTGAGTAATTTGTCCTTGCTGAAAATCTAGAACTGGCAGTTGAACCAGCACGTTGAATAACAGACCGACGGTGGCGTCAGATCCAGTCTCGGGAACCGGCGGGTTGCCTGAAAAGTCACGACCCCACATGAATTCGGGTGTTGGAATGATATTGCCGAATGCTGCTTTTAGCTGTGCGCTGGCTACATTAATTTGTTTGTTGATGATTTTGAGTTCGAGGCGATTGTTTTGCGCTAGGGTGATGAATTCACTAAGCGGTGGCACTGGCTTGGAAAAGTCCGGCAGTAAATCATTTCTTTCGGCGGTAGATAATTCCTCTGCACGTTCTTTGCTTGCTTTTAATCGAAAAAGCGGTAATCGCGGGACGTTAATGCTGTTTTCGACCGGATTGGCCATGACTACGTTGAGTTGTTGTGCTGCTCTTGTGGCGCGCATGTTTCCTTGTCGCAATTCGATATTGGCTTGTGACGTTGCCAGGCGTGCTTTTAAAACATCCAACTCGGGTACGTCGCCTGCATTGAATCGTTTTTGTGCAACATCTAAAAGTTTTTCGGCAAGTTGAGAAAGATCAGAGAGCGTTTCTGCCGTTTCTTGTGCGAGTGCAAGTTCGGTGAAGCTGCGGCGGATGTCGGCGCGGAACTTCCAAAGGTCGCGAGCGATTTCCAATTTTGTTTGTGCCACTTGGCGCTTGGCTACCAGCAATCTGAAAAGTACTTTCCATGGTGGCTCAATTGGAACGTTGACTGCTTGCTGGAAGCTCAAGCTACCGTATCCATTGATCAAGACCAAGCTTGGATTGGGAAAAGTGAGGGCTTGCCAATACGCTGACTTTGTAATTCCAAGTTGTTTTCGTATCGCTTCTGTCCGTGGGTTATTCATAAGCGCATCATTTAGTGCTTGGCTAATAGTCACTGTCTTTACTGCAGTGCCTTTCAACATCGGTTGCCCACTGGTGCTAGTAGCAGTGGGTTGTGTTGCGTCTGTTGCCGGCATTGATGATTGTGATAGGTCGACAGACGGTAAAACGATACCTTTGTCTGTCATTGTTCCATTGCTGGTTGTTGACTGCGGATTCGCTTTCAATGCCGAATCGGGAGCCACCTGTAGGCTTGGTGATGGAGTTAACGCCGGACGCAATTGCACCGATGAATCAGAATCAGTTTTTGCCGCAGGCATGCTGGCGCCTGCCTGCATGCTGAATGTAGGCGTTGTAGTAAGAATGAAAAACAAAAGGAAGTAGGCGATAAATGCCATTCTTCATTTCCTAATACTAGAACTAGATAGTTAGTATAACCTAATTTAAAATTGCACTGTGACAACGTGCTAAATACGCTCTTGTACCCATTGAGCTATTTCGTATCGTAGTGACGGCATCATCTCAAAGCATATATGTTTAGCCCTCGAACAGATAACCAGCTTCTTGTCCTGGCAAGATACTAATTCAAACAGATTTTTGGTTTCTGCAAACGGAACAAATACGTCTTTGCCGCCACCGATGATTAGGGTAGAGCAAGTGATGCCTGACAAGGTTGAGTGCAGGCTGAATTTTTGAGCCAGTTGGGATATGTCTTCATCGTCTTGCACAAGTTGTGACAAAAGCTCACGCTTCAATTTGTTCTGAGCTTGTTTGTTGACCAATACATCCGACGGTGCGGAAAGACTTACGCAGACTTTGAAAAGCTGCGGAAACTTTGCGGCTAGACTCAAGGCAATGGTGCCGCCGATACTTGCGCCGTGCAGTGCAATGCGATTTGCATCGAGGACTTTTGTCTCCGCAATGAATAACACAATTGCATTGCACAAAGAATCAAGATTCAGTAAGTCAAACGACTCGGAAAGACTTTCACCGGTGCCCGGATAGTCAAATGAAAGTGTTGCAATGCCTTGGCGTAAAAACGCGTGTTCGGTGTAATGCAACTCTTCTTTCGTTGACTTGTGTGCGTTAAGCAATACGACAACAGGAAGTGAGCCATACGGAATTTCTTCTTCGTTGCCTGGCAATCGCAAGTAGCCTTTAAGTGATGCAACTTTGTATGGAATTTCAATCTTGCGAGCTGGATAACTGAAATACGGCGCTGCTAACTCGTAATTGCGGCTGCACATGTTGTACGTCTGTGACTTTTGTTTTGTGTCTTTCATTATGAGTTGCGCGTAGAAACTCCACAACGCTGCTTGCAAATGATGGTCGCGTGCTCTGGCAAGAAGACCTAAGTCGTCCCAGTAGCGAGCTTTTTCTTGATAGTTTGCCGCCATCAAAGTTAAGCGGTAGCGCAAGTCGTCTAGAGTTTTTACTTTGTTTGTCGCTTGCGCGAATTCTTCGGCGTAAAGTCCATTTGCTAATGCTCTTGTTTTAAGCACCGGCAAAATCATGCGCAAGGTTGCGCTTTCGGAAACTTCATTGAGAAATTTCGTCAGTCTTTGATTTGCGCGATTTGTTGTTAGACGAGACATTAGTCGACTGAATAAATAATGACAACATGGCTGAAAGCCTGTTGGCAACGGTGTTTTAGCGATCGCTATTCTACCTGAGGGATATATCTTGTCCCTTAACAACAATCAAAAAATGTTTTTGGAAAATCTTGTCAAGAAATTCTTGGAAACGTATAGATGCAAGTCTTACTAGCGAGGACGCAGCGCCGATAATGCGGTTCAGAAGCGACAAGTCAGGGGTATAAAACCGGTACTGGGGCATCCAATTTCGGTTGTCGAGCGGGCAAATAATTTGAGAATTAATTACAGAGCAGCAGCAGAGCAAGGGCGGCGAAGAGCCGTCCGTAGCGATGCGTGTAAAGCTGGACAGCAGGCGCAGGCGAGACTTGTCGAGCCGGAGCTATAAATATGGACGTTAAAGAGAGCAGAGCATTTTTGCGAGGCGAGATGGAATTCACGCCCGAACGCATGATGCGTTATATCCGCTCCCGGGCGAGGCTCTCCTCCGAAGAAGATGTTGAGGACATTCTGCAGAATGCCCTAATTTTGGTGACCAAGCACTTTGACCCTAGCTATCCGGGTGCCAAGCTCAAGCCCTACTGTATGGCTGCCTGTAATAAGGCTATCGCTCAGAATCTGGAGCGTTATCACAAAGTTATCCTTAAGAAGGCTGAAAAGCCTGAACTGGCCGTGCCTCACGGGGTTGTCTATGAAGAAGAGCGGGAAGTCCATGGCGGCAAGGTAAAGATTAAAACCCTAGCCCCGGGACAGGCTTTCGACTCCCAGCCGTCTTCGGGCAGCATCTGGCAGACGACCTCCCTTGATTCCTTGTTTTCCGAGGAGGATGGACGCTCGGCAGATGACGTTATAGGGGAATCGTCCGTTCTGGGCTCCGGTTCAGGACTGGGTCAAAATCCTGAAGAACGGGCTCTAATGGCTGATTTAATCAAGCAAATAACCGATGAACTGCCCACAGACCTGCACAAAGTTTGTTTCATGCTCAAATATGTCCATGGATATAAAAGAGAAGATTTGATTTCCTGTCTAAAAATGGAGGCTAAGAGTATAGATACGATCGATAAGAAAATCGTCCGTACACTAGCTCAATTCAAAGCGAAGCTGGACGAGGAAAGCAAAACAAAAGCGAGGGATGAATAACATGGACGGCAAAGCCTCAAAAGCAAAGACGGAGCTCAAGCAGATTCTCGATATAAAGGAAGAAGATGTTTGCGTCAAAGCTCTTGCTGACTTTTGCCAGAGGCACAGCGACAAATTGCCGTTGCCTGGCGAGAACAGCCAATTTGATGAACTAATGTGGAAGGTATCTGAACATATCAACTTAGGTAAGGAAGACAAAGCGACAGTTAAACGCGTTACTGAAAGACTCATCGCCGGACTTGCACAGTCTGGTGTGGACATTGCCTTGAAGTTTCGCGAGTTAGTGGGTGCCGGCAAAGAGATGGCTCTCAGTGCCTGGCAGGATGCACTCTTTTCTTTGAGCTGGCAGCAATTGCAACCAGTGGCAATTACACGTAGCGCGGGCAAGCAAATGGTGTCACTTGGCACAATTGAAAGACAGCTGGGTGATGCTCACGTTGAACTAAATCTTGGTTGGTTGGTTGAAGAGGATAGTTTGCGAATATTGATGCAGGCTACAGACGAGAAGAGTTCCGGTCTGCAAGATTTGGAATTGCGCGTCAAAGAAATGGATCGCGGTGTTGTTTTCATCGAGAAGACAGATACGGATGGATCACTTGTCGCCAGCCGTGTTGAGGTTGGACCAGGCAATTATCGAATTGAAATTGGTTGGAAGGACCTTGTGGCTGTAACGCCGTATTTTTCAATCAGTGCGAGTTAGACGATCGAGACGTTCTGCGTAATCGGTGGAGCGAAGTATTGTGGCTCTGGAATATCGAGTTTCAACTGATATTCAGATGGCGGCTCGAAGCAGTGAATGCAACGTGCTTCGTATTGACTGTCACCGACAAGAATTTGTTCGTTTGATTGCACAACGCGTTGCGTACGGCAGGCGAAGTCTGATCCGCACTTACGACAGACTGCGAGCAATTTGTCGACGCGATCAGCAAGTGTAAGAAGATGCGGTACACAACCAAATGGAAGTCCGCGGTAATCCAAATCCAAACCAGAAGCGATTACTTTCTTCTTCTGTCTCAACAGTACATGGATGACATCAATAAGACTGTCATCAAAAAACTGACATTCATCAACGCCAATAACAATTGCTTGGCTCGAATACTTGAGCATATCCTTTGCTGTTTCTACGACGATCGCTTGAGAAGTTAAACCATTGCGTGATTCAACATGGTCCGGACGCGAGCGAGTATCAGTTGCCGAGCGGAACATAATTGTCGGCAAATAAGCCAAACGAGCGCGCTCGATACGCCGAATAAGCTCGCTGGATTTCCCAGCGCTCATGCAGCCAACGATCATCTCAAATCTATATCCACTATACATATCTATAGTTCCATCCTCACTACCAGTTCGGATTTCACTTGCCAGCCGGCAACCCGCGCTACGCTTCGCATCGCTCCTCGCGACGCTGCGCTCTCGCTATGGCATGTGATTAGCATGTGCGATCTCCTCGAGCAGCTTGTAAATAGTAACTCAACTTAGCTGCCTTATGGTCAGCTAGATTCTTTCATATTTCTTCATGAGGATCATGAGTTAGAAATCGATAATATTCCATTGAGGCAACGCTGGTTGAAAGAACTAAGCATATTGCTTAACAGATCCATTGAATCAAGAATGTTATGAATAATTAGGGGCATCAGTGAATTGGATTGCAACTGCCCTGATTGTGCAGCAAGCGTCACACCGCTGTCATTGCTGATAATTTGAAATGCCACCATATGCAGTGCTTCAGGAATAACTGGTTCGGAAGTTTGCAGCTGGTCTCTTGCGGCGACTGGTGGAATCGTAATCTTGCCGCTTGTTGCTAGGGCTATCAGGTCATTAGACAGTCTTGCTAATTCAATTGCCATCTCTTTAAGTGCTGCCGAGAATTCCACGAAGTCAGCCATAGACTTCAACGGACGCAAGGAATCATCCGGGGCTTTGAGTGCTAGTCCTGTTGATTGGCGAAGTTTCTCCAGGGTGAATGGTGCATAAGTCTTGGCGATTGCCGTGTCACTCACAGATAGATTTATTTCAAGCAAATTAGTGCTGGCTTGGGTCAACCGCTTCCAATTATGTTGAATTGACGATGCGTAAATATTGATTTCGCTGGATATAGCTGGCGCCGGTTTGTCAAATTCAAGTGCTTTCCTGCGCAAGAGTCTTTCTAAATCTCGAATGATTGGCGAAAGGTCTTTTAGTGATGTCAAAACAGCAATGCGCATCGCTGTGGAAAAAATATCTTGTGGTGATTGAACTGCCGCAGCATGTTTGTCTGGATGAACCATGGTGTAAGTGCCCACTTCGCCACCAAGCATTTCTGAAGCGCGATTGGCCGTGAGTTCATCCAAATTACCAGAGTGAAAAGACACTGGAGCAAATGCGTCGACTACAAAGTTATCCGGCCACATGCCCGAGAGAATTTCGTCAGCAGCTTGCGATAGAGCTTGGGCGAGTTTCGCATCTAAAAGTCCTGACTGCCCGTTAGCTTGTGAAACGGCTTTTTTGACATGCGTGAGAGCCGAAATCATTCTCGGGTGCATCGTGCAACCTGAGATTGAAAAACATTCACGTGCTCGTTGAGTGTTTGCGCCCCAGTAGACGTCAGCAGGTATCTGGACCTGGCCCAGGTGATCGCTTTCTGTGCGGACTCCGGTCTTCTTGCTCACGGGCAACCTGTGATTCCTGCGCTTAACCTGGTCTAACCTTAGGCTAGTGTGCCTTTTGGTCGCCGCTCATGGTATCACGACCGGACAAAACTGAGAAGGTTGGAATTGAAGGTCCCGGTCCATACTGAAGTGAAAATGGTTGAGGAGTCTTGTTGATGATACGGCCTTCAACTTTGCCGTGAATCTTCGGATCGAGTATCTTGCCTCTAATGTAATCGCCAATAGCGTCAACGATTGATTCTTTGTAGTCCGTTGCATCAATTGCTTTGTAGGCATCTTTAAGAGGTACGTCTCCCAAGAGTCCTGCTTTGTGTGCTTTGTCTATAAAGTGCCAGCGTGTTTGCCATCTGTAAGTTCTTGTCGGCTCTATCTCTGCTAGGTGACCGTTTTCATTGAGCATAATTTTACTGACTCTTTGTCCAACTGGTTTGCTCAAATCGAAAGTATAACTGCCGTTCATATGCAAGAGATTGCCTTGTGGATCATCAACCTTCGGCATGGATTTGCCAGTCAACATCCTGTTGAACATTTGTTTGATAAAGCCCTTGATGCCGGCATCTTGTGGTGCATTGAGATCAGCTATGCCAAACTCAAGCATGTCCTTGAATTGCTTGCCGGTGACATTCACCATAACTTGCTCGAGTTCTTCGTCCGATTTTTTACCGGCATTGATTATCACTTTGCACAAATCGAAGCGTGACAGTTCTTGTCCGCCTGGTATGCCTGTTCTTATGAAGCCGCTCTGGGCGGTAATGATGTCTGGTCTTATGTCCGGCGCAATGCGCTTTTGACTGTCCGCTACTAGAGCATCGACGATCAAATTAGCAGTTGGGTTTTCATCGCGACGAATGCTGTCTAAATTGTATTTAGCTGTTGCTGTTGCGTCGTATTTTTCTGCGTATAGATCATTGAGTTCTTTGGGTATTCTTTTATCAATGATTGATTTGATTACCGGATCTTCCTTAATGTCCTTCGTGACCGCATGCAGTCTACCGGTGGTTCTGAATTTATTGAGTGAACCGTCCGGATTGAACGCCAGGTTGTATTCGCCGATGTGAGACAGATAAGCGCCTGCCTGTATAATTGCGACATCGCGTTCGCCATTGTTGACGTACATGACTGTGCCGTAAGCTTGGTGAGAGTGAGCGTCAAATATGACAGAAACTTCCTTGAATTCTTGAGCCAACTTTCTGGTTATTTCATCGCCTAAATGTGCCTGGACCATGAAGATTTTGGTGTCCGGATGTTCTTCTTTGACTTGTGCCAATACTTCTTTGAGTCGTTTAGCAGCGTCTATGTATTTGATTCCGCCGACTGCGCCTTCTTCGGTGGTCAGACCAATGGTCGCTGCTTTGACCGGTTTACCGTTGGGCCCTTTCAATTCGTGGACAATGTAAGGCTCGAATATCTCTCGCAAGTTCTTCGCGGCTTCTTCAGGCAGTTCTGAAAGATCCAGGTTGCTTGTTACAATTGGTCGGCGCTTGCCGGTGATTGTATTTTGCTGATTGATATATTCTGGCAGCGTCACGATGTCAGACCCACCGCCTGCCTTATCGAAAGGATGGTTGCCCCAGCCTTCAACATCTAAGTCCATAGCTCTGACGATTTCGTCTTCGCCTTTGCCCCAGCCTGTCCATGGAGCTGAGACGTTGGCGTTTTCCAAATCGCCGCCCTGGCGCTTCTGGTAGTTGCGTGCGGTTCTTTGATTTTCCATTACTGGTTCTTGACCGGTGAATTGTTTCCACCAGCGACCAGTACGTTCTTTCTCGGGTACTTCACTCCAAATTGGACTGTTCGTTTCCATCGTTTTGGATTTAGTGCCCAGATCATTCATTAGTGTATTTGCTCTGGCAAAATTTCGATCGCCAAGCATTTGTCCATGTCCGTCATTGAAATAAGAGACGTCCATGCGAGTGAGACCATCGTCTCCATTTAAATGAGCTTTGAAATAGCGTCCTATAGTCTTGCCATGAATGGCAGATGTAATAAGCCCTGCTGATCCACCACCAATTAGCGTTCCTAAAGTTGTATCAACACCGATTTGAGAGATAGTTTTTATTGTGCCTTGCGTTGCATCTTTGTTTATTTCGTCGCGATTTTCCCATGCGCGATGAGGTACTGACCAGGTAAGAGAGCCGACAAAGCCTCCGGCAACTCCGCGCAGAACATTGTGAGTTATTTGCGGCAACACATCTTGCGACACGATGCGTTTGCCTTCAGTCAAAGCAGCCTTTTCAGAGACCATTCCTGTCGGAGATTTGCCCTTGATCCAGCTTGCAAATTCGTGCTTCAGTCCGCCGGCTGCGCTTGTTGAACCGCGTGTTAATTCGCGGCGGCCAACATAGCCTGTATACCAGTGCGAAGCTTTTTGTTCGGCCATGCTACCTGTGATACCGGCAACTGCATCGAGTGCGCCTGTGTAGTAGTCGTTAGTGCTGGCGCTTTTGTCTTTGCCGCTTAAATGCAGCATGCTGTCCAGTCCTTCTTTGACGCCATGTTTTGACCAACCACCTAAGACAGGAGCTAGTGCTACTGTGCCTGCTTTTAGTAATTGATAGCGCTTCATTGCAGCGCCGGCGCTAAATGTAAGAATGCCTGTTAGTCCGGCTGCGAATGTACCAACTGCTTCCGAGCTGCCTTGCTTGAAGCCCGTTGTTTCCCAGAAAGGAGTATTTGCGGCAGAGGCTTCTTGGGCGAGCCTGGAAGACGACTCAAACGAGCCATGACCGTTGCGGTCGTTGCTTAACTCGAAGTTGCCTCTTTCTGGCAATTTAGGGACTCCTGAGGACTTTTATTGAAGAGAAATAGTAATGGTAAGAAATCCCTAAGGAAACAGTAAATTACGTATAGTGTTTCGTAATTACCCCCATAAAAGCATTATTTTTTGCCGAAAAGTGGCTCTATCGGCTACGATTCTGCAAATGACTGGTTGTTACCCTTTAATGCTTATCGAGGATGCACCTGGGTCTTGTGCCCAGTGCGGTGCCGCTTTGTGCCTTCGCAAACAAGTTATTAACCTGGCTTTGGGCAATTCGGAAACGATGAAATGCCTTGAGTGTTTGGGAAAAGAAATGGGACAGAACCCTGTTGCCGTTTTGGATAGAGTTAAGGGCTATGTCGATAGCCGGGACTGTTTCAGAAAGCAATGGATTCGCTATGAAACAAAAGATTGGTGCCCTGAGCCGAGTAGATGTTTTCCAGGAGAGTGTTTCAAATGAATTTGAAGCTGGATTTGCGCGGTGTTGCCTGCCCGATGAATTTTGTGAAAACGCGACTGTTTTTGGACAAAATGGCAGTTGGGGATACTGTCGAAGTTTTGCTTGATGGTGGTGAACCGGTGGAGAGCGTAAGCTTGAGCGTTCAGCAAGAAGGGCATGCAGTTCTGGCAACGTCTCCTTCAGCCGAAGGACACTTTGTGGTTACTATCCGCAAGGACCTATAACAAGTAAATATTGAAAAGAACAAATATATATTAAATACAAACTGTTGACAAAATCCGCTCATTTTTAGAGGATCAACAGGTGTTTTACCTTTTTCACAAAGAAATCAACGGTGCCAGGCGCTTACTACTAAGCGTGTCTGCCTTTTCTGTAGTGGCTTTGCCAGCCTACGGACATGACTTTAAGGGTGATTTGAAGCCTGAGAAGGCGCCGGCTGGAGCTTCTTTTCATGGCAATATGTCGACTGGCGATGCGAAGCTCGACAATAACGACTATCACCTCGTCTATACAAAAGCCGAAGAAATGAGAAAAGCAGGCAACGAAAAAGAAGCTGCCGATTTGTATCTGCGAGCTGTTACCTTGGAACCCACTCTCTGGGTGGCATACCACCAACTAGCAAATTTGAAAGACGAACAAGGTCAAATTGATGCCGCGATGGCAAAGCTCAATGAATTGAAAGCAAAACAACCAAAAGAATTGATGTTGCGAGTTGCGTTGTCCGAACTGCTGGAAAAGCGTGGGGATTATTATCAAGCTTCTCGCGAGCTAGTTGATCTAGTTTATGCAAATTTAGTACCTGAAAAATACTCGAAGAAAATCAATGCGCGCATTCATTACCTTTTGAGCAAATCAAAGCATGCCAACATCAATGTGCCGAATACTGAATTTGAAAACCTGCGTACAGAAGAAGAATTAGATACGGTGCCGCCACCACTTCCTGATCCAGGACTTGTGGTAAGAGATTTGGCATCAACGAAATCAAAAGAAATTCCTGCAATGCAGGGTACAGGACATACACAACTTCAGCCGTGAAAAACATGACTTTATATGTGTGCGCCGCAATTGCCTGTCTGGTTTATCTGTGCAGTTGTTCTAGTCGTGTTGCATCGCCGACATCTGAATTGCCGCAAGTTAATTACGGCGAAACTAAAACAGCCGAAGTTCAACCTGCAGAGCATGATCCGGAAATGGATTCTGCTGTGGCAACAGGTTGCTTAACTGCCTGGAGAAAAGCAATTGACGGCAAGGTTGATGAGGCAATATCCGACTTGAAGGCATTGGATAAAGATCATCCAAAGACAGGCACTATCGCCATGATGATGGGTCAAGTCATGGAGCATGCCGGGCGCAAGAAAGAAGCCACTGGTTATTACAAAGAGGCAGTTAATCGCTCTCGCTACAGTTCACTTTACTTGTTCAAGTATGCTGAGCAATTGCGAAAGTCAGGCGATGCTAAGGCGTCGATTCCCGAATATAGAACGCTGCTTAAGCAAACGCCGAATTTCGCACCGGCTCATTTAGGTTTGGCCCAATCATTAATTGCTCTCGACAAGAATTCCAAAGAGGCGCGCGAAGAGATTAAACAAGCTCTTATTCTTGAACCGGAAAATACCGACGCTAAGCGACTTTCCAAGCAAGTCGGATTGAACCCATAAATGTTATAAATAAGGTGTACGCATTTGTTGCCAGGTGCATTAGCGCTTGAGAGCAACGCTCAAATGAGGATATGCCTTATGGTAAAAGAAAAAACAGAGTTGGACGCAATGGCATCCGGCGCTGAGGAACTCAGAATTGATGGGTTTGATCACGTCGAATTTTACGTAGGTAATGCCCTGCAGGCGGCTTACTACTACCATAAAGGTTTTGGCTTTGATGTAGTTGGCTATCGCGGACCGGAAACAGGTGTGCGTGACACAGCTTCTTACGTGTTGAAGCAAAACAATGTAACTCTGGTTTTGACAAGCGCATTACATCCTGGTCACCCGATTGCTGAACATGTTCATCGTCATGGTGATGGCGTGAAGTGCGTCGGCATGAAAGTACAAGATGCTCGCAAGACGTATGAGACAGCCATATCACGCGGTGCTAAAGGTGTTGGTAATCCGGTTGAGTACAAAGGCGAAGATGGAACCTATGTTTCCGCATCCGTGCAGACATATGGCGACACCATCCACACCTTTGTTGAAAGAAAAGATTACACAGGTGCCTTTGCTCCTGATTACAAAGGCAAAAAGAAATCTGCCGGCAATATTGGGCTTACTTACATTGATCACATCGTTGGCAACGTAGAAGCACAACGTATGGAATCTTGGGTTGACTTCTACAAGAAAGTATTCGGATTTTACGTCTACCAATACTTTGATGCTAAGGACATAAGCACACAGTATTCGGCATTGGTTTCCAAAGTTATGGCCAACAAGAGCGGCACAATCAAGCTGCCTATCAACGAGCCGGCACCAGGCGTTGGCAAGTCACAGATACAAGAGTATCTCGATTATTACTTGGCTCCCGGTGTTCAACATATTGCCATTGGTACGAAAGATATTATTGCCACAGTTGCACAATTGCGTGATCGCGGCATCGATTTCTTGACGGTACCGCATTCTTATTACGAAGCTTTGCCGGAACGCGTTGGTAAAATCGACGAGGATTTGGAAGAGCTTGAGCGTAACGGCATTCTTGTTGATCGCGAATCCGAAGGCTATTTGCTGCAAATTTTCACCAAGCCGGTTGAAGATAGGCCAACATTGTTCTTTGAGATCATTCAACGCAAAGGTGCGCAAGGGTTCGGCAAAGGCAACTTCAAAGCGCTTTTCGAAGCTGTGGAAAGAGAACAAGCTGCTAGAGGAAATCTCTAATGCCAATTTATCATCGCTTGGGTGAGCTGCCTCCGAAGCGTCATACGCAATTTCGCAAGGCTGACGGCACGCTTTATCACGAGCAGTTATTTGGTGTGCGTGGTTTTAGCGGACCACATTCGCTCTTGTATCATCACGTGCCTCCGACTGAAATCTCCAAGGTGGAAGTGCTTAGTGAAGATGTAACGCCCCAGTACTTGCCGAACTCTGCCGGCATGCGTCACCGTCATTTTAGACTTGGTGAATCAAAGCCATGCGGCGATCCCATATCCGGGCGCACAGCGGCAGTCGGTAATGACGATGTTGTCTTGTATACATGTGCGCCGGAAAAAGCAATGGATTATTTCTTCTCAAATGGCAATAGAGATGAAATAGTCTTCGTGCATGAAGGTACAGGTGAATTGCATTCACAATTTGGACAACTGAAGTATCGTCCCGGCGATTACATAGTTATTCCAAAGGGCACAATTTATCAACTGCTGCCTGATTTTTCCAAGCCAACAAGATATTTGGTAATTGAGACACCGGATAACGTGGCTCTACCAAAACATTACTTCAATGAAGTTGGACAATTGTTGGAGCACTCCCCTTTTTGTGCGCGCGATTTCCGTCTGCCGGAAAAATTGGAGACGCGCTCCGAGCGTGGGGATTTCCTGGTCAAAGTTAAAACCTGGCATGCCTTGATGGGCTATCACTGGGCGCATCATCCATTCGATGTAGCCGGCTGGGATGGTTATCTATATCCCTGGATATTCAACATCGAAGATTTTGAACCAATAACTGGACGCATTCACCAGCCACCACCAGTGCATGTAACTTTTGCTCTGCAGAATTTTGTAGTTTGTTCATTTGTGCCACGTCTATTTGATTACCATCCACAAGCAATTGCCGTGCCATATAATCACAGCAATCTGCAGAGCGACGAAGTGCTTTATTACGTCAACGGCGACTTCATGAGCCGCCGCGGGATTGACAAAGGCTCAATAACTCTGCATCCGGGTGGCATTCCACACGGACCACAGCCAGGTGCTGTTGAAGCTAGTCTCGGTGCAAAAGAAACAAACGAAATGGCTGTGATGGTTGACACATTCCGTCCGCTGAAAATAGCAGTCGACGCTGATAAATTCGATGATGCAAATTACCCATTTAGCTGGATGACCAAATAAAGAAAAGAGGCAGGACAAACCTGCCTCTTTTTAGATCGATTGTCAGTGCGAAATTACTTGCTGAAAGTAATTGTTGCGCATGGCTCTTCGAATTTGATTTCCGCTTTGAAGCCGAATTCTTGTCCGAGGCCTTTGATGCACTGTTCGAACATTTCACCCTGTTCTTTTTGTTGGTTAGGGGTAAACTTGCCATGCTTTTGCATTGCATTCCAAACAGCACAGGCTTCGTAGGTCAAAGAAGCTTTCTTCTCATCGCCTTCGATTTTGATCTTGCTGCCGAAGATGTTGGCTTCGAATTCAGCCATTGCTTTGACGAGATCAACTGGAGTCTTAACGCCAGCGTGCTTGTACCATTCTGCTTTCTTAGCATTCATTTGCTTTTCGAATTCTTTGATTGCGCTTTCGCCGTACTTGGACAGAACGTTAACTGTCACGAGATGGCGTACTGCAAGAATTTCAGCGACTGTTTCGCGAACTTTCTTTGTGTCCCATTTAGCTTCAACTGGTGTTGGTTTAATTGCTGTTGTCATTTAATTGATTCTCCGTATATTGGTAAAACATCGGACGGATCCCCATATCTCGATGATAGTCGAGTGACAATTCAAATGAGCCTCCGTTAATCGTTGTTTCTTATTTCCGCTTGAAATGCAATTTGAAAAGAGGGCGCATGCAATGCGCCCCTACGAAAACGATGTATTGCCTTAGGGCATTACTAATGGTGGCGCGTCTGCAGGTAAGGATTTCAGACGTTCTTCAGGATTTACATCTTTGCTAGTGGCCAATGCTGGAATTGAATTCACGGGTTCATTCAATACATCGCTCACGATATATCCTTCTGCTTTCAATGAGTCAAATATTGTTGTGAGCTTCAATATATTGCTGTCGTAATAAAGCTCCATAATGAAAGGAGAGGTTTTTACCGCGTGCGCAAGAATTACGCCTGGTGTTTGACGCACTTCACGTTCTAATCGTCTTATGCAGGATATGCAACTTGCGCCTGGTACACGAAATTTCGCATGATGCAAAGCTTGCGCGCTTGACGTAGTGTTGCTCGCATAACCGAGATCAACATTACATATAAAAAGGACCAGACTTAGAAAGACAATTACCAGTTTATTCTGAGTCGTCAATGGCAATAACTTGAACTTCCTCGTGCATGTGGCCTTCGTGACTGTGTCCATGGTGATTGTGTATTTCCTCGTCCAAATGATCGTGCATGGCTTCGCGATCTTCTTCTGAAATTTCTGCCGATGCACCGCTTCTGTGTCTGCTGTGCGCGTATAACGCTCTGCCTAATTCTAGCAGCGCTACGTCTAATCCCGCTACCAAGCTCTTAAGTGTAGATTGATCGCCATCCTCCTTGAGCGATTCTTTAATGCTGGCCAGTGCTTGCTGCACTCGCTCGATAAGCTCAGAGTCGACTGATTGACCATATTTTTGAATGCTGCGATCTGCTTCCAAGACCAAAGTCTCTGCCTTTATCTTGGTGCTTATACGTTCCTTCAATTCTTGATCCTGTTCGGCAAATTCTTCTGCCTCCTTTTGCAAGCGAGCTACTTCGTCCGGAGCAAGTCCTGTAGTGCGTGATACAGTCACAGTCTGGGTACTACCGGTTGCGGCATCTCTTGCACGACACTGCAAGATGCCGTCTGCATTGACTTCAAAAGTGACGTCAATTTGTGGGACGCCCCGAGGAGCTCTGTGAATGTCCGTTAGGAAAAATTTTGCCAAAGACTGATTGAATTTGGCAACTTCGCGCTCACCCTGCAGCACGTGTACTTCTACTGTTGTTTGCCCATCATCAGTGGTGGTGAACGTCATCGTTCTACTTGTAGGAATTGTTGTGTTGCGCTCAATGATACGCGTGAATAGTCCGCCAGCGGTTTCAATGCCCAGAGAGAGCGGTATTACGTCGAGCAGGAGAATGTCGACTACCTCACCGGAGATAATCGATGCTTGGATGGCGGCGCCTAGAGCCACAGCTTCATCCGGGTTGATTGATTTGGATGCTTCTTTGCCGAGTTTGAATTTAATGCCATCTTGAATTGCTGGTATACGAGTTGAGCCGCCGACTAACAACACCTGGTCGATTTGTTCTGGCGTTAGACCGGCATCAGATAGTGCTGCTTCGACAGGAAGTAATGTTGCTTCTACTAAATGGTGAGTCAATTCATTGAATTTTGTGCGTGACAGCGTGAGTTGCAAATGTTTGGGTCCCGACGCATCGGCAGCTAAAAATGGCAAATGGATTTCGCTGCTCATCGCGCTGGACAATTCAATTTTTGATTTTTCTGCCGCTTCCTTTAGTCTTGAAACAGCCATCACGTCGCGTGAAATATCAATACCATGTATTTTTTGAAATTCTTCTATCATCCAACCCATAATGCAGGCGTCGAAATCATCGCCGCCTAAGTGGTTGTTGCCGCTGGTGGCTTTTACTTCAAAGACGCCTTCTGTTATTTCCAGAATGCTTACGTCGAATGTGCCACCACCTAAGTCAAAGACCAAAATGACCTGATTCTCGTGAGCTTTATCGAGACCGTATGCGAGGGATGAGGCAGTCGGCTCGTTTATAATTCTGAGCACTTCTAAGCCGGCAATCTGACCGGCATCGCGTGTCGCTTTTCTTTGTGAGTCATTGAAGTATGCCGGCACAGTAATAACAGCCTTGCTTATCTTTTCACCCAGGTGTGCTTCGGCATCGGCCTTGAGTTTTTGCAGAATAATGGCTGAGATTTGCTCCGGACTGTAGGATTCTTCGCCAATCTGTACGCGATCATTCGTGCCCATCTGGCGCTTAATCGAAGCAACCGTATGCTGCGGGTTCGTCACAGCTTGTCGCTTTGCGACTTGTCCAACCAGGCGCTCGCCGTTGGGCAAAAAGGCTACGACGGAGGGTGTTGTACGTGCACCCTCAGCATTTTCTATGATGACCGGACGTCCACCCTCAACTACAGCCACGCAAGAGTAAGTCGTTCCGAGGTCAATTCCTATAACTTTGTCGTTGGCCATTAATGCTTTCCTACCACCCAAACTCAGTTAACTTCCCACAGGACCTTTTCGGGGGGTCTGTGGGTTGGGTTCCGCTATGGCTACCACCATTCCTGTACCGCTGGTTTTAGGTACGGGTACGCCTAATTGACCCTATGCCCCGATTGGGGCATAAATAATCTGTATTAATATCAAGAGATAATTAAATCTACAACACTTTACGAAGAGCTTTAATAAAGGCTCTATTCTCGTCAGGCAGACCGATTGTGACCCTGAAACAGGTCGGTAATCCGAAGGCTTTGAGCGGTCGGATGGCTACCCCTTGCCGGAGCATATTCTCGTGAATTTGTTGGACGCGAGTTTCGCTGCCGGTCTCAACCAGGACGAAATTGGCGTGAGATGTTACGTGCTCCAGCCCTTGGCGGTCGAATTCTTCAACAAGGAGTTTCATTCCTTGGCGGTTATTTTCAATCGAGCGTTTTAGGTACTTACCGTCGTTGAGAGCCGCTGTCGCCGCCACTTGTGCTAGATGATTAGGCTCGAAAGGGAGTTTGATCTTATTGATAAAACCTATGAGGTAATCGTGACCAAAGCCAAAGCCTACGCGCAAGCCGGCCAAGCCATAGGCTTTGGAGAATGTGCGCAAGGTCAATAAATTGTCGTAGCGATAGTGCAGTGAGTCGGGGAATTCTTCGGCATTGCCTGCAAATTCGTGATAAGCCTCGTCCATGATTACCAGCACCCGGTCAGGCACTTTGGTCATAAAGTTCTCGAACTCTGACTTAGTAAAAATGGTTCCGGTCGGATTATTTGGATTACAGAGGTAAATGATCTTTGTTCGATGATTGATGGCATCAGCAATGCCTTCTAAATCAAATCTGTAATTACGCAAAGGAACTGTTCTTAGGTTTACGCCGTGTGCTTTGATGAGTACAGGGAAACCGATAAATGTGCCTGCTGAAGTTAGTGCCTCGTCATCGCCGTGCAGAAACGCGCGGACGATGTTAGCCATAATACTCTCAGAACCAGAACCGATAGCGACGTTTTCCATCCAAAGGTTGTATTTGTCGGCAAGCGCTTGGCGCAATTTTGCGCCACTTGATTCCGGGTAGCGGCTCAATTCGCCTTGCGCCGCTTTTATGGCTTTGAGAGAGCTGCTGGGTGGACCAAAAGGATTTTCGTTGGAAGCCAAATTTATGAAGCGCTTTAACCCAAGCTCCCGCATTAGGACTTCCGGTGGACGTCCTGGCTGGTAGGGGGTGAGAGCTTCAATATGAGGGCATACAAGGGAACGACCGCCTTCATGATGGCACTCGGAAGCGGACTTTTGAGCTAGGCGTTCGATGAAGGTTTCCATGTGTATTTCTAAAGCGATAATTAAGGGTGGTCTGTAAAGTTATCACTGGTATGGCTTTCGGGCAACCTCTTGAATTGGAATAAAAAGTAAGTTCAATTGCCTCTAATTGATCTCTTCGATCTTGGATTCAGTATTGGCGTCGGATATCATATGTGCCAATCTCACAAGTAGCGCCGTCTGGTCACTTCGGTGACTTTTATAGAGGCGCGGCGCGTGCGCCCAGAGCGGGGGTTTTATGAGAGACCACTTAGTTTTCTACATCAACGGCAAGGAACAGCGTGTATCCGGCAGCAAAGCCTTTATGCCGCTTTCCAGCTACTTGCGCTACGTCAAGCAAGCAACAGGCACCAAAGTGGTATGTGAAGAAGGTGACTGTGGCGCCTGCACTGTATTGATTGGACGATTGGAAGGCGAAGAAGTTTCCTACAAACCTGTGAATTCCTGCATTCAATTCCTCTACCAACTTGATTGTTCGCACATTGTCACCGTTGAAGGTCTAAAAGTAGATGGGCAATTGAATGCCATTCAAGAATCGATGGTCGACTGTCACGGAGCTCAATGCGGTTACTGTACTCCTGGTTTTATCGTGGCAATGCAATCTATTTATGACAAGTCTTGCGAAGGACCAAAGACTTGTGACGGCAAAGTCACAGAGCAATGCGTTAAGGATGCTTTGACGGGAAATCTCTGCCGTTGTACCGGATATGAGTCCATTATCAAAGCCGGCATGCAGGTAGCAGCCAATGAAATGGTTTCACTGCACAAACTTTATCCATCAGCTCATATGGTGGAGACTTTCAAAAGACAATCGAAGACGCCTATTTATATCGAAGGCGAAGGCAAGAAATTCTGTAACCCGATTGATGTTACTTCCGCAGTTGAATTTAAAAGCAAAAATCCAGGCACGGTAATTGTGTCGGGTGGCACGGATGTTAGCGTCAATTGCAACAAGCGCGCTTATGATCCGCAATCAATAATGAGTCTTTCCAATGTGGAGAAGATGCAGGAGCTGAAAGTTGTCGACGGTGTCTTGCACGTCGGTGGGAAAGTGACGCTCACGCAACTGGAAGAATACGTCAAGGATCTCATTCCTGAATTGCACCGCATGCTTTGGGTCTTTGGCTCACCACAAATCAAAAATGCCGGCACTCTTGCCGGCAACATAGCAAATGCTTCGCCAATTGCGGATACACCGCCATGTCTATTTGTGACCAATGCGGAAATTGGACTCACCGGCACCAAAGGCACTCGCTTCGTCAATATGAATAACCTGTATAAGGGTTATAAACAGTTGGATATGTCCGCTGATGAACTCATTAGCGAGATTCGTATTCCTATACCCAAGCAAGATGAAGTGCTGAAACTATATAAAGTATCGAAGCGTAAGAATTTGGATATTTCTACGTTTACTGCTGCGATGCTGATGCGCAAATCCGGCAATAAAATCGAATCTATTAGAATCGCTTACGGTGGTGTAGCAGCTGTCATTTTGCGCTTGCCGAAGACAGAAGCATTTTTAACCGGCAATGCAATAAGCGAAGACACATTCCGCGCTGCTGGTGAAATTGCCAGAGGCGAAATTACACCTATTTCAGATGTTCGCGGCTCGAGCGATTTCCGCTATCAGTTGGCTGAAAACATATTGCTGAAGTTTTTCCACGATTGTGTAAGTGAGAAGGAGCTGGCATGCCGATAGATATGGAAGACGGCGTCGTTGGACGCAATATCCCGCACGACTCAGCACCTGGACATGTGTCCGGCGAATCAATTTATGTCGATGACATGCCGTTTACGTCTAATGAACTATTCGTTGACTTTTATCCAAGTCCGGCTGCCCACGGCAAAATAAAGAAGCTGGATTTGTCAGAAGCAAGTAAAGTGCCTGGCATAGTTGGTCTCTACACTTATAAAGACCTTGGCGGCAACAACAAATTTGGACCAATCATTGCTGATGAAACGCTTCTTGCTGAAGATATCGTTGAATTCATCGGACATCCTGTTGTAGTTATTGCTGCTGAATCAAGGGAGGCAATTAAGGCAGCCAAGAAAGCCATTAAGCTGGAAATTGAAGAGCTCAAGCCGGTATTTACTATCGATGAAGCAATTGCCAAAAAGCAATTTATTGCTGAGACACGAGTAATTAAACGTGGCGACGTTGAGCAGTCTCTGAAGACCGCCAAGCATGTTATTGAAGGTACTTTCATCAATGGTGGGCAAGATCACTTCTATCTGGAGTCGCAGGCAGCGATTGTTTATCCTGGCGAGTACGATACCCTAACCGTTCATTCCTCGACACAAAATCCATCGGAAGTGCAGGAAGTAATTGCGCACGTGCTTGGACTCCAGCATAACCAGGTAGTTTGCATAACCAAACGCATGGGTGGCGGCTTCGGCGGAAAAGAATGTCAGGCAACTCATCCGGCGGCTATGGCTGCCTTGGCTGCTCATAAAACCAAGCGTCCGACACGCATTGTCTACAATAAAGATGACGACATGATGTACACAGGTGGTCGCCATCCATTTCAAAACAACTACAAAGTTGGTTTTACAGATGAAGGTCTAATTACAGGTATGAAAGTTGACCTGTACACAGACGGCGGCGCTGCAAATGACTTATCCACAGCTGTTATGGGCAGAGCTATGGTGCATGCGGAAAATGCCTACTATATTGAAAACGCTGAAATAACAGGAACCATCTGCAAGACAAATTTCCCACCCAATACCGCTTTCCGTGGTTTTGGCGGACCGCAAGGCGTCGCCAACATGGAAAATATTATTGAGGAAGTGGCGGCTTATTTGAAGAAAGATCCATTGGAAATTCGTACGCTGAATTGCTATGGCATCAATGAGCGCAATGTCACTCCATATGGGCAAGTCGTTTATAACAACATGTTGCCTCAACTGTTCGAGCAGTTAACCAAGAGCTCAGATTACGAAGCTCGATTGGCAGCTGTGAAGCGATTCAATTCAGAATCCAAAACGCACTTGAAGGGCATTTCGCTAACACCAGTTAAATTCGGCATTTCTTTTAATACTAAATTCTTGAACCAGGCAAATGCGCTGGTCTTGGTCTTCAAGGATGGCACAGTGCAGGTAACAACCGGTGCCACGGAAATGGGACAAGGCGTTAACACAAAAATTCGGCAGCTTGTGGCGGACGAATTTACGATTGATGTTGGTTGCGTTGTCGTCATGCCGACGCAAACAGACAAGAACAACAACACGTCCGCAACAGCTGCGTCGTCAGCTGCGGATCTCAATGGCAGCGCTGCCGTCAATGCCTGCATCAAGATAAAAGAACGTCTTATAGACTGTGCAAGCTTGTTCTTATCGTCGGTAGAAGCTGGACTGACACCTTCGCCTGGGCACATCGTATTTGAGAAAGGGCAAATCTTTGATTTGCGCCGCCCGGAACAGCGCTTGACCTTCTCTGAATTAGTTGAGCTGGCTTATCACGAACGCGTCAATCTTGGTGAGCGCGGTTTCTATGCAACTCAAGGTATTGATTTCAGCTGGAAGACTGGCACTGGTTCCCCCTTCTTGTATTTTACGCAAGGCGCCGCATGTTCAGAAGTCTTGATTGATCGGTTTACAGGTGAACTTAAGGTCAAGCGCGTCGACATTTTGATGGATGTCGGTAAGTCGATAAATCCTGGAATTGATAGAGGGCAAATTATTGGTGCCTTCACTCAGGGCATGGGTTGGGTAACAACTGAAGAGTTGAAATACAGTCCGAAAGGCGAACTGCTCTCACACTCGCCGACGACTTACAAAATTCCAAACATTCAAGATACTCCGGAAATATTGAATTGTGCATTTATTGCCAACGAGGGCAATGTTGTGAACATCAGAGCCAGCAAGGCTGTAGGTGAACCGCCGTTGCTTCTCGGTATTTCAGTCTGGACAGCTGTTAAACATGCGTTGTCGTTTATTTCAAACGGCGAAATCCCACGATTGAAAATGCCGGCGACAAGCGAAGAAATATTGATGCGAATGACACATTACAGCAAGAAAACTGTCGGCGCTGCCAAATAGGTGTAAGAGATGAAAGCCGAATCGGGTAGCTTTTTTGAAAAATTGCAAGAGCTACTGCAAAGCGGCGTTCCATTTGTTGCCGTCACCGTCGTTGATGTGCAAGGAAGTGTGCCTCAAGACAGCGGTTCCAAAATGCTGGTTACATCGGAAGGTCACTACTTGGGCACTGTCGGCGGCGGCAAGGTGGAGAAGAGAGCTATTGAAGAAGCGCAGTCGATGCTCAATAGCGAGAATGGTCGCGAAACAAAGTTCGTAAATTGGGCGCTGGATCGCGATATAGGAATGACCTGTGGCGGCTCAATGAAATTGTTTTTTGAGCCATATAACTTAAATACGTGGAAGATTGTCATATTCGGCGCCGGGCATGTGGCAAATGCGCTAATTGATTTGTTAGTCAAACTTGATTGTCATGTCACCTGTATTGATCCTCGCCAAGAATGGCTGGACAAGTTGCCCAAAACAGCGAAACTAAAAACTGTGCTGTCCCCCAATATGCCGGACATGGTGAAATCGCTTGACGAGGATTCGTTTGTTATGTGCATTACCATGGGACATACAACAGACAAGCCAATACTTTTGGAAATCCTCAAGCAAGGCAGGAAATTCCCTTATCTTGGTGTAATTGGCAGTAAGGCAAAAGCTGAGCGTTTGAAAAAGGATGTCCTGGAAGCTGGGTTGCCGGCAGAGATGCAAAATGCATTTTATTGTCCGATAGGTATAGATATCGGCAGTAATCATCCACAAGAAATTGCCATAAGCGTAATTGCGCAGCTAATTCAGGAACGTGACAAGGCGGTGAAAAGTGCAAACTAGATTGGCTGTTGAGAATGATGTAGTACATTTGGAAAGAATTATTCAGTACGCCTATCGTGGCGGTAAGGCAACAGGTTCTTGGACTAATGAGTATAGTCTGGTAAAAGGACCAAGAATTACAATTGAGCAATTGCACGGAATTCTCAAGAATGAAGATCAGGCACTGTTGGTAGCGGAAATAGAAGAGAACGGTTCCAAGATGCTAGCAGGATGTATTTGCGTAGATAACTTGAAAAACGGACAAGCTTACTTGGGGATGTTGGCAATTGATCCTGATTTGCAGAGCAAAGGAGTCGGCAAACAACTGTTCGCAGCTGCAGAAGAGCATGCCACTAAAGTGTTTGGCTGTCACACGGCCAGAGGTTCCGTTCTCTCTCCGCGCGACGAATTGCTAGCCTGGTACCGCCGTCTAGGATACGAAGAAAACGGTGAAACAGAACCGTTTTTGAAACCTGAAAGCGGTGTAACAGCCCTTGTCGATAACCTGCATTTTAGAGTGATTGTCAAAAAATTGTTAGTTGCCGGATT